>NZ_CM002917.1:2791658-2925342 GCF_000154705.2 Hoeflea phototrophica DFL-43 | reverse complement strand
GACTACCAAACACTCGACCCTTACGGGCGATTTGTTTAATGTGGCGGATTTCATGGATGTGTTTAAACCCTTGGAGAGCCTCGGCAATAAATTTGATTGTTGTACCCCGCCCACGTGTGTTGTAGGGTTCCCGATTTATCACACTCGCTTTTTTCGCTCCACGGGGGTAATCCATGCGGAAATTTGTACGGGTCCGAGCATCTCAAGGGAACGATGGATGCGGCGTTCGCAGCTTTAATAAATCTTGGTTGAATAGCGGTTGAGCTGGGAGTCCTTGGTGGTAAAGTGTCACCTTGTTCATGCGCCCTGCATCTGATATGCAAGGTGGGGCGGCGGATCAAATTGCTATATGTTTTTGCGCCCTTGCGGCTTGCCGCTGGTCAGCCGATTGCTTGCGCACGCCTTTTTCGAGCAAGACTGTGCACAGCTCGTCAAGCTCCTCACGTGTTAGCAGATCGTTATTAGGCTGGAAGGTCTTGGCTGCGGCCATGCAATAGGTGCTGCGGAAATCATAGTGATCCGCGTCGGAAACGGGCTGATAGCTGGCCGTCATGCCGTACGCGTGGATCATGCGGTGGTTTCCGGCCAGACCCGGCGCGATGTTAGTGGCATTGTTCATGTGCATGGGTCCTTCGCGGGTCGGGGTCAATGTGGTCATGCTTTGTCAGCACGTCATGTCACCGCAGTGTCACTCTTCAAACATCCGGCCCTTCGACACTTTGACACCCTTGATGGTTTGAATTGCGCTTCACGCGGTTGAAGGGGATGGTGCTTGCCAGCGAAGGGCTCTCACTGGTACTTCGGTGGCAGTGTTATCAATCAGGAGCGCGTCCATGCCAGCCCGTTTGATCCGCCATGTGGCCGGTGCGCTGGCATTGGTCGGCCTTGTGCTGACATCCGCCATGGCGCGGGCGGATGATGTTCTGGTGTTCGCCGCCGCCAGTTTGAAAACCGCGCTTGATGCCGTGGCGGATGACTGGCGCGCGCAAACCGGCAAGGGACTGACGATCTCCTATGCAGGCAGTTCGCAATTGGCGCGTCAGATCGAGCAGGGAGCACCGGCTGATGTTTTCATCTCTGCCTCCAGCGGCTGGATGGATTATCTGCAATCGGCGAAGTTGATCAGTGCAGAGAGCCGAACCGATCTCGTGGGCAATCAGCTTGTGCTTGTCGCGCATGGTGCTGACGGAGCGGGGGTTGAACTTGACGCCAAACTCGATCTGGCGGGTCTTTTGGGAGACGAAAAGCTTGCGATGGCGCTGGTGGATGCGGTTCCCGCCGGGATCTATGGCAAACAGGCGCTGAGCAGTCTGGGGCTTTGGGATGCGCTGGCGCCAAAGGTGGCGCAGACTGACAATGTGCGCGCTGCGCTGGCGCTGGTGGCTGCGGGCGAAGCGCCTTACGGCATTGTCTATGCCAGCGATGCGGTTTCCCAAGACATTGTGAGTGTGATCGGCGTGTTTCCTGAAGGCAGCCATGATCCGATTGTTTATCCGGCGGCGCGTGTTGCTGCTTCGGAAAATGCAGATGCCGAATTGTTGCTTGAGGCGCTGAAGAGCCCGTCAGCGTCGGCGCATTTCAGGGCGCAGGGTTTCTCTGTTCTTTCCCGGCAGGGCGATGGCTGACTGGTTGACCCCTGACCAGTGGAGCGCGGTGGCGCTGTCGCTCAAGGTGTCGTTCTGGGCCACCGTGCTGAGCCTGCCGATTGGCGTGGCGGTTGCCTATGTGCTGGCGCGCTACGAGTTCTGGGGCAAGCAGGCGCTCAATGGTCTGGTTCACTTGCCGCTGATCCTGCCTCCGGTGGTGACCGGCTATCTTCTGTTGCTGACTTTCGGGCGGCGCGGCGCGATCGGCGGTTTTCTTGAACAGACATTCGGACTGGTGTTCGCCTTTCGCTGGACCGGGGCGGCGCTGGCGGCTGCGGTGATGGCGTTTCCCTTGATGGTGAGGGCTATCCGGCTTGCCATCGAAGCGGTTGATCCGAAGCTCGAAGAGGCGGCGTCGACGCTGGGCGCGTCGCGGATCTGGGTGTTTATGACGGTCACGCTGCCGCTGATCCTGCCCGGGGTGATCGCGGGTGCGATCCTGGCTTTCGCCAAGGCGATGGGCGAGTTCGGTGCGACAATCACCTTTGTCTCCAACATTCCAGGTCAGACCCAGACATTGCCCTCGGCGATCTACAGTTTCCTGCAGGTTCCGGGTGGTGATGCGCAAGCGTTCCAGCTGGTGCTGATCGCGGTGGCGATTGCGCTGGCGGCACTGCTCCTGTCGGAATGGGTTGGCCGGGCCGTGGCAAGACGGATTGCGGGCTCATGAGCGTCTCGGTTCGGATTGCCCATGATTTCGGCGGCTTTGCGCTCGATGTGAATTTTGAGGCACCTTCTGGTGTCACGGCACTTTTTGGCCGGTCCGGTTCGGGCAAGACCACGGTGATCAACGCCATTGCGGGGCTTTTGCGGCCACAAAGCGGGCAAATCAGTCTCGACGATCAGGTGCTGTTTGATGCCGGCCGCAGGATTTCGGTTCCGGTGCACAAACGCCGGCTTGGCTACGTGTTTCAGGAAGGGCGGCTTTTTCCGCATCTGAGCGTGCGCCAGAACCTTGAGTACGGGCGCTGGTTTTCTGCTCTCAAGGATGGCCCGGATTTCGATCAGGTGATCGATATGTTGGGCATTGCGCATCTTTTGGACCGGCGTCCCGGTGCCTTGTCCGGTGGAGAGAAGCAGCGGGTGGCGATCGGTCGTGCGTTGCTTGCCAATCCGAAAATGTTGCTGATGGATGAGCCGCTGGCAGCGCTCGACGAGGCGCGCAAGGCGGAGATCCTGCCCTATCTGGAGCGGCTCAGTGCAACGACTGCAGTGCCGGTGCTCTATGTCAGCCATTCGATGGCCGAGGTGGCACGGCTGGCCTCGACCCTGGTGCTGATGGAGGCGGGGCGTGTGGTGAGGGCAGGCCCCGCGGCGCAAGTGCTCTCCGATCCCGACACTGTGCCCGTCCTGGGTGTTCGAACTGCAGGTGCATCGCTGCACGCGGTGGTCGCTGCGCAGGAAGACGACGGGCTGACAAGGCTGGAGGCATCCGGCGGGGCGCTTTGGCTGCCGCGTGTCGAGGCGGCGATCGGCACAAGGCTGAGCGTGCGGATCCCGGCGCAGGATGTGATCCTGTCTCGGGCCAAGCCGGAAGGCTTGTCTGCGCTCAATGTGTTTCCGGCCACGGTCATGGCGGTCCGGTTTGGCGACGGACCGGGCGCGATCGTTCAGTTTCGGGCTGGCGAGGATGTGCTTCTGGCCCGGATCACCCGGCGTTCGGCGCAGGCGCTCGAGCTTGTGCCCGGCGTGGATTGTTTTGCGATTCTCAAATCCGTGGCCGTGTCCCAAAGTGAGGTCGGCGGTGCGGTGTAGTATCAACCGGCGGCGTGTTCAAGGCAGGCGGATTGCGCCGATCCTGGCGTAATCCCTGTAAATCGACCGGAAGGAAAGCGTTCCCCCGGTTTGGGTCGCGAGCCCGGTCATGGCATCGCCGAGGCGCTCCCGCGGGGTGACGTGAAATCGCGCCAACCAGGCCTTGAGTGCCTTGCCGAACCAGGCGGGCAATTGGCTTTGCTGCCCGAAGTCCACCACATGCAATTCACCTTGCGCTGCGACAGCCTGGCATGCTTGCTCAAGAGCGTTCTCCCAGCCGGGGATCATCGACAGGCTGTAGGAACAGAAAACCCGGTCGAACATGGCCCGTTCGAACAGCGCTTCGGCATCAAATCTGGTGGCATCTGCCTTCGCCACCCTGATCCGGTGCTCCAGATTGTTGGCGCGAATATTGGCTTGTGCGGATTTGAGCATTTCGGCTGATATGTCCAAGCCATACAGCTGCGCTTCGGGGTAACGGCGCGCGGTCAGGATCAGGTTTCGGGCGGTGCCGCAGCCGACTTCCAGGATCGATCCGCCCGGAGGCGGTTGCAGGGTTGCGATCAGATCATTACGACCGAGCAGGTAGTGACGCCGCGTCAGATCATAGATGTGGCGTTGATAGCGGTAGATGCCATCCATCATGTCCGCGCTGGCAGAGGCCGTGCTCATTGCGTGCTTCCGCGTCTGATGTGGAGATGGAAGCCGCCATAGATTGCGGAGCGGTCCTGCTTGCCGAGTTCAAGACTCTCTTCAGTGCGGTAGTCCCATTTGTCGAGAATGCCGGCGGGCACCCGGCCGGGAAGCGGCGAAGGTGCGGCGGCGGTGCGGTAGATCACCCGCGCACCGGGGGTTGCGGTGCGGGTGATTTCGGCCCAGAGTTCGGAGAGTTGCTGGTCGGTCATCCAGTCCTGAGCATCTAGCAGCACGTAAGCGTCGACCGATTTGGCGGGCCGTGCCGCAAGCATGGCGGTGATGCTTTCATTGACGATGTTGACCC
The DNA here is from genome assembly GCF_000154705.2 of Hoeflea phototrophica DFL-43. NCBI lineage: Bacteria > Pseudomonadati > Pseudomonadota > Alphaproteobacteria > Hyphomicrobiales > Rhizobiaceae > Parahoeflea > Parahoeflea phototrophica. The sequence goes on along the minus strand of NZ_CM002917.1, from coordinate 2,920,941 downwards.
TGGAAGCATTGTCGCGAACGGCATTGAAATTCCGCGCTTCGAGATAGGGCGGCAGGCTCACGGTTTCACCGGACTGGTAGCGCCGGCCAAAGGCCTGCCAGGCGAAGTAATTGTCCTTGAGCGGGAAGCCGCAGGCCAGGCGTTCGGTACGCGTTCTCAGCGCGCCGATCATGCCGTCCTCGGCGTCGCCGGCGAGGGCTTCATACTGCGCCGGCGGAATGCCAAGACCGAACAGCGAAGCCCGTATCGAAGTCAGTGCCTTAAAGCTGCGGCTGTCAAAGACCGGTGCGATGTTGGTCTCGAAGAATTCGCGCTGCTTTTCTACGCTGTCCATCCTGAGCAGTTCGCGCGGATCGACGCCGTACATTTTGCCAAGCAGATGGGCTATGGAAATGAAGCGTCCAAGCAGGCCGGTGGAATAGAACCCGCGGGCGAACTTCGAGATGCGGCGGCGGCCTGAGAGATCGCGCCCGTCCCAATAGGTCCGGGTCTCGGCATCGAGATGGGGACGAATGTGACGGTCGTAAAGCGCGATATTGGTCTTGAGATTGGCGTAACGGAACATGTTGGAGAACGCCGCATGGCCGGGCAGATGCTGGGCGGCTGCAAGCTTGAGCTTGCCCAGCGCCACATGGGCGGGAGACAGATCCACTGCAATCACCCGTGCCGGATTGGCGGTGAGATAGGACATCACATTGCATGAGCCCGAAGCGATGGTCACCAGCGTGTCCGTCGGCTTGATGTCGAGCGCCTGCATGTCAACAATCGGGTCCTCCCAGATCTGAGGGTAGACCAGACCGTGGAAGGCGGCGGAGAAAATGCGTTCGAGCAGGCCGGTGGAGGACAGCGCCGTGTTGCGGACCACTGCGCCGTCGATGCGGGCACCGACCGAGGGAGTTTCAATCATGACCATGAGACTATCCTCGATTGGTTCTGGGGGTGGGTTTGGAGAGGGAAGCCCGGTTGCGGCAGAGTGCGGCGAGGGCCATCAGGCGGCCTCGTGAGCAGCGACGATGCTCTTGGGCGTTTCGGTCTGCGGCTCAAGCCCGGCTTTGGCGGGTATCCTGCGTGACCAGTCGATCAGTTCCATGCGGCCATCATCATGCTCGACAATCGCGGTGCAGCTTTCGACCCAATCGCCGGTGTTGATGTAGCGGATGCCGTTGCGCATTTCGTTGGCGGCATGGTGGATGTGGCCGCAGATGACGCCATCGGCGTCGTGCTTGCGGGCTTCATCTGCCAGCACTTCCTCGAAATCGGAGATGAAGTTGACCGCGCTTTTGACCTTGAGCTTGGCCCAGCGGGAAAACGACCAGTAGCGCAGACCCAGCAACTTGCGGGTGCGGTTGTGCCATTTGTTGGTCCACATGGCGAAGCCGTAGGCCATGTCGCCAAGATGGGCGAGCCAGCGGTGGTTCATCACCACCATGTCGAATTCATCGCCGTGAATGACCAGCAGGCGCTTGCCATCGGCAGTTTCAAACACATCGCGCTCAAGCACCTCGATGCCGCCGAAATGGATGCCCTGATAGTCGCGCAGCAACTCATCGTGATTGCCCGGGACATAAACAATACGCGTGCCCTTGCGCGCCTTGCGCAGGAGTTTCTGGACCACATCGTTGTGGGATTGCGGCCAGTAGAAGCCTTTGCGCTTCATCCGCCAGCAATCGATGATGTCGCCGACGAGATAAATTGTCGGCGCGTCATGCTCGCGCAGGAAGTCTATCAGCAGATCCGCCTGGCAATCGGGCGTGCCGAGATGGACGTCGGAAAGGAAGATGGTGCGGTAGGATTGTGTCACGGTTCGGCCTGTGCCTTGAGCAATCGTCTTGCGGGCAGGCTTAGACACGATTCCGTTTTCAGTTTTGTGACGCGCGTTTTTCAGTTTTGTGACGGTTGCTGTGAAGGCCAGAACGATGGCTCATGCCATTTCTTCCTTGGATGCGGCCTGTGGAGGTGGGGAAACCGTATTCTCGATAGCCAGTTCAACGCGGTCTGCCGCAAATCTCGATTGGCCGAAGAGGACCGGTTTTGCCTCGGCGTCAATGTCGACTGCCTCGGTCAAAAGCACGATCGCGCCCGGTGAAAGGGCGAGCAGATCAAGGTCTTCCTTGCTGGCATGCCGCGCCTGTATTCCAGTGGATTTCCGGGTGTAATCGGCGACCCCAAGCAGCGCCAGGCTCGCGGTGATGGATCCTGTCTGTCCATAGATTTCCGCGATCTCGGCAAACCGTGCAGCCTCAAACCATGATGTGGCGGCTGAGACAGGCACTCCGTCGGCAGAGGACACGGTCTCAAGCCGGACAACCTCGGCCCCGCTTGCCAGTGCGAGAGCTTCGGAGACCTTCAACGGAGCAGGGCAGGTCTGGCTCGATATCAGTTTTCCCGAGCGGGTTCGTGCCTGGCTCTGGAGCCCCGAGGAAAACCGTGTGCGTTGGCCGATCGGATACCGCAGGCGCTTGCGGTCGTTGAGAAAGGTGCCACGGCCCTGTTCGGCGCGGACAATGCCCTCTTTTTCAAGTGCGGCGATGGCCGATCGCACGGTGTGGCGGTTGACCCCGAAACGGGCGGCGAGTTCTGCTTCCGGCGGCAAGCGATCGTTGGCCTGGAGCCCGGTGATCACGCCCTGCCGGATCTGATCCGCGACCTGGCGCCACAGTGCAATTCCGGTTCTTCGCTCAAGTGTGTTCACAGCTGTTTTTCCCATCCTGTCACAGGCTCGTCATATCCACCATTTATGTGTATCTTAAATCATATAGTTGTCTAGATAAATAGACAAATTAAGGAGAAACAGATGGGTTTTGCGGAACCTGGGCCGGAACAATCCGTCGAGGCGGAGATATCGGCGCGCAAGCGGCGGCTTTCGGTGCTTGCCAAAGCGCCGGCCAATGCATTGCTGGCGCATTGGAAGGCGACCGGGCTCGATCCGTCCGTCGAATTGTTGCGCGGCCCTGAGATCGGGCTGATTGCTCTGCAGGGGCGGATCGGTGGCAGCGGTCAGCCGTTTCATGCCGGAGAGGTTTCCGCGACGCGGGTGACCGTTCGCGTTGGATCGGGCCATGTGGGCCACGCGATGATTGCCGGACGCGATGCACGCAAGGCGCAACTGGTCGCGGTGATTGACGCACTGGCGCTCGATCCAGGCCATGCGGACGCGATCGAAACCGGAATTGTCGCGCCGCTTGAGGCTTTGGCACTGGCATCGGATGCCAATATGCGCACCGAAACGGCTGCGACAAAGGTCAATTTCTTCACGATGGTCAGGGGAGAAGACTGATGGTCGATGTTGTCGAAAAAGCCTCCGCCTATGATGGCGGTTTCAGCGATCCTGTGCAGGCCTCACAGCAGGTCTTCCGCGCCGTGATGGATGCGATGGCCCGGCCTGGCACCGTGCATCACTTTCCCGAATTCACCGCGCCGCCGCCCCCTCTGGGTCCCGTGGCAGGCGCCGTGATTTGCGCTCTCGCGGATGCCGACACAACGGTCTGGCTCGATCCATCGATGGCGAAAACAGGCATGGTGCGGGACTGGGTGGTGTTTCACACCGGGGCGCCCACGACGCCTTACCAGTCCGAGGCTGCATTTGCGCTGGTGGCTGCGCCGCAGAGACTGTCCTCACTCAATGGGTTTGCATTGGGGACGCAGGAATATCCCGATCGCTCGACAACGCTGATCCTTCAGGTCGAGACGCTGACAAAAGGCCCGCAGCTGGTGCTTGAAGGTCCGGGTATCGACGGTCAGAGCACTCTCGCGCCGGATCCGATGCCGCAGCATTTTGCTGCGCAGTGGCGCGCCAACCGTGCTGCTTTCCCGCGCGGTGTGGATCTGATCCTTGCCGCTCCCGATGGCGTTGCCGCTCTGCCGCGCAGCGCCCGTCTGATCATGCCGGAGGCTTGAGCCATGTATGTTGCCGTCAAGGGCGGGGAAGCCGCCATCACCAATGCACATCGTCTGCTGGCCGACCGGCGGCGCGGGGATCGAAGCGTTCCGGCGCTGACCCTTGCGCAGATCGCCGGGCAATTGTCGCTTGCGGTCGACCGGGTCATGGCCGAGGGCTCGCTCTACGACCCAGAACTCGCCGCCCTTGCGATCAAGCAGGCGCGGGGCGATCTGATCGAAGCCGTGTTCCTGTTGCGTGCCTACCGGACCACTTTGCCGCGGTTCGGCCATTCCGAGCCGGTTGATACCGGAAACATGCTGGTCGAACGCCGGGTTTCTGCAATCTACAAGGACCTGCCGGGCGGACAATTGCTTGGGCCGACCTTCGACTACACGCACCGGCTGCTCGATCCGGATCTGGCCGCAGACGAGCCGATCGATGGACCCGAAACGGGGCCTGACACAGGCGAAAAGATTGTCCGCGTGTCCGATATTCTTGGCGACGAGGGGCTGATTGAAGATGATCCGGTTGCCGACAATTCTTCTCACGTTGCGGACATCACTCGCACCCCAACCGAGTATCCGATGGGGCGCGACGCGCGGCTGCAGACATTGGCCCGCGGCGACGAAGGCTTTCTGCTCGCACTCGCCTATTCGACCCAGCGCGGCTATGCGCGCAGCCACCCCTTTGCCGGTGAGATCCGCATTGGCGAAGTCGATGTAGAGATGATGATCCCGGAGCTTGGCTTCGCGGTCACAATCGGCAGGGTGAAGTTGACGGAATGCCAGATGGTCAACCAGTTCAAGGGCTCGGCCAAGGTGCCGCCGCAGTTCACCCGCGGCTATGGTCTGGTGTTCGGTCAGGCCGAGCGCAAGGCGATGGCGATGTCGCTGTGCGACCGGGCTCTGCGGGCATCCGAACTCGGCGAGGACATCATCGCACCGGCCCAGGACGAAGAATTTGTGCTGTCGCATTGCGACAATGTGCAGGCGACCGGCTTCGTCGAACATCTCAAGCTGCCGCATTATGTCGACTTCCAGGCGGAACTCGATCTGGTGCGCCGCATGCGTGCCGAGCATTTTGCAAGCAACGCTTCAGACGATGCCACCGCATCCACCGATGACACCATGGAGGCAGCGGAATGAACGCGCAACTCACACAGACGTCTGGTCAGGGGTTGGCGAGCTACAATTTCGCCTATCTGGATGAGCAGACCAAGCGGATGATCCGCCGCGCGATCCTCAAGGGCATCGCGATCCCCGGCTACCAGGTTCCATTCGCCAGCCGTGAGATGCCGATGCCCTATGGCTGGGGGACGGGGGGTGTTCAGGTTACAGCCTCGATCATCGGTTCCGAAGACGTGCTCAAGGTGATCGACCAGGGTGCCGACGACACCACCAATGCTGTCTCGATCCGGGCCTTTTTTGCCAAGACCGCCGGTGTGGCGACGACGACCACTACAACGGAAGCTTCGATCATCCAGACAAGGCACCGGATTCCCGAAACGCCGCTCGCCGAAGGTCAGGTTCTTGTCTACCAGGTTCCCATCCCGGAACCCTTGCGCTTCCTTGAGCCGCGCGAAACCGAGACCCGCAAGATGCATGCGCTCGAGGAGTATGGCCTCATGCATGTGAAGCTTTATGAGGACATTGCCCGCAACGGCCATATCGCCACAACTTACGCCTATCCGGTGAAGGTCGAGGGGCGTTATGTGATGGATCCCTCGCCAACGCCGAAATTCGACAATCCGAAAATGCACCGCTCGCAAGCGTTGCAGCTGTTCGGCGCAGGCCGGGAAAAACGGATCTATGCGATCCCGCCGCACACCGATGTGGTGAGCCTGGATTTCGAGGACCATCCGTTCGAAATTCAAGAGTTCGAGCAACCCTGCGCGTTGTGCGGGGCAGAACAGGTCTATCTCGACGAGGTTGTCCTCGACGACAAGGGCGGCCGGATGTTCGTGTGTTCGGACACCGATCATTGCGAGAGCCGCAGAGCCGAAGGCCACCGCGGGGTGATGCTGGGCAGTGAGCTCCCGGCCGATGACGCTGATAGCCGGAAGGAGAGCCTGTGATGGCGATGGCAGATTTTTATGATGATCACGACACTGTGGCGGCTGCCACAGCGGACCAGCCATTGCTGTCGGTCGACGGCATCACCCGGGTCTATGGCGACCGGATCGGCTGCGCCGATGTGAGTTTCGATCTCTGGCCGGGCGAGGTGCTGGCGATTGTTGGCGAATCCGGCTCTGGCAAGACCACGCTTCTCAATTGCATTTCCTCGCGGCTGACGCCCACCTGCGGCACGGTGAACTACCGCATGCGCGATGGCGCAAGTGCCGACATCTACAAGATGGCGGAGGCCGAGCGGCGTTTTTTGATGCGCACCGACTGGGGCTTTGTCCACCAGAATCCGATTGATGGCCTGAGGATGACGGTCTCGGCCGGCGCCAATGTCGGCGAACGGCTGATGGCGATCGGGGACCGGCATTACGGCAACATCCGCGGAGCTGCGATCGAGTGGCTCGAGCGGGTCGAGATCAATGCGGACCGGGTCGATGACCAGCCGCGCGCTTTCTCCGGCGGCATGCGCCAGCGGCTGCAGATCGCCCGCAATCTGGTCACCAATCCGCGGCTCGTTTTCATGGATGAGCCGACCGGCGGGCTCGATGTTTCAGTGCAGGCGCGGCTGCTTGATCTGTTGCGAGGGCTGGTTTCCGATCTGGGGCTCGCCGTGGTGGTGGTCACCCACGATCTCGCTGTGGCACGGCTCCTGTCGGACCGGATGATCGTGATGAAGGATGGCCGGGTGATCGAAGCAGGCCTGACCGACCGGGTGCTTGATGACCCGCGCGCGCCCTACACGCAGCTTCTCGTTTCCTCCATTCTTCAGGTGTAAGCCGATGACCTCCCTTCTGATTGCATCCGAGGTTCACAAGACCTTCGTCATGCACATGCGCGGTGGTGTTGAACTGCCCGTCGTTGCCAATGTCTCCTTCTCGATGAACTCCGGGGCCTGCGCCGTGCTTGGCGGACCTTCAGGTGTGGGCAAGAGCTCGATCCTGAAGATGCTTTATGGAAATTACGGCTGCGATGGCGGGCAGATTCTGGTGCTGCACAATGGCAAGCATGTCGATATTGCCTCGGCCAGCCCACGCAAGGTGCTTGAGATCCGCCGCGATACGATCGGCTATGTCAGCCAGTTCCTGCGTGCGGTCCCGCGGGTGTCCGCCCTGGATGTCGCTGCCGAGCCGCTTCTGGTGCGCGGCGTGGCGCGCGAGGAGGCCCGCGACCGTGCGCGCGTGCTGTTTGCCCAGCTCAACCTGCACGAACGGCTCTGGTCGTTGCCGCCGGCCACCTTCTCCGGCGGTGAGCAGCAGCGCGTCAACATTGCCCGCGGCTTCATCACCGACCATCCGGTCCTGCTGCTCGACGAGCCGACAGCGTCGCTGGACGCGGCCAATCGCGAGGTTGTGATCGAATTGATTGCCGCCAAGAAGGCTGAAGGTGCCGCGCTCCTGGGGATCTTCCACGATTATGATGTGCGCAACGCGGTCGCCGACCAGGTGATCGACGTTTCCGCATTCGCAGCCGGAAAATCTGCCGCATGACCAAGTTGTCTGAAGCTCCGCTGGTTCACGCCACAGCGAAGATCGTGGACTCGACGCTTGGCCGCTACACCGAAGTCGGTGCCGGGTGTACGCTGTCGCACTCGACCATGGGCGACTATTCCTACTGCGTCGACAACACCCAGATCGCCTATGCGACCATCGGCAAGTTTGCCAACATCGCCAGCCATGTGCGGATTTACGCGAGCATGCATCCGATGGACCGGGCTTCGCTGCATCATTTCAGCTATCGCTCATCGTGGTATTTCGATGGTGAGAGCGACGATCAGGCGTTCTTTGATTGGCGCGCCGGGCAGGGGATCACCATCGGTCATGACACATGGATTGGTCATGGCGCGGTGGTGATGCCGGGGGTGACGATCGGCAATGGCGCAAGCATTGGCGCCAATGCGGTGGTCACCAAGGATGTGGCTGACTTTGCCATTGCGGTTGGCGTTCCGGCCCGCACGATCCGGCAACGCTTTTCCGATGACGTCGCCTCCCGGCTTGATGCGCTTGCCTGGTGGGACTGGGAGCATGACAAGCTGCATTCCGCGCTCAAGGACTTTCGCGCACTGTCGGCCGAAGAGTTCCTCGAGCGCCACGGCGGCTAGAACCCTTGCCTTAAGTCTTTCCACGCCAGCCTTCCTCGAAGATCAACTCGTCGAGCGGCAGCCGGCGGTTCCAGCCTTTGACCTGCAGTTCGGGGCGCTCATAAAGCTCATCGACATAGCCCAGGCAGAGATAGGCGACGATCTCGATCCGCTCAGGGATGCCGAGGATGGTTTTGAGATCGGCGTCATGAAAGATGCTGACCCAGCCCATGCCGATGCCCTCGACGCGGGCTGCGAGCCAGAGGTTCTGGACCGCGCAGACGGTGGAGTAGAGATCCATATTTGGATTGTGGGTCTTGCCCAGGATCACGTCGCCGCCTCGTCCACGGTCGCAAGTGATGCAGATGTTGAGCGGCGCCTTGCGGATGCCCTCGAGCTTAAGAGCTTTGTAGTCTGATTGCCGTTCTTCCGGGAACATCCGGGCGGCCTCATCGTTTGCGCGGCCAAATGCATCCGCAATTCTGTTGCGCACCGGCTGGCTGCGGATGGTGATGAAGTTCCATGGCTGCATGAAACCGACCGAAGGCGCGTGATGGGCCGCCTCGAGCAGCCTCTTCAAGACATCATCGGGAACAGGTTCGGGCAGAAACTGGTCGCGAACATCGCGTCGGGTGAAAATGGCCTTGTAAACGGCGTCGCGTTCACTGGCGAGGAACGGCTCGGCTCTGGCCAGCCCAGATGTCTTCGGCATTGTTTGATCCCCAACAATCCGTGAAAACCCGGCAACGCCGTCCACGCGCTGCTAGGCTATGACATCTGGCCGGTCTTCTGACTTCGGATCATTTGGCAGGCGCGCCTTCCCGGATTTCCCAGTGGCCCGGGGGTCCCAGTGACGTTTTGCGCTTGCCATCCCCGTTACAGCGTTGGGCACGTTCCGGTCTTGCACCGAATTCCCGATTCTCCCGCTTTTGGCGGACACCAGATTGCTTCATTGGTGCATGGCCGGGGCCGTGATGCAAGGCCGGAAATGCCCGATTTCCAAGGATTTCCCCCGATCAAGAAGGGGCTCTGTGGATCGTTACAAAACTGACATCAAACCGACATCGCAGCTTCACATGCCTCCGATAGTCCACCTTGCAGAAACTGCTAAATCCGGATTGCCGCAAAGGACATTGATTATGCTTGAGTTGACCGAAGTGACGCGTCGTTTTGGCGTCAACACCGCAGTCGACGCTGTTAGCCTGTCCATTCCCGAGGGGCAGATGGTTGGCATCATCGGTCGCTCGGGCGCCGGAAAATCCACGCTCCTGCGCATGATCAATCGGCTGACAGGGGTCAGCGACGGAGTGATTTCGCACTCCGGACGCGTGGTTTCGACCCTGAGCGGCCGTGAACTCAGAAGCTGGCAGCGCGATTGCGCGATGATCTTTCAGCAGTTCAACCTGGTTCCCCGGCTGGATGTGGTGTCGAATGTCCTGCATGGCACGCTCAACATGCGGTCGACTTTCTCGACGATGTTCAACCTGTTTCCCCGCGAAGACATCCTGAGGGCGATCTCCATTCTTGAGCGGCTTGGAGTCGCCGAGAATGCGCCGAAGCGCGCCGAGGCGCTTTCGGGCGGGCAGCAGCAGCGTGTCGCCATTGCCCGTGCGCTGATGCAATCCCCGAAACTGATCCTCGCCGACGAGCCGATCGCATCGCTTGATCCGCTCAATGCGCAGATTGTGATGGACGCGCTGCGGGACATCAACAGGCAGGAAGGCATCACGGTGGTGACCAACCTGCATACGCTCGATACCGCGCGCAACTATTGTGAGCGCATCATCGGGATGGCGCAGGGCAAGGTGGTCTTTGACGGCAAGCCTGATGCGCTGACCACCGAAGCCGTTCGCGCCATCTACGGATCGGGCGCCGATGGCGAAGAAATATCCGAATCCATGACCTCGACGAGCCTGCGGGCCCAGGGCCGCCCCGCCGATGTCAAGGCGCGAACCAATGCTTCGGGCGAAGTGGTCCTGGAGACAACCTGACCCGGAAGGTTCGTCAGTCCGGCCAGCGAATGCAATCCGGCATCATCCCTTTCGCCTGCCCCTTCTAACAACCCTCGAACGGAGACAATCCTATGATGAAAACAATCCTCGTGGCGGCAACTGCCGCACTTCTGTCCACAAGCGCATTCGCACAGGACGCGATCACCGAATTCCGCATCGGTATCCTCGGCGGCGAGAACGCCCAGGATCGCCTGACTTCGAACGAATGCCTGCGCGCCTATGCCGAGGAAGCCCTCGGTGTGCCTGTCAAGCTGTTTACCCCCGCTGACTATGACGGCGTGATCCAGGGCATGCTCGGCGGTTCGATCGACATGGCCTGGCTCGGCGCATCGTCCTACGCCAAGGCCTATCTGACCGATCCCGAGTCGGTCGAACCGGTGCTGGTCAAGACCAACCTCGACGGCTCGTTCAGCTATCATTCGATCGGTTTTGCCCGCAAGGAGAGCGGCATCACTTCGCTGGACGACATGAAGGGCAAGACCTTCGGATTCGGTGACCCGAACTCGACCTCCGGCTACCTCATTCCCTCGATCGAAATTCCGCAGGCAACCGGCGCTTCCATGGAAAGCGGCGATTACTTCGGTGAAGTCAAGTTCACCGGCGGCCACGAGCAGACCATCGTTGCCGTTGCCAATGGTGAAATCGACGCCGGCGTCACCTGGGCAGACGGCCAGGGCAACTGGGAAGACGGCTACAATTCCGGCGCTCTTCGCAAGGCCACGGATTCCGGTCTTGTCGACATGAACGAGATCGTCCAAATCTGGAAGTCGAAGCCAATCCCGGAAGGCCCGGTCACGCTGCGCAAGGCACTCCCGCAGGACGTCAAAGACACGGTGACCGAACTCGTCGGATCCATGCATGAAAAGGATGCGCAGTGCGCCTACAACATCGCCGCTGGCGAGACCGCAGGCTTCAAGCCGATCACCCACGAAGCCTACGAGACCATCGTTGCCGTTCGTGAAGCCAAGACCAACTAAGGCTCTTGCCAAACAGTCGCGGGGAGCCATCCGGCTCCCCGCTTTCTATTCGTGAAGGATGCCCGCCGATGAGCGACATGACTGCACAGCAGGACGGCTCGGCCGCTTCGAAGGCTATCCGCGAAAACTACCTGGAGATGACCCGCCGGAAGCAGATGTATGGCGGCATTTTGCTTATCGTCTTCATTGCTCTTCTGGTCTCCGGGTTCAGGCTTGCGGATGCCCGCAACGCCGGCGGGTTCTGGGATGGCATATCCCAGATATTCCAATTTCCTTCCGAGGTCGTCGCCGAGGGAATTGAGAAATCGGCATTGCTTCCGGCACTGCTGCTGGAATTTTTGCCTTCGTTGATTGAAACACTCAACATCGCGGCGGTCTCGACGTTAATCGGTGCTGCGGCCGCCATCGTGCTGGCGCTGCTGTCGACCCGCGGGCTGGCGCTGTGGCCCCGGATGATCCCGGTGTTTCGGCGCTTGATGGACGGCATGCGCGCAATCCCGGAGATCGTGATCGCGCTCGTCCTGATCTTCATTCTTGGCGGCGGGCCGGTTCCGGCGATGATCGCGATTGCCATTCACACCGCCGGCGCACTTGGCAAACTGTTCTCTGAGGTTTCGGAGAATGCCGACCTGAAACCGGTCGAGGGGTTGTCATCGGTCGGCGCAAGCTGGATCCAGAAGATGTGGCTTGGAGTCTTGCCTCAGGTGGCGCCGAACTGGTTCTCCTACGGGCTGCTGCGCTTCGAGATCAACATTCGCGCCTCGGCAATTCTGGGCTTCGTTGGGTCGGGCGGCATCGGACACGATCTTCGGATCGCCATGCAATGGGGCCAGGGACGCTACGACGAAGTCGTGGCGATCTTCATTCTCCTGTTCGCCACGATTGTCTTCTTCGACCAGGTGTCGAGCAACTACCGCAACCGCCTCGTCAAGGGACACTGACATGACCGCTCTCGATACGGGCCTGCTTTCGGGCGAGGACCTACGCAATCAGGTCCTCAGAGGATTCAGCCGCAAACAAAAGCTGGCCTTTGTCGTGCCCGGCGTCATCCTGCTTTACCTGTTCTACGTGTTTTTCGCCTTCGACATTTCGGGGATCGCCGCGCGCGCGCGGCTCGACAATGCGGCAATTCTCGTTTCGGACTTCTGGTCGCACAAGACCCATGTGACCCGGGACAACCGCAACAACGAGGTGACCATATCGATCGAAGGCGAAAACAAGGGGCGCTATCCGGAGGGAATGCTGCCGGATTGGGTCATGATGGAGAACGGGGTTACCCGTATCGATCTCGATGAGGGGCATGTTGTAGTCTTCGATGACGATGGCGCCCGCTACTCCGTGCCGGGATACGGCGTCATCGACATTTCGCCGAAGGTTGGAGGACTGAATCTTTCAGTACCGGACGGCGAAACGCCGGACTGGATCAGCTCTTCGAGAACACGCGTTTCGGTGACCACACCGCAGGGCCGTTTCAGCTATACCCGCAACAGGACCGAAGTCTTCAGGTATCAGGCGGGGTGGGAGCTTTTCTTCTTTACGCTCGACAGCCCTTTTTACGGCAAATCGGCTCTGGAACTTGTCAAACTTGCAACCGTCGGCGACCGGGTCGATCCGGCCTTGCCAAACCTTTTTGCCATGGTCCGGGATTTCTGGACCAATGCCATGTGGCGGCATGGTGATGTGGCATGGGCATTGTTCGAAACCATCCTGATGGCGTTTCTCGGCACGATGGGCGCCGCCCTGATCGCACTACCGCTGGCATTCCTGGCGGCTGGAAACTTCACGCCTTCGCGGCCAATTCTGTTTCTGTTGCGCCGTCTCTTTGATTTCCTGCGCGGTGTCGACGGGCTTATTTGGACGATCATTCTCTCAAGAGCCTTTGGCCCAGGACCGATGACCGGGGCTCTGGCGATCCTTCTTACTGATACGGGCACCTTCGGCAAGACCTTCTCCGAAGCCTTGGAGAATATAGATGGAAAGCAGGTCGAGGGCGTCCAGTCGACCGGTGCATCGCCTGTCCAGCAGGCCCGGTTTGGCGTCATTCCTCAAGTTACGCCTGTGCTTTTGAGCCAGGTCCTGTACTTTCTCGAATCGAATACCCGCAGTGCGACGGTGATTGGGGCGATCGTTGGCGGCGGCATCGGGTTGTTGTTGACGCAGGCGATCGCCACCCAGAAGGACTGGGAAGAGGTGAGCTACTACATCATCCTGATCATCCTGATGGTGATGGCGATGGATACATTGTCGGGCTGGCTGAGATCCCGCCTGATTGGACGAACGGGACACCCATGAGATACGCCCTCTATTTCACACCGGAACCGAATTCCGACCTGGCCGATCTTGGAGAACGCTGGCTCGGCCGAAGTGCCGTGACTGGCAAGACACTCGAGCATCCGGACCTTCCAGGCCTGTCGGCCAGCAACCTTGCTGTCTTGACCGGTCCTGCACGGCGCTACGGCTTCCATGGAACGCTGAAAGCGCCTTTCCGGCTGGCCGACGGAATGAGTGAAGCCGATCTGTTGTTAGCCATGGAGCGTTTTGCCGAGGGCACCCAGGTCTTTGAAATTCCAGCACTGCAGCTCAGTCTTCTCGAAGGCTTTCTGGCGCTGACCCCGGGCGGCCGTGCTGATCAGCTCAATCTGTTTGCGAACAGTGTTGTCGAGCATTTTGAACCGTTGCGGGCGGAATTGAGCGAAAAGGAAATCGAGCGCCGAAACCCCGACAGGCTGTCCTCGGAGGAACTCAAGAACCTGGTGCGCTGGGGATATCCCTACGTGTTTGACCGGTTCCGTTTCCATATGACACTCAGCACGCGGCTGCCCGAAGTGGATGCCGCGAAGGTCATGGGAGTCGCAACAGCCTATTTTGCACCCGCCACCGGATGTCCAGTCCCGGTTGATGCGCTCACACTCAGTGTCGAGCCCGAGCCGGGTGCGCCGTTTCAAATTCATACCCGGATGCCATTGGCATCCCAACATCTCAGAAAGACAGCTTGAATGAGCATCGAAACTGTTTTCACCAATGCGCGCCTGGTTCTCGAGGACCAGGTTGTTTTCGGTTCACTGGTTGTCCGTGACGGCGTGATTGCCGAAATCTCCGATCAGCGGACCGCCACTGGTGTGGATATGGATGGCGATTATCTTACCCCCGGCCTCGTCGAGCTGCACACGGACCATCTGGAGGCACATTATTCGCCGCGCCCGGGCGTGCGCTGGAATGCCGTATCCGCAATCCAGTCCCATGATGCGCAAATCGCCTCGTCCGGCATTACCACGGTGTTTGACTGTCTGCGCCTTGGTTCTGACGAGGATGATGGGTTCAAGGTCGGTGAGATGCGGGCCATTGCTGATGCTCTGGCCTCGGCCCGTGAGGAGAACCGTTTGCGCGCTGATCATTTGATCCATCTGCGCTGCGAAGTCTCAGCCTCCGACGTGCTTGATCATTTTGCCGATTTTCGGACCGACGCCCAGGTACGGCTTGCTTCGCTGATGGATCATGCGCCAGGTCAACGGCAGTTCCAGACCATGGAGCAGTATACGCTCTACTACAAAACCAAGCGCGGGCTCTCGGATGAAGCGTTTGCGCATTTCGTCAACCGTCGTGTGGAAGCGTCAGCGCGCTATTCCGAAACGCACCGCAAGGCGCTTGCTGAGGCTTGCTCCGAACGCGGCATCACCATTGCGAGCCATGATGACGCGACGCTCGACCATGTCGAGGAAGCTGCGGGCTTTGGTGTCCGGCTCGCAGAATTTCCAACCAGCATCGAAGCCGCTCAGGCTTCGCACGATGCCGGGATGAGTGTTCTGATGGGAGCGCCCAATGTGGTACGCGGTGGATCGCATTCCGGCAACATTGCTGCGGCTGATCTGGCCCGGCAAGGGGTTCTTGATGTTCTGTCCTCGGACTATGTGCCGTTCAGCCTTATCCATGCGCCTTTTGTCCTTGCTGATGAAATCGATGGCCTGGATCTGCCTGCCGCGATCAGGCTGGTGACGGCCACTCCTGCGAAAACAGTTGGACTTGATGACCGTGGAAGCCTCGCGGTTGGAAAGCGTGCCGATCTGGTGCGGGTGCGGCGTGAGACCGGTGTTCCGGTGGTGCGTTCGGTCTGGCGTCAGGGTGAACGGGTTGCATGATGTCTGTGTCTACGGACCATGCGGTGGCGCGGCCGGTCATTCCGGGCCGGCTGTATGTTGTTCTTGGCCCGAGCGGTTCGGGCAAGGACACACTTATGTCGCACGCGCGGGCGGCGCTTGAGGAGGAAGAGGGCGTTCTGTTTGTCAGACGCGCAATCACGCGTCCGGCGGATGCCGGTTCTGAAGATCACGTACCGATGAGTGAAGCCGAGTTTGATGCGGCGCTTGATTCCGGATCCTTCTCGCTGACCTGGGCTGCCAACGGATTGCGCTATGGTCTGCCGCGCGAAGTAACGGATCATCTCCAGCGAGGTGAAGTGGCTGTGGTCAACGGTTCACGCGGCGCATGGAGCGTCATCCGCAAGGTGTTTCCGTCCGCGGTGGCAGTGGAAATCAAGGTCAATCGAGAGGTGCTTGCGCAGCGCCTTGAAGCGCGGGGACGGGAGAGCCGGGCTGAAATCGAGGCCCGACTGGCGCGCGCCGCGGCTCTGGACAACAGTTTCGCGGCTGACCATGTCATCGACAATTCCCGTGCGCCCGAGATTGGGGGCGGTGAGCTGGTCAAGCTGATCCGCGCCGGGATGGCTGCTGGCAAATATGCGTCAACTCGGAATTGACCCTTGGCGCTGAGCGCATCCTGCCAAGGTGCTGGCCCGCCTATTCTTCATCCTCGTCGGAATCCGGGCCACCGTCGAGCCTGTGCTTGATGGCCAGCGCATAGATGACGTTCAGAACATTCCTGTCCTGGACCTCAGGATCGCTCAGCGCGAGCAAGGAGGCGCGCACGATCTTTTTGCTGGAGGCCTTGGGGCACTGCTCGAAGACATAGTCATGAAGTTTTTTATCAGAGAGGCCAAGATAGGCGCCTTCAATCAGCGCATCATAGACCTTGCGGACTTTCTTCTTTTTGGGCATTTGCGCCTCCTGTTTGCCGCACCAGCACGTTTGAATGCCTGCTTCAGGCGCGATCACTCTGGTTGCCGGCGTGATGATCCTGGATCCAGCCGCCGCTGTTTCTGCAAAGGTTGGTCCGTTTTGTCCGGCTTTGCGGTTGACCCCAGATTCAATAGGGGGCGCCATTGTCATAAACAACTGCTCAGAGGCATTTGAGATATTGAATTTCAAGCTGAAGATCTGGTGAAACTGCCGGCGTAATTTACTGTCTATTGCCGCCGGTTTTATTTTAAGCTCCAAATAAAGAACCAACAAACACCATTTATTTTCTGCTTTCCTAATTTAAGGTATCATAAACCCTGGTCTGTGATTCCTTTAAGCCGGATTAACAGCCTTGCGCCTGGAATGATCTCAGGCGGCCTCGCAATGAATGCGGTTTGACCGGCAGCGGCTTTCGCAACGTGTGGGGGAAATATGGGATCGTTTTCGATCAAGAGACGGTTTGGAAGTCTCGGCGCCGGTAGCCGTAGCATTACCCAGAAAATTGCTGTTACTGTCATCCTTGTTAATGTTTTGGGATTGGCTGTTACCAGTTTTGCAATCTCGCAAATGTCTGATGCAAGCCAAATGGAAACCGCCAAGCGGAATTGGCTCAAGGACACGGCCCAGATCGGGGATCAGGCTGCTGGCGGTGTCAAATGGGGTAAGACCGATGTTGTGCGGTCTTCCTATCAGGTGTTCCAGGACGATCCAAAACTCGCACTGACAGGATTTGCTGCCTTCAATCAGGCTGGCGAGCAGGTCGATTTGTGGACCAGGTCGGAAACTCCGGCTCCAGAGCTTGCTGAGTTGCTGAAATCCGATCCAGGCCAACTGACCGATCCGGTTCTGGCGGCAAGCGACAACACTGTCATCATTTCGTCACCGCTGCCTGCGGGAAAAGACGGAGTGTCCCTTGGACAGATCCGGACAGTCTGGAGCACGGAAGATATTGCCGCGTCTTCCCGCGAGTTTGCGCTCAAGTCCGTGGCGCTTCAGGTGGTGATATTGATTGCTGCTGTCGCCATGCTGCTGTTCGCCATGCGCCGTTTTGTCGGGCAACCTTTGGCCCAAGTCAACCAGCGAATTGGGGCATTGCAGGAAGGCGACATCGACAGCGACATTCCTTATGCCGAGAAGAGTGACGAGATCGGTGTCGTGGCTCGAGCATTGTCGCATTTCTGCGAGGCCTCACGTGCCAAACTGGAATCGGAAGCCGACATGGCCCGGCAACGCGATGCCCTGGATGCCGAACGGCAGGCAAACATGACCCAGACCGAGGCATCGGCAGAGGTTCAGCGTCATGTTGTCCAGGAGCTTGGCAAAGCACTCGAGTTGTTGGCCGCCGGGGATCTCACCGCACGTGTTCCTGATCTCGGCGGAGAATTCGCGCAGCTTCAGGACAATTTCAATCGTGCTCTGAAGGCACTTGAGAAAACGGTTGGGACCATTGATAGCGCTCAACAATCGGTTCTCGAGGCTTCAGACAGTCTCGGGGGCTCCACCGACGAATTGGCCCGGCGTACCGAACAGCAGGCCGCAGCACTGGAGCAGACAGCCGCTTCGCTGGCCGAAATTACTGATACCGTAAAGGAATCATCGGTGCAGGCGACGGAAGCCGGAAATCTGGTGGATTCCACCCGTGCAACCGCGACAAGTTCTGCCGAAGTCGTTCAATCTGCCATTACGGCGATGGGTCAAATCGAAGAGTCGTCTGCCCGTATTGCGCAGATTCTGAAAGTCATTGATGACATCGCCTTCCAGACCAATCTTCTGGCGCTGAACGCCGGAGTTGAAGCCGCCCGGGCCGGCGAAGCCGGTAAGGGCTTTGCGGTGGTTGCCCAGGAAGTCCGAGAGTTGGCTGGCAGGTCAGCTGGCGCTGCCAAGGAAATCAAGGAACTGATCGAACAAAGTGGAGCGCAAGTCAGCTCGGGAGTGGAGCTCGTCAACAAGAGTGGCGAATCCATGGGGCAGATCGAGCAACAGATCACGCAGGTGGCTGAGAAAATTGGCGCCATCTCCAAGGCCGCCCGCGAACAGGCCAGCAGTCTCTCGCAGATCAACACGGCTATCAACGAAATGGACACGATGACGCAAAAGAATGCGGCCATGGTCCAGGATAGCAGCTCTGCGTCTCAGAAACTGGCTGGAGAGTGTGAGCGTCTCGCCGATGTTGTCCGGTCATTCAATCTCACCGGTGCCGAATCGCGCAAGCGCGTTGCAAGGCCGGAAGCGTCCAACCCTGTCAAACAAGCGCCGGGCGGATGCTTCTGCCCATAGGCCAGCCCCTGTTACGGCACGCAGGGCAATGCGGCGCTGGCTGAGAGTACGGAGACCTGGGAAGAGTTTTGAACCCAGACTTCGAAGTAAACGAGTTTTTTCAATGGCTTTACGCCACGCAACTTAAACCGAGGAGAAGTAGAAATGAAATCCAACCAAATCCTGACTGCAATGCTCGTTGCCACGACTGCTGCTTTTGCACCGATTGCCGCGACGGCTGAAGAAGCCCATGTGGCGCCCGTCAAGGAGTTCATCAGTGCAAATGTCGAAGCATGGCTGACCGATCCTGTTGTTGTCGGCGCCATCAAGGAACAGAATGCCAAGACCAGCGGTCTGTCACAGGCTGACGTTGACAAGCTCGATCAGGACTGGCGCGCCCAGGCCACCGCTGCCGACAAGCCATTCGTCAATGAAGTGCTTGCACGTGAACTGTCGAAATTCCTGATGGAGAAGAAAGAGGGTTCCGAAGGCATGATCACCGAGATGTTCGTCATGGATGCTAAGGGCCTCAATGTTGGCCAGAGCGATGTGACCTCGGACTATTGGCAGGGTGATGAAGCCAAGTGGCAGAATACATACGGCGCCGGCCCGGGTGTGGTGTTTGTGGATGGGGTTGAAGAAGACGAATCCACTCAAGCACTGCAATCGCAGGCAAGTGTGACAATCTCTGATCCGGAGAGCGGTGAGCCAATCGGCGCCATCACTGTCGGCATCAATCTCGACATGCTCTGAGATCTGTGACCCGGGCGCTGCCAAATCGTCTTGAATTCTGAGGTCAAGGCAGCGCCTACCACACAACCGGCAGCTTCTGCGCCGCGCGTTGGGTTTTCGCACATTGCGAGGACCGGACGCGCGGCGTTTTCTATTTCAGCAACACGCGCGAACCCTCATCACAAGACCGTCTGCATGTGAAGGGCAAAAACCTGGTGACAATGGCGAATTGACCTCCCGCCTGTTTTGCAGTTGTCACGAGCTGTTGCCATCATGGCCGCATTGCTGATTGAAGGGCTTTCAAGATGAAACTGGTACATATCTCCGACATTCACCTCAACGAAGCACCCATTCTCGGTCTTGATCCCGTCGCCAATTTCAAGAGATGCCTGGCTTATGTCGAGGCGCATGATGCGGATGCCGAGAGGATCGTGATCACCGGAGATCTGACGCATCACGGAGGAGAGGAGAGCTACCGGTTGCTTGTTGATATCCTTGCGGCAAGCCCACTCCAGGACAAGCTCGCGCCCCGGCTGCTGATCGGCAATCATGATCACCGTGAGACCTTTGCGTCGGTGTTTTCTTCAACCCATCGCGATCCGAACGGGTTTGTGCAGTGGACGGAGGAAACGCCAGCCGGTGTTTTCGTCTATATGGACACGGTTGATCAGGGGCGGCATGGCGGGCGCTATTGCGAGGCACGGATGGCCTGGCTCGCCGGCGTTCTTGACGATGCACGTTCAAGCGGCGCCCGGGCCTTTCTTTTCATGCACCACAATCCGGTGCGAGTGAATGTGGCCAATGCCGATATCATCGGCATCATCAACGAGCGCGAGCTTCAGGCATTGCTCAAACGCTACAATGATGTGATCGCACACATGTTCTTCGGCCATTGCCACTATTCGCTCAGCGGTTCGGTTGCGGGTATTTCCTATTCCGCGCCGCGCTCGACCAACCATCCTTGTTGGCCGGATTTCTCAGGGATGGCCAACCGGATGGGTTTTGGCGAACTCGCACCCAACTACAATGTCTGTTTTCTGCGCGATGACAGCATCGTGGTTCATACGATTGATTTTCTCGATGCCGAGAAGGTTCAATGGGCGATCGAGACCGATGACGCCGTGGCAGAGATCAAGGTCTAGGCAAAGACGGCGCAAGCGAAATTTATACAAAAGACAAAGTCATTGACAATTGTATATCCACGGGTGATTGTCTCTCCGGAAAAGGGAGACTGCCGTGCGCAACAAACGTTCGACCGAAGAGGTTGCCTTGGGGATTCGCAGACGGGTGTTCGAGCACTCGATGCGCAACAATGGCGGCTATCTGAGCCAGGCCTGCTCCGCCGCGGAGCAGCTCGCCTTTCTCTACAATGAGGCCCTCAATCTGGGGGAGCCGGTGCTGCCGGCGGTGCCCAAGCCTTTTGCCGGTGTGCCTTCGGCCGACAATCCCGACTATGTGACTGGTGCTGGCTACAATGGTCCGTTTGAGCCGCAGTATGACCGCTTGTTCATTGCACCTGCGCATTATGCGCTTGTGGCCTATGCAACGCTGATCGAGACCGGCCGTATGGATGCCGAAGGGCTTGAAATGTTCAACAAGGATGGCTCGTCGGTCGAGATGATCGGTGCCGAGCATTCGCCCGGCATGGAAGTCCACAATGGCACGCTCGGGATCGGGCTTTCCACCGGTGCGGGCCTTGCTTTCGGGCGCAAGCGGCGTGGCGACACCGGCGAAGTCTGCGTGTTCATGTCCGATGGTGAAGTGCAGGAAGGCCAGACCTGGGAAGCGGTCCAGGCCGCCGCTCACCATGGCATCGACAATCTCTGGGCGCTGATGGACGTTAATGACCAGCAATGTGACGGGGCGATGGACTCGGTCATGGAGGTGCGGGATATCAAGGCCAAATTCAGTGCATTCGGCGCGGTTTGCGTGGAAATCGATGCCCATGATCTCGGCGCCATGCGCCAAGCCAAAGACGAACCGCATAAAGGTCAGCCGCTGATCATCCTGGCACGATCCTCCCCCACCAAAGGCATGAGTTTTCTGCAGAAGCGGTTCCCGCGGCTGCACTACGTCCGGTTCAAATCCGAGGAAGAACGGGCCGATATGAACAAATCCATAGCCGCAGAGCTTGGCATCGAACCGGTCGAACTGGAGGCGCACTGATATGGTTGAAATGGTCAATCGTCCCTATGCCTCTGCCTTTGAGGCCTTTGCGGTCAAGAACCCCGATGTGCTTTGCCTTTCCGCTGACTTGACCTCGTCCTGCGAGATCGACGGCTTCCGCGACCGCCATCCGGATCAGTTCCTGTCGCTCGGCATGGCCGAGCAGAACATGATGAGCTTCGCCGGGGGTCTCGGCCTTGCCGGCTACCGGCCGTTCCTGCATTCCTTCGGCGTCTTCCTGTATCGCCGTCCCTATGATCAGCTGATGGCCTCGGTCGCCTATCCGCGGCGCAAGGTGCGGCTGATGGGCTTCCTGCCTGGCATCACCACGCCCGGCGGCATGACCCACCAGGCGATCGAGGATGTCGCTGTGATGCGGTCGATCCCCAACATGTCGATCCTCGAAACCGGCGACGCCACCGAGGTCGAAAGTATCTGCGAAGCGGCGGATTCGATTGATGGCCCGGTCTATTGCCGGGTGCTGCGCGGTTCCATTCCACGGCTCTTCGATACACCGATCAGGGTTGGCGAAATGCGGGAACTGGCCTTGGGCGCCGATGTTCTTGTGGTCACTTCCGGCATTGCCACGGAAGAGGCGCTCCGCGCCCGCGACGCACTGTCCAATGCCGGTGTTTCGATCCGGCATCTGCACATCCACACCATCAAACCGTTCAACGAGCAGGCCCTGCTCGATCATATCGGTTCGGTTTCCAAGGGTGTTGTGGTGCTCGAGAACCATGTGATCACCGGCGGCGTCGGTTCACTTGTTGCCGAGATCATGGCCGACAACGGCGTCGGCAAGCCGCTGGTGCGATTGGGTCTCAACGACACCTATGCCCATGGCGGCTCGCGCGGCTACCTGATGAAGCATTACGGGCTCGATGCCGGGGCCCTGGTGCGCGGCATCGAGCGCATCATAGGCGCCTCGACCGGCATCGATGAGGAAGCGCTTGCGAGCGCGCGTGTCGATGCGGTGCATTCCGCCGTCAAGGCCGAGGCATTGTAGGGATGGTGCAGGACAATCGATTTCGGGTCCGTTACCGGCTCAAGGCTGACAGTGCTGCTGAGGCTGAAAAACGCGCCACCGGTATTGCGCTGGAACAGACGGTTGAAATTCCCGGCGACATCGTGCCTGAGGGGTACATCAGCAATGAGATCGTCGGTCAGGTGGAGGATGTGGCTGCTGCAGGTCCGGATACTTATAAAGCCACGATTTCCTACAGTCCGGACAGTGCGGGTGAGGAGGTTGTCCAGCTGATCAATGTGATTTTTGGCAATTCTTCGATCCAGCAGAATATCCGCGTCATAGATTTTGAGCCGGGACCGGAGATCCGCAAGCGGTTTTCAGGCCCCCGCTTCGGCATAGACGGCGTGCGTGCGCGCACCGGCCGGGTGAGAGGCGGGCTGATTTCGCCGGTGATCAAGCCGCAGGGCTCAAACGTTTCCCAACTTGCCGACATCGCCCGGCGTTGCGTGCTCGGCGGCGCTGATATCATCAAGGATGATCACGGACTGGCCAATCAGCGCATGGCGCCGTTTCGCGAGCGTGTTACTGCTGTCAGCGAGGCCGTGGGTGAAGCAAATGCCAAATGCGGTGGCTCGGCGTGTTACTTCGTCAATGTCACCGGACACAGCGGCTATCCGATTGACGAGGCGTTCCAGGCCAAGGAGGCCGGTGCCGGCGGGGTCTTGCTGATGCCGGGGCTGGTAGGCTTTGGCGTGGTTTATGCTCTGTCGCGGGACAAGTCCTTCGATCTGCCGATCATGACCCATCCGAGCTTTACCGGTCCGTTTGTGCTGACACCCGAGACCGGTGTTGATCACGGGCTCATGTATGGCGTGCTGCAGCGGCTCGCAGGTTCAGATATTTCGGTGTTTCCAAATGTCGGCGGACGTTTCGGCTTCAGTGTCGAGGAGTGCCAGTCGATCGCAAAAGCCTGCCGTGATCCCGAAGGCGTCGGCAAAGCAATGATGCCGAGCCCGGGCGGCGGCATGAGCGTTGAGCGCGCCGGCGACATGGTGTCGATGTATGGCGAGGATGTCGTCTATCTGCTTGGCGGCAGCTTGCTGCGTGCCGGCGACAAGATTGGTGAGGCAGTAAGCGCCATGCGTGACGCAGTCGATCAATTGTCCGCCACTTAAACAGTTCTACCTTGTCCCTGTAGACTATGGGGTTTGGTCGAAAGACCGGCCCCACTTTTTTATGCTGTTGCGACACCCGATAAGTGAGCGCTTTTGGCTGCCAGCTCCAAAAAAGAAAGACCGCATCCGGGGACGCGGCCTTTCCCATCCTGGGGGGATGTTGGGTTAGCGCGGTGGCAGTTTCATCCAATCGGCCATGGCGACATCGGCATGGGCAAACTGCGGCATCTTTGCCGACAGATCTTCCATGTTCTTGATGTCGTTTTCGTTGAGGAAGTCCTGGGTTATCAGAGTTGGCGGCACCACGACCTGCGCACCGGGATTGCCGCCTGTGAGCATGATCGCAAGCGCGCGCACCGAGACTTCACCGACAACTGCCGGGTTGGTGGCAACGGTTGCAACCCATGCGCTGCCGGGTTCGCGCATGGCCGAGATGTCCGCGGTCGAGACGTCGGCCGAGTAGATCTTGACGTCCTGCGAGAGGCCGGCTTCGTCAACGGCGATCTTCACGCCTTTTGCGAACTCGTCATAAGGCGCGAAAAAGACGGAGATGTCCTGGTTGGCCTGAAGCACGGAACGGGCCTGGTTGGCGTTCGAGTTGGCGATCGGGTTGTCGAGCGTGCCCATCTGGGCAGCTTCGACGATGCCCGGATTGGCGGCCTTGACCTCTTCCCAGGCCACATGGCGGCGGTCGAGCGGAGCAATGCCCGGCACATAGACATAGCCGGCCTTCCAGTCTGTGCCGTTGTCCTTGATCGCCTGCTCAAGCGCGAGCTTGCCAAGCAGGTAGTCCGACTGTTCGATCTGCGGGATGGCTTCGTTTTCGACATTGACGTCAAAAGCCACGACCTTGATTCCGGCATCCACGGCGCGCTGTGCCGCTTCCTTCATGGATTCCGTCAGGCCATGCTGAATGATGATGCCGTTGACGCCGAGCGCAATTGCCTGATCGACCATATCGGCCTGAAGCGCTGCATCCTGGCGGCTGTCGAACACCCGAAGGTCGACGCCAAGTGCTGCGGCCTGGGATTCCACGCCTGATAGATAGGCCTGGAAGAAGTCCCCGGTTGAGAGATAGCGCACCAGCGCGATCTTGACGTCACCGGCATTGTCGAGCGGCGCCGGCATGTCCTGTGCCTGGGCGAAGCCACCGAGGGGCAGTGTGGCGGCGGCGGCGAGGCCGCCAAAAAGGGCCAATGCTTTTCTGCGTATCAGTTTCATTTCGTTTCCTCCGTTGCGTTTTGTATCTTGTTAGTGGCCGCCGGCTTTGCGCGCCGACAGCGAGAAGGTGAAGACAAGGGCAATGACAAGCACCAGGCCCTTGATGAAATCCTGAGTGTAGTAGGGCGCGTTCATCATTGTGAGGCCCTGCAGCAGGATGCCCACGAACAGTGCGCCCATGGCTGTGCCGAAGGCGTTGGGCTTGGCGGCACCAAGCACCGCAAAGCCGATCAGCGCCGCAGCCACCGCATCCAGCAGCAGATTGGTGCCTGAAGCGATGTCACCGCGGCCGAGACGTGCGGCCAGCAGCATGCCGCCGACAGAGGCGAGAACGCCCGAGATCATGTAGGCCAGGATCTTGTAATTGTTGACATTTGTTCCGGTCAGGCTGGCTGCGCGCTCGTTCGAGCCAATGGCGTACATCAGCCGCCCATGGCGTGTGAGCTCCAGGAAACCCCAGACCAGGATGCCGATGATGATCAGAAAGATCACCGGTGCGGGGAGGAGGTTTTCGAGCATGAAATCGAACCGGTGCCGGCCCAATGAGAGAAACAGCGGTGAAAACACGCCTTCAGCGGTGGAGCCGTCGGGCAGCGTCATCCCCATTGCGATCGACCGGCCTTCAGTCGGGATGCGTTGCAAGCCGACGAGCAGAAACATCATGCCCAGTGTCGCCAGCAGATCTGGGATCTTGGTCTTGACGATCAAGAGTCCGTTGACCAGTCCGATGAAAGCGCCCATGGCGAGGCAGGCGAGAATGGCCACGAAGGCGGATTGCTCCAGCACCACCATCATGTAGGCCGACAACATCATTGATGAGGTAGCGACCGAGCCGATTGACAGGTCAAAACCGCCGACCACCAGCGTGCAGGTGACGCCAAGGGCGAGAATGCCGGTGATCGCCACCGACTGGAAAATGAACACGGCGCTGCGTGGCCCGGCAAAACCATTGGCGAAGACCGAGAAGAAAATCACCAAGCCAAGCAGCAACGCGAGAAATCCGTAGCGGATTGCCAGATCGATGGCGCTTGAAGGACGGGTGCCGGTTTTGTCAGCCAGGGGATTGGTCGCCGGTGTCTTGCCCGGCTGGTCCAGGTCTATGCTCATACGTATGCTGCCTCTGAGGGTTGGCCGTCTTGTTCCGGCGCGGACCCGGTTACTGCTGTGAGGATCTCGTTGAGATCGACATTTGTGTTTTCAAATTCGGCGGAGATCGAATGTTCGGTCATGACCACGATCCGGTCTGCCACCTCGAGCGCCTCGTCGAGTTCGGAGACGAAGACAAGTGTCGCGCGGTTGGTCGATGTTTCGCGGATCTTGTGGCCAATGTCGCGGCGGGCGCGAATGTCGACGCCCTGAAACGGCTCATCGAGCAACAAGAGGCGGCATTCCTCGGCCAGCCATCTGGCCAGCATCACCTTCTGCTGGTTGCCGCCTGAGAGCGTGTTGATCCCGTCGGCTTCGCTCTGGCAGACCACCGAGAGGGATTTGATCATCCGCTTCGCCGTGTCCCGTTCCTTGCCCCGGTTGACGAAGGAGAAACGCGAATAACGTGACATGAACGGCAGGGTGATGTTGCGGGTCAGGTTGAAATCGGTGATCACGGCGTTGTTGGCGCGGTCCTTGGGCGACATGAAGATGCCGCTGGCGATGGCGGCCTGCGGGCTGGCTGGAGCATAGTTCCGGCCATCGATCCGAATGCTGCCGCCGGCGGGCTTGTCGAGGCCGAACAGGCATCGGGCGAGGGCGGTCTTGCCACTGCCGAGAAGGCCGGTGACAGCGACAACTTCATTCTCCGACAGGTCAAAATCGAACGGACGGCTGCCGGGCAGCAATTGCATTTTGCTGATCTGCAGCACCTTCCTGCCGCGCGTGCCGATGTTGATGTCGACATCGGTCATGCGGTGGCCGAGCATGGCATTGACGGCGCCTTCATAGTCGAGCTGATCGCCCTCAAACACACCGGAAATCTCGCCGTCGCGCATGGAGACGATGCGGTCCGCGATGCGGCGGATATCGGACATGCGGTGGGAGATGTAGAGCACGGCGACGCCACGCTCTGAAAGCCGCTCTATCAGGGCAAACAGGCGTTCGGCCTCCGAGGCGGAGAGCGAGGAGGTCGGTTCATCAAGAATGAGCAGTTGCGGATCGTGCGCCATGGCGCGGGCAATGGCGATCAATTGCCGGTCGGCAATTCCCAGTTCGGAGACCGGCTGGCGCACATTGAGATGGAGGCCCATCTGGCTGGCAATCCGTTCGGCGTCGGCATAGTTCTGACGGCGCCTGAGCAGAAATCCGTAGCCAGGCTCAGCCATGCGGTCAATGAGCAGGTTCGAGGCGACGTCGAGATCGGGTATCACGCCATCATTGATGTTCTGGTGGACCGTGACAACACCGGCGCGGATGGCTTCGGCGGGGCTTGAAGGCTGAAACGGCTTGCCGAGCAGGCTTACCGATCCTGCATCGAGAGCGTGGACGCCACTGAGGATCTTGACCAGAGTGGATTTGCCTGCGCCATTTGCCCCCATGAGCACGGTAACGGCTCCTGCGGGCAGGGACAGGTTGAGACCCTTGAGGACGCGATTGTCGCCAAAGGATTTTTCCACACCCAGCAGATCGCAAAGAGTTTCGGCCATTCAGTCCTCCCATGAGGATGAAAACAGCAGTAGTGACAAAAGTCAACACATATTGACAAATGAGTGAAATGGGCTTTAGGCTGGTCTTCAATAGGGTCGTGAATGCCCGTCGGGAGGTCTCAATTGAATAGCGAATACAAAGCCTTGTCGCCGGAAACCCTTGGCGTTCGCCTGGGGGCTCTCGATGTCATGAAGCAAGCGGTCGGCGCTAGCCCGGAGAGCTGGTCGGTGCGCGAGGTTGGTGACGGCAATCTCAATCTGGTCTTCATTGTCGAGGGTGAAGCGGGCAGTGTGATCGTCAAGCAGGCGCTGCCTTATGTGCGCCTTGTGGGTGACAGCTGGCCGCTGCCGCTCAAGCGCGCCTTCTTTGAATATCACGCCTTGACCCGGCAGGAAGCCCGTGATCCGGGCAGCGTTCCGGAGGTTCTCTATTTCAATGAAGACCAGGCGCTGATCATCATGGAGCGCCTGCAGCCGCACATCATTCTGCGGCAACAGACCATGCAGGGTCTCAAGGTTGAGGGCCTGGCACAGCGGCTTGGCTTGTTTGCCGCGCGCACCGCGTTCCGTGGTTCGGATCTGTCGATGGCGGCCCCGGACAAGAAGGCCGATACCGCGCTGTTCGCAGGCAATGTCGAGCTGTGCGACATTACTGAAGCGCTGGTTTTCACCGATCCCTATTTTGACGCGGAGATGAACCGCCACACCACCCCGCAGCTGGACGCTGTTGTGGCGCAGTTGCGGGCCGACCAGGCGCTGAAGGTGGAAGTCCAGCATATGAAGCGGGCGTTCACATCGCGCGGGGAGACCATGTGTCATGGCGATCTGCATGCCGGGTCGATCATGGTGACGGGCAATGAAGCGCGGGTGATTGATCCCGAATTCGCGTTCTACGGCCCCTTCGGCTTTGATATCGGCATGCTGATCGGCAACTATCTGATGGCCTATCACGCAATGCCTGCTCACATCGCCGACGAGGCGGCCTGCAAGGACTACCAGAACTGGCTCCTGTCGGTGATCGAGGAGACATGGTCGGTCTATTGCGCGGAGTTCCTGCGGCTGTGGCGAACCGAGCGGACCGGCATTCTCTACCCGAAATCGCTCTACGAGGACCAGGGGCATGAGTTTGCCTCTGAGGCGGCGGCGCAGCAGCTTTTGGGGGAGATCTTCCGGGATCTCGTCGGCTTTGCCGGGATCGAGATGCACAGGCGGATCCTGGGGCTCGCACACGTTGCCGAGCTTGATACGATCGAGGATGAGGACCTGCGGGCCAAATGCGAGGCCAAATGCCTCGAGCTCGGACAATTGCTGGTGATGAACAGGAACCGGTTGACTGGAATGGATGCGGTGATCGCAACGGCGCGGCAGACGGAATGCGGAGGCAAGACATGAAGGTTGGTGACACACATTACCGGTCGATCTGGTTTGATGGCGAGGCCGGACGGGTCAGGATCATCGACCAGCGCTGGTTGCCGCACGAGTTCCGGGTGGTCGAGATCGAGAGCCTCGATGAATTCGCCACCGCCATTCGCGACATGTGGGTGCGTGGCGCGCCATTGATCGGTGCGACTGCGGCCTATGGCATTGCAATGGAAATGCATCGCAATGCATCTGACGCTGCTCTCGACGCCGCCTGGGAGCTTTTGCATGAGACCCGGCCGACTGCGATCAACCTGCGCTGGGCGCTTGAAGAAATGCGTCAGGTGCTGGCGCCGCTGTCCGAGGGTGAACGCGCCGCTGTGGCTTTTCGCAAGGCAGCCGAGATCTGCGACGCTGACGTCGAGACCAACCGCATGATCGGTGTTCACGGGCTGGATCTGGTCAAACAGATTGCAGCGACCAAGAAGCCGGGCGAGCCGGTCAATATTCTCACCCATTGCAATGCCGGCTGGCTTGCCACGGTGGATTGGGGGACCGCGACTTCGCCGATGTATCATGCGGTTCAAGCCGGCATTCCGATCCATGTCTGGGTCGATGAAACCCGCCCGCGCAATCAGGGTGCGCAACTGACGGCCTGGGAAATGAACAGCCATGGCATTCCGCATCACTTGCTGACCGATAATGCCGGCGGGCATCTGATGCAGCATGGTCAGGTCGACATGGTGATCGTGGGCACCGACCGCACCACGGCACTGGGCGATGTTTGCAACAAGATCGGCACCTATCTGAAGGCGCTCGCCGCGCAGGACAATGATGTGCCGTTCTATGTGGCGCTGCCATCCTCAACCATTGACTGGACCGTGGAGGACGGTGTTCGCGAGATTCCGATCGAGGAACGTGACGACCGCGAGGTGACGCATGTTTTCGGGCGGCTTGACAACGGTAGCGTCACTTCGGTGCAGATTTCCCCTGACGGGACACCGGGTGGCAATCCGGCTTTTGATGTGACGCCGGCAAGGCTGGTCACCGGTCTGATCACCGAGCGGGGTGTCGCCGAGGCGAGCCGTGAGGGTCTTCTGGGGCTGTTTCCCGAGCGCCGCAGCGCTGCGTGAGGTTTGCCGGGTTCAGCCAAGTTCCATCATCGCCGCGGCGCAGCTTTGATTGGTGACCACATGGGTGGCGTAGCCGCCCTTGAGTGCTGCGACGGCCGCCGGCACCCGGTCCGCTCCGATCGAAACGAGAATGCCCATGTCGCGGTGACGCAGCATGTCGAGTTCAATGCCCATCATGCGGTCGTCGAGTGGCCCGCTCACCGGATCGCCGTTGGCATCGATGAAGCGCCCGCACAACACGCCTACGGCACCTTTGGCAATGTAGTCCTGGAGTTCCTTCTGGGTTGCCACACCGCTGGACGCGACATGGCTGTCGGGCAGGCAGGATCCCACGGCGAACAGTGTCTTGTTGCAATGGCTGATGGCGTCGAGCTGATTTGCGATCAGGGTTTCGGCCCGCAGTGTGGCGGCAATCTGAGCCGAGCTTAGGATCGCGGGCACGTGCAGGTTGATGCATTTGGCGGAAAATTTCCGCGCCACGTTGGAGGAGCAGACATCGGCCGAAAAGCCATAGGGCGTGGCCATCGAGCCAACCAGCTGCATCACGGTAAGATCGGCAATGACCGTCTGCTCAAGCTGTTCGGCGACATCATAGATCGTCTTGCCCCAGGCCACGCCCAACCGGTCGCCGGGTTCAAGCAGGCTCGGCAGCCAGTCAGCCGCGCCGCGGATGATGCGGCTTGCCTGGCCATCCATGCCGCCTGTGCCGTCTGGCATGATATAGGCTGCCTTGAGGCCGTAGCGCTCACACAGCGCCACCGCGGCACGGTGGGTGTTGAAGGCTTCAGGTGACAGTTTGGTGTGAATGTAACCGCGCTCGCGGGCTTCCTGAAGGTAGTTGACCACGGTGGCCCGGGAGACCTGCAGGCGGCTGGCAATATCGCTCTGGTTCAGTCCGTCCTGGTAGTAAAGCCACGCGGTTTCGACGACGATGTCCTCGCCGCTGATCTGTTTGGTGGAGCGCCTGGTCGAGTTTTGCGGCATTGCATCCCATCATTGCTAAATATACATTTGACAATAACATATGACTTTTGTCAAATGAGCCCCATTCACAGAGGCAGGAGTCGGTAATGCGTCAAAACAGATGGAATGACAAGGAAGCGGATGCACGGGTGCGTGCGGCGGGCAATCACCCGGCGGATCAGACGCTCGCGCTTCGGGTCTATTCCTCGCGTTTGATCGGCGCGGATCCGGATCTCGTCATGCATGGTGGCGGCAATACGTCGGTGAAGACCGAGCGCGAGGACCTGTTCGGTGTCAAGCAGCGTGTGCTGCATGTCAAAGGCAGCGGATGGGATCTCGATACGCTGGAAGCACCCGGGCTTCCGGGTGTCCGGCTGGACCCGCTCTTGGAAATGCGCAGCCTCGGGTCACTGAGCGATGAGGACATGGTCAATCTGCAGCGCTCGAACCTGCTGGATTCCGGCGCGCCCAATCCGTCTGTGGAAACCCTGCTGCACGCCTTTCTGCCGCACATTTTCGTCGACCATACCCATGCCACGGCGTTCCTGGCGCTGGCCAATCTGCCAAACGCCGAGGCGGTGATCGCCGAGATCTTCGGCAACCGGCTTGCGGTGGTGCCTTACATCATGCCGGGCTTCGCGCTGGCCAAGAAGGCGGCCGAGGTGTTTGACGCCAATCCCGATGTGGAAGGGATGATCCTGCTCAAGCACGGCCATTTCACCTTTGGTGATACCGCGCGCCATAGCTATGAGCGGGTGATCGAGCACACCAATATCGTCGAGGACTGGCTGGCCGCGCAGAGCAATGGCCGCCGCTTCCAGACCACGGTCAATCGCAACCGGGTGGCCAGTGATGTCGCCAATGCCGCCCATGTGTTGCCGATGCTGCGCGGGGCCATCGACCGGGTGCGCGGCGATCACCATGCCGGGCCAGCCCGGCCGGTGGTGATGGATCTGCGCAGCAGTCCCGATATCGACGCGTTTCTCGGACGTGATGATCTCAGCGTTCTGGCCACACGCGGGGTTGCGTCACCTGATCACGTCATCCGCACCAAGGGGCGCATGCTGGTGCTGGCAAAGGATGACCTTGCAAGGGGCGGGCCGGCAATCTCAGAGAAAGTCGCGGCCTATGCCGACACGTACCGCGCGATGTTCGAAAGACAGAACGCGCGGGTTGGTGGCATCAAGATCATGCTCGAGCCGCATCCTTGCGTGGCCTGGATCGAAGGCCTTGGCATCGTGGGGATCGGCAAGGATGCGGGAGCGGCCGCTGCTGCCGCTGATATCGCCGAACAGACAGTTGAAGTCATGTGCCAGGGCGAGGCGGCAGGCGGTTTCTTCCCGATCGGTGAGGATGATCTGTTCGATATGGAATACTGGTCGCTCGAACAGGCCAAGCTAGCCAAGGCGGCGGCAAAGCCCTTTGCCGGGCAGATCGTTGCGGTGACCGGCGGTGCCGGTGCCATCGGGCTTGCGACCGCGAAAGCCTTTGCGCGCGAGGGTGCTGCAATTGCCCTGATCGATTTCAACCGCAAGAACTGCGAAGCGGCTGCGGCTGGGATCGGAAGCAACTGCCTGGCCGTGGTTGCGGATCTGACCAAGCTAGATTCGGCCGACAGGGCGATCGAGCAGATCGCGGCGCGCTTTGGCGGGCTTGATGTTCTGGTTTCCAATGCGGGAGCGGCGGTGCAGGGCAATCTGCTTGAGCTTGATGAGGCCGTGCTCAGATCAAGTTTCGAGCTGAACTTCTTTTCGCATCTGGCCATGGCGCGTGCAGCATCGCGGGTGTTTTCAGCCCAGGGACACGGTGGGCAGATGCTGTTCAATGTCTCCAAGCAGGCAGTCAATCCAGGCAAGGGCTTTGGCGCCTACGGCTTGCCCAAGGCAACGACCTTCTTTCTGGTGCGGCAACTGGCGCTGGAACTGGGCGGCGAGGGTATCCGGGTCAATGGCGTCAATGCGGACCGCATCCGCTCCGGCTTGCTCACCGACGATTTCATTGCGTCGCGGGCCGAGGCCCGCGGGGTGTCGGCGGGCGACTATATGGCCGGCAATCTGCTCAAGGCCGAGGTCGAAGCCCATCATGTGGCGGATGCCTTCGTGGCGCTTGCCAGGTCCGAGCGCACAACCGCGCATGTGATCACCGTGGACGGCGGAAACATCGAGGCGGCGCTGCGCTAGGAGGGCTTGGGCTCAACCGGCCGGTCAGTGGTCCGCTTCGGGCGAGAACTCGACCGGGCCGCCCTGATCCTTCCAGGCTGTGAAGCCCTCGCGGATGTGTGCTGATTGAAAGCCCATGTCATTGAGCGTTGCCGTGGTCAGTGCCGAGCGCCAGCCCGAGGCGCAATGGAAGACGAACTTCTTGTCCTGTCCGAAGACCTCCTTGAAATAGGGGCTCTGCGGATCAACCCAGAATTCGGCCATGCCGCGGGGACAGTGAAAGCTGCCGGGGATGAAGCCCGAGCGCTGGCGTTCGCGCACGTCGCGTAGGTCGACGATCACCACATTGGGGTCATCGACCATGGCAATGGCATCGGCGATCTCGATTTCCTCGATCCGGGCGCGCGCCGCGGCCACGAGGTCTGCGGCAGGGGTGATGGTTCGGGCCATGTTGTTCCTGTGCATTCTTGAGTGAGCGGGTTTCGCATGATTGACGCAAGCAGGCGCTTGGTTCAACAGTTGATTGACGCATACAGCAGGCTGCGAACCGGCTGAAGGCAATCGGCAACATCCTGGAACAGGCAAATGGCAGGTGCTTCAATCCTATCGCTGTGGGATCAGACTGCGGAGGAAGCCGATCTTGGCGTTCCGATGAGTGGTGACCTGACAGTCGATGTGGCCATTGTCGGAGGTGGCTATACGGGGCTGTCGACCGCGTTGCATGCCGCCGAAAAGGGCTTGTCGGCTTGTGTGCTGGAAGCCCGGCAAATCGGCTTTGGCGGTTCAGGCCGCAATGTCGGTCTGCTCAATGCCGGATTGTGGCTTCCGCCACAGGATGTGCGTGCCCGTTTGGGTGAGGCGCGTGGCGCGCAGCTGGTGGAGCTTCTGGGCGATGCGCCTTCCTATGTGATGTCATTGATCGAGCGACATCAGATTCGATGCGAGTTGACCCGCAGCGGCACCATTCACGCCGCCCATTCGCCTGCGGGGATCAAGGATTTGGCGCGCCGCGCCGAGGAATGGCAGCGGCTCGGGGCGCCGGTGCGGCTGCTGTCTCAACAGGAGGCCAGCGCCAAAATCGGCTCGGAGGCGTTTTTCGGTGGTCTGCTCGACGCCCGTGCCGGGACGCTCAATCCGATGGGCTATGTGCGGGGGCTTGCCAGGGCAGCTGCGGCGGCCGGTGCGCGCATCCACACCGATGCGGCGGTGACAAAACTCGTCCGTCATGGGGAGAGCTGGCAGGTCGAGACGGGGGCAGGGACGGTGACCGCGAAGTCGGTGGTCCTTGCCACCAATGCCTATTCCGATGATCTCTGGCCGGGGCTCACATCAAGCTTTGTCCCGATCGACTATTTCCAGGTCGCCACCCGGCCGCTTGGCGATCGGGTGGCGCACATCCTTGCCGAACGTCAGGGGATCTGGGACACCGGAAAGATCATGTTCTCGCTGAGGCGTGATGCGGCCGACCGTTTGATCATCGGATCCATGGGGGCCGCGATCGGTGGTGAAGGCGGGCTTTCTGAGCGCTGGGCCAGACGTCAATTGGCGCGGCTATTTCCTTCGCTAGGCACCGTTGAATTTGAAACCGCCTGGCATGGGCAGATCGCCATGAACAGCGAGCACATGCCGCGCATTCACCGCTTGGCCGACGGGCTCTACACGCCGATCGGTTACAATGGGCGCGGCATTGCGCCGGGCACTGTCTTCGGCAAGGCGATGGCGGATTTGCTCTCCGGTGGCGATGAGGCTGATCTGCCGATGCCCGTCACCGACGCCGAGCCGGCGTGGGCCGGCCGGCTTCAAGCAGGCTTCTACAAGGCGGTGTTTGCCGCAAATCAGTTGTTCAAAAGCATATGAAGTGTTTCGCAATCTGATTCACTGTGTGACTCCATCTCGTTGTTTTCTTGAGGAAATCACAAAGTGCTCCGGTTGGTCTCCATCTGTTGCAGGAGCGCTTCGGATCGTGGAGGACCGGATCTTCAATTGACTTGAGTGGTGGACGGGTTGCCGGAAGAAAGGTCTGAAAGCGATATCGGGACTATCCTTGGCGTCAGCAATTTGTGTTGACGTGAGGCTGCTTCAGGTAAGATAAATCCCGTGCCTGGTTTTGGCATGATCAGGGTGTTGAGTGGAACGTGACTGGTTGCGCTCCGCTATGCTGTTGTTTCGTGATGCTTGCGGAATTGAGGCCAGGGCCAACAACTGGCCGGGAGGACATGACTGGATGGATCAATGTGATGTGATCGTGGTGGGCGGTGGGCTTGCCGGTTTGGTCGCTGCGTCTGAGCTGGCCGACCGCGGCAAGAGCGTTGTCATTATCGATCAGGAGCCGGAGCAATTTCTCGGCGGACAGGCATTCTGGTCGCTGGGAGGATTGTTCCTTGTTGACACGCCCGAGCAGCGACGCATGGGAATCCGCGACAGCCGTGAGCTGGCGCTCAACGACTGGATGGGATCGGCGCAGTTCGACCGAACCGAAGACTACTGGCCGCGCAAATGGGCCGAGGCCTATGTGGATTTTGCCGCTGGAGAAATGCGGCCATGGCTGCATGCGATGGGCATGCGCTGGTTCCCCATCGTGGGCTGGGCTGAACGGGGCGGATCCTTCGCCAATGGTCACGGCAATTCGGTGCCGCGGTTTCATCTGACCTGGGGCGTTGGGCCGGGCACTGTCGAGCCATTTGAAAGGCGGGTTCGCGCCCATGCCGCTGCCGGCCGGATCGCGCTCAAGTTCCGCCACAGGTGTTCCGCACTGCTGAGCGAGAATAGTGCCGTCACGGGTGTCTCAGGCGAGGTCCTGGCTGCTGACGCCAGCGAGCGGGGCCGGTCTACCAGCCGCGATGTGATTGGCGACTTCGAACTGCGTGCACCGAGCGTGCTTGTCACCTCCGGCGGGATTGGCGGCAATCTCGATCTGGTGCGCAAGGCCTGGCCGCGCAAGCGTTTGGGCGAGCCGCCGGAAAACATGATTTCCGGCGTGCCGGCGCATGTCGATGGCCGGATGATTGCGATCGCGGAAGCGGCCGGTGGCCGGAGCATCAACACCGACCGGATGTGGCATTACACGGAAGGTGTGAAGAACTGGGATCCGATCTGGCCCAACCATGGCATCCGGATCCTGCCGGGCCCCTCGGCCATGTGGTTCGATGCAACTGGCAACCGCCTCAAACCGCCTTGCATGCCCGGCTTTGATACGCTTTCGACCCTGCGGGAAATCCTGGCCACGGGCCATGATTATTCCTGGTTCATCATGACCCAGAAGATCCTCAAGAAGGAGGTGGCGCTGTCCGGGTCTGAACAGAATCCGGATTTTGCGGCCAAGAGCTGGCTCAAGGTTGTTCAGCAACGGTTGCTCAACAAGAAGGCCACGCCTGCGGTAGAGGCTTTCAAAAGCCATGGCGAAGACTTTATTGTTGCCAATGGCTTGGAAGAGCTGGTCGAGAAAATGAATAAGAAGGGTGACAATCTGATTCAACTCGAGAAGCTGCGGGACCAGATTGTTGCGCGTGACAGCCAGGTTGACAACCCGTTCACCAAGGACGCGCAATTGATGGCCGTCCATGCTGCGCGCAACTACCGCGGCGACAGGCTGATGCGCACTGCCAAGCCGCACCGTATTCTCGATCCGGAGAATGGCCCGCTGATTGCCATCAAGCTCAACATCATAACCCGCAAGACGCTGGGTGGCTTCGAGACCGACATGAACGGTCAGGTGTTCAATTGCTCGGGTGAACTGATCCCCGGCCTGTTCGCGGCCGGAGAGGTGAGTGGTTTCGGCGGCGGCGGCTACCATGGCTACAACGCGCTTGAGGGCAGTTTTCTTGGCGGCTGCATCTTTTCCGGACGCCAGGCGGGACGCGCCGATACGATTGCCTGACAGTCGTGAATGATTAGGGCCACGGGGATCTGGCAGTCGCTGCCGGTTGCTTGGTCAGAATGGAAGGATATGTTGTGAACGATACCACTGTCGCCGCGAACGCGCAGCCTGGTCAGAAGACCTGGCCCGAGGCCTTGCTGTTTGATTTGGACGGGACGTTGATTGACTCCGTGCCTGATCTGGCCGCTGCAACCAATGAATTGCTCGCGCAGGACAATCTGCCACCGCTGTCGGTCGATGCCGTGCGGGGAATGATCGGCAATGGTGTTAAGAAACTCGTCGAACGCGCCTATGCGGCCGTGCAACGTCCTGTCGAGGGCGAAGCGCTTGCTGGTGCCACGGACAGAATGATGGCGATCTACGGGCGTCACCTGACAGGGCAGACTGCGCTTATGCCGGGAGCCATGGAGATGGTTGCTGCTTATCATATAGCCGGTGTCCGCATTGCTGTGGTCACCAACAAACCCGAGGAGTTTACCCGTGAGCTGATCAAGCATTTCGGGTTTGATGCAATCGTCGATGTGGTGGTGGGCGGCGATACGGGGCCTCAACGAAAGCCGGCGCCCGATATGCTTGAGCATGCTCTGGCAGCGATGGGTGTGGCCGCAGGCAAGGCGATCATGGTGGGTGACAGCCCGGCGGACATTGATTCCGCCAAAGCGGCCGGAGTGTTGAGCGTCGCGGTTCGCGGCGGCTATACCAATGTTCCGGTCGAGGAGCTGGGCGCGGACATATTGATCGACAGTCTGAAAGATCTGCCTCAAGCGATTGCAGCGCTGAAGCCGAATTAATCGCTGCGCTTAGCCTGCCTTCGATACACTCTTGACGTGTGTCCGCCTGTCGGATTGAGTGGCGGCGCTGGTAAATGGGTGTGATAAACGGTAAAGATTACCCCATTCCGCAGATGATCATCGGAGCTGAACCGCCAAGGGGCCTGAAATGAACAAAGCGGTTGATGTCTCGTGCATGTGCGGCAAATGCGGCGATTGCCCCATTTACAACCGAACCGTCTGCAGGGCTGGAACGACCGATGCGATGGCGCAGCTCAACCGTATCGCACACCAGCGGACTTATCCGCGGGGCAGTGTAATCCAGGCGCAAGGCGAGACCTGTGACATTGTCGGAAATATTTTCGACGGGGTGATCAAGCTTTCCAGCTCCTCGGTCAATGGCGATGACCACATTGTCGGACTGTTGTTCCCATCGGATTTTTTCGGACGGTTGTTTGCCGAAGAGTCCCGGTTCTCCTATGAGGCAGCGACGGATGTCAGTCTGTGCGCCATCAGCCGGCCGGCGTTTGAGCGGTTTCTTGCGGACCACCCCGAGGTGGAGCACGAAATGCACAAGGCCAAGCTTGACGAGCTGGACGCCGCGCGCGAGTGGGCGGCCATCACCAATGGCCATACCACAATGCAGCGGGTCGCCACATTGATCTATGTGTTTTCCCGCCGGTCCGAAAACCAGCATTTGCGTGGCGATGCGGCGCGGCATCCGATCGTCCATGTGCCGCTCAGCCGCCGGGACATTGCCGACTACCTTGGCACAACACCCGAGACGCTGAGCCGCAATATTCAGATGCTTTCTCGCAATGATGTTATTCGCATTGTGGATTCGAAGCATTTCGAACTGCTCGATAGCGCTGAACTGATCCGCTATTCGGGGGAATCCAGAGAAGATCTCAACCGCATCGCCGCTCACTGATTGCTGGCTCACGGGTTGCCGAATTGGTACCGGCATGACACTGATTGCCTGAGTGATTTCAGGGAGTAAGGCTAAATGGCATCGTTCATGCCGGAGGTGGAAACCGGGTTCGACCGCGAAGTTGTGGTCATCGAGGACCAATCCATCATCATGCCCGATGGCTGCCGGCTGTCGGCACGGATCTGGATGCCAAAGGATGCCGAACAGGCTCCTGTGCCGGTGATCCTCGAGCATCTGCCCTACCGCAAACGCGACGGTACCATTGTGCGTGACAGCCTGACCCATCCCTGGATGGCGGGGCAGGGTTATGCCTGCGTCCGCGTCGACATGCGCGGAAACGGAGATTCCGAAGGACTGATGGTGGATGAATACACCCCGCAGGAATTGCAGGATGCCTGCGACGTGATTGCCTGGGCAACGGCGCAGCCCTGGTGTTCTGGCACGGCTGGCATGATGGGGATTTCCTGGGGTGGGTTCAACGGCCTGCAGGTCGCAGCCCTCCGGCCGCCGGCGCTGAAGGCGATCATCACGATCTGCTCGACCGTTGACCGGTTTGCCGATGACATTCATTTCAAGGGCGGCTGCCTGCTCGGCGAGAATTTTGGCTGGGCAGCGAACATGCTGTCCTATTCCTCGCGGCCACCGGATCCGATGCTGGTCGGCGAGCGATGGCGCGAGATCTGGCTTGAGCGGTTGGAGAACATGCCGTTTCTCGCGCAGGAATGGATATCGCGGCAGACGCGCGATGCTTATTGGAAGCATGGCTCGGTGTGCGAGGATTACAGCGCGATCGAAGCCGCGGTGCTGTCCATCGGCGGCTGGCATGATGGCTATCGCAACACGATTTCGCATCTGGTCGAAAACATCGAGGCACCTGTGAAAGGCATCGTCGGGCCGTGGATTCACAAGTACCCGCATTATGCCGGACCGGAACCGCGGATCGGTTTCTTGCAGGAGGCCAAACGCTGGTGGGGCCGCTGGCTCAAGGGTGTGGACAACGGCGCTGGTGAGCTGCCGGCCTACCGCACCTGGCTGATGGATTCGATTGCGCCCGAGCGCTGGTTCGACGCACGGCCCGGCCGTTGGATCGCCGAGACCGAGTGGCCATCGCCTGCTGTCAAAACGACGCATCTGACATTGGGCGATGGCAGCCTTGGCGAGGCGTCGATGAGCGAGCCGGAGGTGGTTTCATCGCCTGTTGACTGCGGTGCGGAGGCGGGCGAGTTTTTCCCCTTCGCCTATGGGCCCGAGTTCCCCGGCGAGCAGACGCCGGATGACCTCAAATCGGCATGTTTTGATGGCTTTGCGCTTGAAGCGCCGCTGGATATTGTCGGAGCGCCAAAACTGAGACTGCGGCTGAGCGCCGACAAGCCGATGGCGCAGCTGGCTGTTCGGCTCTGCGATCTGCGTCCCGACGGCACGTCCGCGATGATCACCATGGGCGTGCTCAATCTCACACATCGCAATTCGAGTGAAACGCCGGAGTTGCTCACACCCGGTGAGACGTTCGAGACAATCGTCACACTGGATCAGATCGCCTACCGTATTCCCGCCGGGCACCGTCTGCGGATTGCGGTATCAACCAGCTACTGGCCCTTCATCTGGCCGTCGCCTGAACGCGCAACGGTCCTCCTAGAGGCTGGGAGGCTGGAGCTGCCGGTTCGCACCAGACTTGCCGACGAAGACGAATGCAGCTTTGAAAAGCCGGTTGGAGCCGAACCCTGGCAGCACGAGAACCTCAGGCCATCCCAATCGGTGCGGAGCAGTGAGACCGATCCGGAGACCGGCGTGGTGAAAACCGTGATCTTCAATGATGCCGGCGAAAACCGCGACCTCGCGCATGGGCTGATCTCTGGCAGCACCACGCACGAAACATGGTCGATCCATCCCGATGATCCGCAATCGGCAACGGCGCATATTCGCTGGGAGCAAACAGGCGGTCGCGATGACTGGCGCACCCACACGGTGGCGGAGATGGAAATGCGATGCGACCGCAACTGGTTTTATCTCATCGGAACCCTGTCAGCGACGGAGAACGACGCGCAAGTGTTTGAGCGCAAATGGAGCGAGCGGATCGCACGTCGGTTCATCTGAGGGCACCGACGCTCCGGTGCTTGGTTCAATAGCGCCAATCATCGCTGCCCAGTGCCGAGATCGCTTTGACCATGGCGGAGAAACTCTCCCGTGCCTTTGCGGACGAATGGCGGGCGCGCAGATAGCCGTGCACCAGCCCGTGGCCCTCGATGCAGATGGCTTTGCCGCCAGCGTCGCGGATCCGTTCGCAATAGGGTTCTCCATCGCCGGCCAGTGGGTCGCATTCCGCTGTGAACACCACGGTCGGTGGCATGTCGCGGAAGTCTTTGGCTGCCAGGGGTGTAAAGGCGGGATCGTTGGTTGGCGGCGCGCCAGATGCGCGGATTTCATCATAGTAGACCATGTCAGCGGTCGAGAGCATCGGGGCGTCGGCGTGGGTCACGAAGGTTCCGGTGGACACATCGTTGCCGAGCGCCGGATAGATCAGAACCTGGCCTTTTGCCCGATGCGCTGCGTTTCGTGTTGCCCAGGCGACGGTGGCGGCCAGATTGCCACCGGCACTGTCGCCGCACAGGATCACGGGTATTGCGTCGTTTCCCGCAACATGCAGGAAGGCTGCAAGCGCATCCTCGAACTGTGCCGGATGTACATGTTCCGGTGCCAGCCTGTAGTCTACCGCGGTCACTGCGAAGCCGGTGCGCTGACAGAGTTCGGCGCAGATGCTGTCATGGCTGTCGAGGCCCCCGACAACAAAGCCACCGCCATGCAGGTAGAGCACCATGGCATGCGGGGTTCCCGCCTCTGGCATGTAGTGACGAAGCGGTATGCATCCGGATGGGCCCTGGATTTTGCTGTCCGCAACCGCGACTCCCTCCGGTCGCCCCGCATCGAAGGCCTGGCATAAATCATCATAGATGCGGCGCTGGCCGGCGGGGTCGAAACCGGTTGCTTCATCGGGGTAGAGCGCGCGTGACCGGTCCACAAAAGCCCAGATCTCGGCGTCCAGCAGTCTGTCATAGGGGGAGGGGCGTTGGGTCAATGGTCAGGACCTTTCCGATCGGCGGTTGACGCTCATGCAATCGCCATGCACAGCATCTGTCAAACGGGAAAACAGAATATGACATGGCAGCCTTCCGCCTCCCTGAAAGCGATCCTTTTCGACAAGGATGGAACACTTGTCGATTTCGACCGGACATGGGCCGAAACCAACCGCAAGTCAGCGCAGCTTGCTGCGGACGGCGATACCGAACTCGCAGACCGGCTGTTGCGTGCTTGCGGCATGGATCCCGAAACTGGGGCGACAGCGGGCGACAGCATGTTTGCCGCCGCCAATGCTGCCGAGATCGCGGCCCACATGGTTGCCCATGGCAGTCCTTACGATGCAGCCGATCTGGGGCCGTTGCTGGATGTGGTCTTTGTGGAGGGGGCAGAAAAGCCCTGGCCGATCTGCGATCTCGATCAGCTTTTGGGTGAGTTACAAGCCTCCGGCTTCAAGCTCGGAATTGCGTCCAGTGATGGCGAAAACGGCATCCGGCGCACGGTCGAGGTGCTAGGGCTTGAACACCATATTGATTTCATCGCCGGCTACGACAGCGGCCATGGCCCAAAGCCGGAACCGGGTATGCTTCTGGGCTTTGCGCGGCATCTGGGCGTTGCGCCAGCCGAGATCATGATGGTGGGTGACAACCGTCATGACATGGAGATGGCCCGAGCAGCCGGTGCGGGGGCTGCGGTTGGTGTGTTGTCAGGCACCGGGACGCGTGAGGCTCTGTCACAACTTGCCGATATCTGTATCGGGTCCGTGTCCGATCTGCCGCCGCTGCTCGCGCGCTGACGCAGGTGCTCTCAAGGCTGTCTTGCCTTGGTACTGCCTGATCCGGGTTCAGCTTTCTCGTGCACCGAGCAGGTTGGTCAGCCAGTCCGGGTCCATCTCCGGGACCGATGACAGGAGTAGTTTGGTGTAGTCGGGGAAGGGGGGCGAGAGGATTTCGCTCTTCAGTCCCTGTTCAACAACCTCTCCCTGGAACATCACGACGATCTCATCCGAAATTGCCTTCACCGTGGCGATGTCA
The DNA here is from genome assembly GCF_000154705.2 of Hoeflea phototrophica DFL-43. Classification (NCBI taxonomy): domain Bacteria; kingdom Pseudomonadati; phylum Pseudomonadota; class Alphaproteobacteria; order Hyphomicrobiales; family Rhizobiaceae; genus Parahoeflea; species Parahoeflea phototrophica. The sequence continues at coordinate 2,878,349 of NZ_CM002917.1, read as the reverse complement.
TGGGTGATGAAGAGGTAGGTGATGCCGAATTCCCGCTGCAGCCGGAGCAGCAACTGCAAGATGCCTTCCTGGACGATCTGGTCGAGCGCCGAGGTGACTTCATCGCAGATGATAATGTCTGGTTTTGCCGCCAGCGCGCGGGCGATGCAGATACGCTGCTTCTGGCCGCCGGACAGTTCGGACGGCAGCCGATCCATGAAGCTCTCGTCCAGCTCTATCATCTCGAGCAGCTCGATGATCCGCTTTTCGCGCTCTTTACCCCTGAGGCCCAGGTAGAATTCCAGCGGCCTGCCGATGATGTCTTCAACGGTCTGACGCGGATTCATTGCAGTGTCGGCCATCTGGTAGATCATCTGGATGCGCTGCAATTGATCTTTGCTGCGGTCCTTCAAGGCGGCTGGCAGGGGCTCGCCGTTAAACGTCACGCTGCCGGCGAGTGGTGGCAAAAGTCCGGTGATGACGCGTGCCGTGGTGGATTTTCCAGAACCGGATTCTCCGACGACGGCCACGGTTCGCCCGCGTGGCAGTGATATCGAGACGTCATGCAGCACTTTCAGATCACCGTAGGCGGCATCCACGTTGTTGACGGACAGGATGATGTCCTCGCCTTTGACTTCCGGTTTCTCAAGGGCGCGGACTGACCAGAGCGACTTGGTATAGGGCATCGAAGGCGTTTCAAGCATCTGCCGGGTGGGGGCCTGCTCGACCTCCTCACCGTAGCGCAGCACCTTGATGAAATCTGCCATCTGCGCCACCACCGCCAGATCGTGGGTGATGTAGATGGCCGCAGTATCAAACTGCTCGACAATGGTGCGCATGGCGGAAAGCACTTCGACCTGGGTTGTGACATCAAGCGCGGTCGTTGGCTCATCGAAGATGATCAGGTCGGGGCGCGGCGACATCGCCATGGCAGTCATGACCCGCTGCAACTGACCGCCTGATACCTGGTGCGGGTATCGGCTGCCGATGGTCTGCGGATTGGGGAGTTGAAGCGCCTTGAACAGTTCCACGGCGTCAGCGCGGGACTCTGCGTCAGAGCGGACACTGCGGCGGTTGGCTGCTTCGACAGTCTGATCGATCAGCCGATGGGCGGGATTGAACGATGCTGCAGCCGATTGCGCGACATAGGCTATGCGTGTGCCCCAGAGGGCACGCTTTTCCTTGTCACTTGCTTTCACCAGATCGATGCCGTCAAACAGGATCGAGCCGCCGGTGAGCCGGCAACCGGGCTGGGTGTAACCCATGGCAGCCTTGCCCAGCGTTGATTTGCCGGCACCTGATTCTCCGATGAGCCCCATGATTTCGCCACGTCGGAGCGTCAGGTCGACGCCCTTGATGATGTCGTGCCAGCTTTCATCGGAATAGCCGTCGATGCGGATGTCACGCATCTCAAGCAAGATCTCGCCTCGACCGGCGTGGTTGGGATCATTGGTCATCGCGAAGTCCGCTTGTCTTGTGCAGGAACCAGTCGACGATGAAGTTCACCGCCACCGTGAGAAGCGCGATCGCCGCCGCCGGCAGCAGCGGCGTGATTGCTGCAGTGATGTCGTACTTGGCAAACTGGATCAGGGACGCATTTTCACGCACCATCGAGCCCCAGTCCGCAGTCGGCGGCTGAATGCCGACACCCAGGAAGGAGAGGGCGGCGATGGTCAGGAACACGAAACAGAACCGAAGCCCGAACTCGGCGATCAGCGGCGGCAGGATGTTTGGCAGGATTTCCCGGCGCATCACCCAGCTCAGCCCTTCTCCGCGCAGCCGGGCGGCTTCGACATAATCCATCACCGCGACATTGACGGCGACGGATCGGGTTAGCCGGAAAACGCGGGTCGAATCGAGCACTGCGATGATCAGGATCAGGCTGGAAACGGTGGAGCCAAAGATCGACAGCAGCATTAGCGCAAAGATCAGGCTCGGGATCGCCATCAACACATCGACCGACCGGCTGAGGGCCTGGTCCAGCCAGCTGCGGTTGATGGCGGCAACGAGTCCAAGACCGCCGCCAATTAGAAAAGACAGAAACGTTGTGGCCAGCGCAATGCCCATTGTGTTGCGGGCCCCGTAGATAAGCCGGGTCAACACGTCGCGACCGATCTGATCCGTTCCGAAAAAGAACTCTCCGCCCCAGGGGGCGAAAGGCACCGGGTGGATTTCCGCTTCCCCGTAAGGGGCAATCACGTCCGCGAACACGGCAACAAGAATATACAGGCTGATAACAATCATGCCGAACCAGGCGCTTGGTGGCGCGGACTTGAGCAGCAGCCCGATACGCTCCATGCGGGTTCTGCGTTTGCGGACTGCGCCGACTTCCGCGGCGGCGGCGTAGGTTTGTGTCGGTTCACTCATCTGGGATGCAACAATCGCGGGTTGGTGATGATGCCGATCACGTCGGCGGTCAGGTTGAGGATGATGTAGGTTGCCGCGAAAATCAGGGCGCAGGCCTGTACAACAGGTATGTCGCGGCTGGTTACGGCGTCGACCATCAATTGCCCGATGCCGGGATAGACGAACACCACTTCAACGACGACGACGCCGACAACCAGATAGGCAAGGTTGAAGGCGATGACGGTGGCGATCGGCGCCCAGGCATTTGGAAGCGCGTGCTTGAGGATGATTTCTGACTGCGAAGCGCCCTTGAGCCGTGCCATCTCGATATAGGGACTGGCCAGCAGATTGATGATCGCAGCGCGGGTCATGCGCATCATGTGGGCAACGATTACCAGAGTGAGGGTAAGTGCAGGCAGTGCTATCCGGTAAAGCCGCTCGCCAAGTTCGGTTGAGGCATCGACATTGGCCAGAGATGGAAACACCGGCCAGAGAGAGGCGAAGAAAAGGATCAGGATATAGGCGACAAAGAATTCCGGCGTGGAAATTGTCGTCAGCGTGGCTGCATTGACTGTGCGGTCATAGACTGAATTCCGGTAAAGCGCTGCTGTCAGACCCAGAAACAGCGCCAGCGGCACGGCAATCAAAGCCGTGACGCCGGCGAGGAAAAGTGTGTTCCAGAGGCGCGGCGCCACAAGGTCGATCACCGCACGGGAGCGGTCCTGGCCGGATGCATTGCGTCCTGAAAAGGATGTCCCCAGATCACCGGTGAGGACTGAGCCGACCCATTCGAAATATCGGACCGGGGCAGGCTTGTCCAAACCCAGCTCCTTGCGGAATGCGGCAACGGTTTCCTCTGTAGCCGATTGCCCAAGAACAGCTTCACCAAAGTCGCCAGGCAACATGGAAATGGAGCTGAAGATGATGGCGGATACGACGAACAAGGTCGCGATACCCAATCCCAGACGCTTGAGGATCGTAGCCAAAACAGCGTTCAATTGCGGTGCCCCTCGATCTTTATATATCTGCTTTGGTGGACTTGCCGCCACCTGACATTGTTAGCCAGGCTCGAAGTGTTCTGTCCACTCCGTCTCGGCGTCACATTGTTGTCTTGCGAGATGCGATTTGTAAACCGGTTGATTGCGCCGTTTGGCGAGGAGTGTATCCTGACGAGGTATTGCAGGCGGCTGGGCTCTTCAAATTCGGACCGGAAATTGCCTTAACCGCAATTGATGTCTTGTTTGCACTACGGGCTGTCGCTGCTGACACGGCAAATGTCTGGCACCGTTCGGTTATCTCGGGTTGTTGACAAATCCCTCCATCCGGAGAGGATAGGCGAAATTGCAATCACGTCGCACGCAGTGTGACCATGATAAAGAAGACAAACGGGAACGAAACGGAGTGCAACAATGAAAGACGAATATCTTAAGAAGCAGGCCCGCTGGCTTAGCGAAGGCCAGATCGACCGCCGGCAGTTTATCCGGGCTGCAATCGCTGCCGGTCTGGCGGTTCCTTCGGCTCTGACGCTGGCTACAAATGTGCTCGCGGCAACCCCGAAACAGGGCGGCAAGCTGCGCTATGGAACCTCCTATGGTTCGACCACAGATACGCTTGATGCCGGTACCTCCGAGCACGGTATGACTCAGGCGCTGAACTATGCGCGCGGTAACCAGCTGACCGAAATCGACAATGACGGAACACTCGTTCCTGAGCTTTCCGAGAGTTTTGAAGCATCAAACGGTGCAAAGACCTGGGTTTTCAACCTTCGCCAGGGCGTGGAATTCCACAATGGCAAGACTCTGACTGCTGATGATGTGATCGCCACCTTCAACTATCATCGTGGTGAAGATTCCAAGTCCGCGGCTAAGGGATTGCTGACCGGTATCACCGAAATCAAGAAAGACGGGGACAACCGTGTCATCTTTGAACTGAGCGGCGGAAATGCCGACTTCCCGTTCATCGTTTCCGACTACCACATCATGATCATGCCGACGGTCAACGGCGAGATCGAAGATCCGAACAGCCCGGTCGGCACCGGCGGCTACATCATCGAAAAGTTCGAGCCCGGCGTCCGGACGACGCTCAAGCGCAATCCGAACTTCTTCAAGCAAGGCCGTGCGCATTTTGATGAAGTCGAGTTCATCACGCTCGCCGACACCACCGCGCGTCAGAACGCTGTCATGAACGGCGATGTCGATTTCATCGACAATGTCGATGCCAAGACCGTCGCGCTGCTGGGTCGGGTTCCGACACTCAACATTCTCAAGACCACAGGAACGCAGCACTTCACCTTCCCGATGCGGGTCGATTCCGCACCATTCGACAACTACGATCTTCGTATGGCGCTCAAATATGCGATCAAGCGTCAGGAGCTGGTGGACAAGATTTTGCTGGGGAACGGCGAAGCTGGTAATGATGTTCCGGTCAATGCGTCGATGCCCTATTTCAACACCGAACTGCCGGTGCATGAATTCGACGCCGATAAGGCCGCGTTCCACTACAAGAAATCCGGCCATTCGGGCACTATCCAGCTTTCGGCTTCAGATTCTGCCTTTACCGGTGCAATTGATGCCGCTCAGCTGATTGCCGCATCCGCCAAGGAAGTCGGAATCGACATCGAGATCGTTCGCGAGCCGAGCGACGGTTACTGGTCCAATGTGTGGAACAAGAAACCCTGGTGCGCCTGCTACTGGGGTGGCCGTCCGACCCAGGACTGGATGTATTCGGCAGCTTATACCGCCGATACGGAGTGGAATGACACTGCGTGGAAGACCGGTGAGTCTGCCGAGAAGTTCAATGAACTGGTGGTCATGGCCCGTTCCGAAACGGACGAGGTCAAGCGCAAGGACCAGTACTGGGAAGCTCAGAAGCTTCTGCAGGATGATGGCGGTGCCATTGTCGGCATGTGGGCGAGCTTCATTCATGCGCATTCCAAGGCCCTGGCGCATGACGAAAAGATTGCTGCAAACTGGACCAGCGATGGCAGCAAGCTTGCCGAACGTTGGTGGTTTGCCTGATCTCAGGCATAGCCTGATAGAGATCGGCCGCGGAGAGATCCGCGGCCGTTTTTGTTGGCAGGGGACTGGCTTGAATGGCTGATCTGAACTTGGCAAATTGCGCGGAACTTGAGCCAGCACAGAAAGGTTTCTGGTTGAATATAGACCAGGAAATCAGAGGTTTAAGGCGAGCTTTGGGCAGTTCGATTCAATTGCTTACAGCGGTTTCACCCTGTCCGGCGATGGACCTGACTGTCTTGAGAGCGCCTTCAGCTGTTCGCCCTTTTCGTCGGTGAGAGCCGCTTCGCGCAGGAGGTTGCACCAATGTGCGGCATCGTTGCGGCCGGCCAGCAACGCCACACCGTCCATCACGCGATCGAACTTCGAAAGCCCGCGCGTGTGGGTGTCGGAGTAGCCCTTGACCAGGCGCCGATTGCGCAGGGTCTCGACGCCCAGTGCATAGTCGACCCGGCGGTAATTCATCGCCAGTTCGAGCCAGTTTTCCATATGTTCTTTCTCGATCGCATGACGCAGCGTGCCGCGGCGATACTTGCGAAGCCCGCCAAGGATGTAGAGCTGGGCGAAAGGCAGCAGCCGGTCTGTCCGGAGCCTGCGTCCCTTGTTGAAGATGCGGTCGATCAGGTTCATGGCGCGCTCGCTTCGCGAGAGCTTCCGGCCCAAACGTGCGGGCATCATCCCGACAATTTCCTCGGCGCGGGGATGCATGAATTCAGTCAGCTTCATGCGCGCGCCTTCGGCCGGTGTGATCTCACCTCGGACACGGGCGAAGCGGCTGCCTCGGGTCTTCAGATCTGCGACCCGGAAGACGTCATCATAGGCCATTGCCTTGGCAATATATTTCGCCGCTTCGCGGGTGAACTCATGGTCCTTGTGCGGATCGTCGTCGCTTGCGATGCGCTCCAACCGGTCAAGATAGTCCGCGCCATAGTCGATATCCTGGAAATCGACCACGGCACGCAGCCCGGTTAGTGCCATGTCGCGCGCGCCGTCGGGCAGTGCCATGGCTCGGGTTTCAAGCGCTTGCCACTGCGCGAGCAGTTTCTCAGGCCCCGAGGGTGTGTTGGCTTTGGCCTTTGGCGTGCTGCCTTTGGACGAAGAGGCTTCAACCACCCCGTTGCTGGCTGCCTCGAAGCCGGCGGCAAAGGCCTTCAGGCTGGCCTTCACTCCACGGCCGGATGCCGTGATCGCCTCCTCAAACGTCTCTCGCGGGAACGGCAGAGTGCCAGATCCGGCGAGCGCACCGAACAGACTCGAAGATATCACCGACCCCGCATCGAGAGCCATCTTGTCCATATCGAACAGGATGAAGCGTTGTGCGGCGATCTCCGCTGCGGCAATCACCTCATCTGAATCAGCGATGCCATCACCGGGTATCATTTTTTCAGACACGGCAAGAGCGCGGTGCGACGAAGCGATCAGCGTGGTGCGGTCGGGGGTCACGAAACCGCGCATGATGGCGCGGCCGGCCTCCATCATTTCCGCGGCGATAAGAATATCGACATCGCCGGCGGCGGGCATCAGCGAAAACACCGGAGCGCGGTCTCCCGCCGGCGCCATCTCGATATAATAAATGGTGGCACCGGTGCGCTGGGCCACGCCAGCTACAGACGTGGCCTGGACCGCATAGCCATTGCGGTGAGCCGTGTCCTCGATCCAGTTGGTGAGCACGCCGCCGCCCTGACCACCGACAGCCATCACGGCCAGTTTTATGATCTGGTCGAGCGCGGGATCGAGCGGTTTGGCTGGAAGCGCGGATTTGGATTTCTTTGCCATGCGATCAACCCTGAACAAATTCGATGCGGCGGCGGGTGCGGCGGCTTTGCAGCCATGAGATCACGCTTGCTGTGAAGCCACTCAGAGCGCGTTCGAGCGGGGCGGGATTGTGCACCACATCGGCGCGGTAGAAGGATGGGCAGAGCACAGCAGCATCGGCCACCTCGCCGCAATTGCCGCAGCCCACACAGCTCTGGTCAATGCTGGCGACGGGATCATCGCGTAGCGGGTCGTCGAGTTTCTTGAGCGACAGTGAGGGGCAGCCCGACAGTCTGATGCAGGCGTGGTCTCCGGTGCAAATGTCCTCGTCGACGCCGAAGCGCGGTTTTTCAACCCGCCGTCCTTCGTTGATCGCCTTGTTCATCAACGGCTTTTCGCGACGCTGCTTGTTGAGCATGCATTCCGATGACGCAACGATGACCTTGGGCCCGACATGGTCCGTGGTCAGGGCTTCGTTGAGGATCTCCCGCATCTTGGGCACATCATAGGTGCGGTCGATCTGGCGGACCCATTTGACGCCCACGCCCTTGACCGCGTCGGTGATCGGGTGACCCGTGGCCTTGGAAGCATTGTCCGCACGCGAAGACAGGATGTCCTGTCCGCCTGTGGCCGCCGAATAGAAGTTGTCGACGATGACAATGACGCCGTCTGACTTGTTGTAGACCGCATTGCCGATCGAGGAGGACAGGCCGTTGTGCCAGAAGCCACCATCGCCCAGGATCGAGATCGAGCGCTTCTCGCCGCCTCCGTCAAAGGCGGCGTTGGAGGCGGGGCCGAGGCCATAGCCCATGGTCGAGCCACCGATTTCGAAAGGGGGAAGGGTGGCAAACAGATGGCAGCCGATGTCACCGGCGATCTGGTGCTTGCCGCGCTCCATTTCGGTCAGTTTGATGGCGGCGAAGATGGGCCGCTCCGGGCAGCCGGTGCAGAAGCCCGGCGGGCGGATCGGAACCGTTTTGGAGAGATCCGGCAGTGCCGGTTTGTGTTCGCTGTTGGGCGCACGCAGGCGTGCCGGCAACAACTCGGGCGCTGCTTTCTTCAAAAACGCTTCCAGCCCGTCGAGCATCACCTGGCCGGTGTATTCGCCGGCCATCGGAAGCATGTCCTTGCCGTGCAGTGCAAGGCTGCTGCCTGCCTTGTAGAGCATTGAGCCAAGCGCCTGTTCGATAAATTCAGGCTGGCCTTCCTCCACCACCAGGACCGAGGACTTGCCCTCACAGAACTCCAGGAACTCGTCATTGACCAGCGGGTAAGTGACATTGAGCACATAGAGCGGGATTTCCGTCTCACCATGGATGTCGGCAAGGCCGAGGCGCTGCAGCGCGCGGATGGCGCCATTGTACATGCCGCCCTGGACCACAATCCCGACAGGAGCCTCGCGCGGACCGAACATCTCGTTGAGGCCGTGCTCGCGGATATAGGCCTGGGCTGCGGGCCAGCGATTGTTGATCTTGTCATGCTCCTGCATGTAGGACATCGGCGGCAGCACGACGCGGGCGTAATCGCTGCGGGGATTGGCGAGCGCATCCTTGACACTGAAGGGCGGACGTTTGTTGTCCTTGGCCGTAAAGCTGCCGGTGACATGGCAGGAGCGGATCCGCACCATCAGCATCACCGGCGTGTTGGTGGCTTCCGAGAGTTCAAAACCCTGATGCACAGACTGCACGATTGATGGCAGGTTGGGACGCGGATCGAGCAACCACATCTGCGATTTCATCGCAAATGCATGGCTTCGCTCCTGCATGATCGAAGAGCCTTCGCCATAGTCCTCGCCGATGATCACAAGCGCGCCTCCGGTGACGCCCGAAGATGACAGGTTTGCGAGCGCATCGGAGGCGACATTGACGCCGACCGCGCCCTTGAAGGTGACCGCGCCGCGGATCGGGTAGTGCACCGAGGCAGCAAGCATTGCTGCTGCTGCGGCTTCCGATGCATTGGCTTCGTAGCGTACGCCAAGCTCGCTGAGGATTTCCTCGGCATCCGCCAGCACATCCATCAGATGGCTGATCGGCGCGCCCTGATAGCCGCCGACATAGCCGACGCCGGCTTCCAGAAGCGCCTTGGTCAACGCCAGAATACCTTCGCCGGAGAAGGTCTCACCATCTCCGATCTTGAGCTTCTGGACTTCCTTGGCGAATGAGCGTTCAGCCATGGCTTCGGGTTCCCGTGATCAAAAATCGTGCTTGCGTATGTTGCCGAGTATCTTCTGCAGCGTTGCCACGAAGAGCTGCCGTTCATCAGGCGAGATGCCGTGAAACATCTGCGAATAGATCCGGGACATGGTTGGCCACAGCTGCTCATAGGCGGCCCGGCCAGTGTCGGTGATTGCAATCCGGGTCACCCGGCTGTCTTTGGGATCGGGATCGCGTCTGACCAGACCATCGGCCGTCAGCTGATCAAGCGCGCGGCTGAGCGTCGACTGTTCGACAACGGCGTAGACGGCCAGTTCGGTTATCGGCAGTGCGTCGATCACTGAGAGCACGGCAAGCGCACGCATTTTCGGCGTGGTCAGGCCTAGGCCGTTCATTTCCTGCCGGAGGTCGGCATTGTAGCGGCCCATGATGCGGTTCATCAGATAGGGCGCGAAGTTTGACAGGCCGATCTCGCCAAGCCTTGGCAGCGGTTCGGATTTCACATTGGCGTCTGGTTTGATCTCGTTCATGCGCCCAACCTCTTGGCAAGCAGGAACCCGGAGCCGCCTCCAAGCCCAGGCCCGGGGTGGGTCGAGGCGCCGATGTGGTGCAGATCCGTGATCGCGGTCGAATTGTTGACGCTGCCGGCGAAGGGGCGCCAGATGAAGAACTGGTCCAGCGCACAAGCGCCGCCATAGGGATCGCCGCCGACCAGATTGATGTTCATGCTTTCAAGATCTGTTGGTGAGTAGGCCTTGCGTGCCAGAACGCTCTTCTTGAAGCCGGTGATGTGCTTTGCCAGGATCGCTTCGATCCGGTCTGCAAAGGCCTCGCGGGTGGCCTCGTCCCAGGCGCCGCTGGTGGCGACCTTGCCGGCTGCATCGCCCTTGATCATTCGCGGTGCGTCTGGAATTTGCAGCCACAGGATCGACTTGCCTTCCGGACAACGGGATGGGTCCAGCCGGTGTGGCTGTCCCACGCAGATAGTGGGCGTTTCGGGAAGCATCCCGCGCTCGGCCTCGTTGGAGGATTTGGAAACGGAATCGATGCTCTCGGCCAGATGAATCAGGGCCACTTCCTCAAGGCCCTTGGACTTCCAGCGGATCGGGCCATCGATGGCGTAATGCAGCTGGAAATTGCCACGGCCATGGCGGAATGCGCTCAGGTTCTGGCCGGTCGCGTCCGGAAGCTGTTTTGTCTGATCTCGCAGCAGGCGGCCATAGAGCTGGCCGGGTGCGACGGAGCAGATAACGTTTCCAGCTTGGATTGTGGTTCCGTCCGCCAGCCGAACACCGGTGGCGCGCCCGTTTTCGACGACAATCTGATCGACATCGCAGTTGGCGCGCAACTCTCCGCCATTTGCTTCGATCAGCGATTTGAAGGCCGCGACCGCCTGGCCCGCACCGCCCTTGACCACTGGTGCGCCAGCGGCTTCCAGGGCAAAGGCAATCACCTTGCCCATCTGGCCGCCATAAGCGGATTCGGTGGTCAGTCCGGTGTGCAGCACCCAAGGGGCATAGAGCGCCTGGGTGAGCTCTGAGCTGTAACCCGTTTCCAGCCAGGCCCGCATTGGGCGCAAAGCCTCTCCAATCCAGGCAGCAAGACCGCGAATGCCACGTTTCCAGGCCTGGGCCGCAAGCAGCTTTGCGGTCGGCCAGCTCCAAAGCTCGCCGCCAAGAAGTGCAAACAGGAACGGAGCGTCAGCCTCGATCGCGCCGACATCGGCAGCATGGCGGTCGCCATCGCCACTTGAAACGGCATTGAAGGCTTTGATGTTCGCGGCTCGGTCTGTGGTCAGGACCAGAGACGAGCCGTCCGGTCTGAGCACCGCGGTGGGATGCGGCGTGTGACAGAATTCGAGACCATGCCGCGCCAGATCAGCTCCGAGCGCGGCATGGGCAGGAGACGTAAGGAAGAGAACAAAGGTTGCAGCCATCACATCATGATGAAAACCGGGCAGGGTTATCTCCTCGGTGCGCATGCAGCCGCCGAAGCGGTCGCCGCGTTCGAGCACCAGAACCCGTTTTCCCTTGGCTGACAGCATTGCGGCCGCGACAAGTGCGTTGATGCCGCTGCCGACAATGATGTGATCATGGTCTGCCATGTACTCCATTCCTCCGGACCGGGTCCGCGCCGCCTTATGAGCGGGGGACCAGAGCCATGGCCCGGATCGGACTTCCGGTGCCCTTGACGATCTTGAGCGGGGCCGCAATCAGAATTGCGCCCTTTGGCGGCAGCTTGCTTAGATTGGCGAGCGAGGCGAGGCCATATTTGTTGGCTGCATGCAGCAGATTATGAGCCGGGTAGGGTGGCTCCATGCCGCCGGCCTGGCCTGCGTCGGTGCCGATGCACTGGGTGCCCCAGCCGATCGCACCTTTGGACAGGATGTACTGAATGCAATCAACGCTCGGTCCAGGCGAATGCGGACCGGTTTCATCGGCGTTGAGGTAGGCGTCTTGATCGCCAACACGGGAATCCCAATCGGTGCGCATCACCACCCATTCGCCGGGCTTGATGTCGCCGTGCTTTGCTTCCCATGCCTTGACACCTGCGGCATCGAGCAGAAAGTCGGGGTTTGCTGCGACTTCGGCGGAGCAGTCGATCACATTGACCGGTGCCACATAATTCTGTGGCGGGATCGAATCCGTGTAGCCGTCAACATAGTCCTTGCCGGTGATCCAGTGATGCGGGGCGTCGAAATGGGTGCCGGAGTGTTCGCCGAGCTTAAGCCAGTTCCAGGCAAAGAACGGACCATCACTGTCATATTCGGAGATCTTGTGGATCTCGATCTTTGGTGTGTTCTTTGCAAAATCCTCGGGCAGCTGGAGCAGCGGGGTGTCTGGACCCAGCGGGCTTGAAAGATCAACAACTTCGACCTTTCCTTCGAGCAGCATAGTGGCGAGATTTCCAAGTGCATCGGTTGCGTTCATTACTTTCACTCCCCTGACGTGGCCTAGGCAACAGCAATCGCGAGAGGGCGTTGCGCCCGTCGCATGATCCAATAAATAATAAGCTAGACAGAATAATATGCATTTGCAATTATAAATCTTGAACAGAGGGTTTTCGCTGTGCGATCGGACTACGACGCAATCATTGTCGGGACAGGCATCAACAGTCTGGCGTGTGCCGTACACCTTGGTGCTAAGGGATGGCGTGTGGGTGTTTTTGAGCAGGCGGACATTCCGGGCGGGGCCGTCAAGACACTCGAACTGACCGAGCCTGGCTTCCTTCACGACTGGGCCGCGATGAATCTCAGTCTCCTTGCAGGATCTGCGTTTTTTAAGGCGTATGGTGAAGATCTGACAGCGCGCGGGCTTGAGTTCGCACCTGTCTCACATTGCTTTGCCAGCGTCTTTGATGATGGGAAATGGTTTGGGGTGAGCACCGGCCCGGGCGAGACCCGTGCGCGGATTGCAGCGTTTTCCGAAGCCGATGCGAAGGCTTGGGACCGGCTGTGCGAGGAGTTCCCCGGAACCGCGGAGTATGTCTTCGCGCTTCTCGGAAGTCCCATGCAAATGCATATACAAGGGCGGCTGCTCGCCAAGGCGCTTTACCGTAAGGGGTTTGCCTGGACAGTGGAGCTGATGCGCATGCTGATCTCCTCGCCACGTACTTTCCTGACCCAAACCTTTGAATCCGATCATGTTCGCGCCACGCTGGCTGCCTGGGGCATGCATCTTGATTTTGCGCCTGACATGGCAGGTGGCGCGGTGTTCCCGTATCTTGAATCGATGGCCAACCAGCAATTCGGCATGGTGATCGGCAAGGGTGGTGCGGGCACGGTTACACGCGCCCTGATCTCCAGGATCGAAGCTTCCGGCGGCGAAATCCATTGCGGTCAGCGTGTTGCCAAGGTGCTGCGCAAGGACGGCAAGGCGAGCGGAATTGCCTTGCAGGACGGCTCCGAGATCAAGGCGAGCCGCGCGGTGATCGCCAATGTCGCGCCCAGTGGTTTGATGGATCTGCTTGAAGGCGCATCTGGTGACGGTGATTTTGACGGCAAGATGCGCAAGTTCTCGCATGCGCCGGGTACCATGATGATCCATCTGGCGCTTGATGGTCTGCCCGACTGGACGGCCGGTGAGGAGCTCAAGCAATTCGCCTACGTCCATATCGCGCCATCCCTTGATCAGATGGCGCGGACCTATCAGCAGGCCAAGGCAGGGCTTCTGCCGGATGAGCCGGTGCTTGTGGTGGGGCAGCCCACTGTCATTGATCCGAGCCGGGCCCCCGAGGGCAAGCATGTGCTGTGGGTGCAGGTGCGCATGGTTCCTGGCGAGATTACCGGTGATGCCGCGGGCGAAATCGCAGAAACCGACTGGGCTGTCGTCAAGGACCTTTATGCCGAGCGGGCGCTTGGCATCATCGAACGGCATGCTCCCGGTTTCAAATCCAAGATCCGCTCACGCGCGATTGTCTCGCCGCTCGATTTGCAGGCGGACAATCCCAATCTCGTGGGCGGCGATCAGATCGCAGGCAGCCATCATCTGTCACAGAATTTCCTGTTCCGTCCGGCCTTGGGCCACGCCACGGGAAAAACCCCCGTCGACCGACTGCATCTCACCGGAGCCAGTGTCTGGCCCGGCGCGGGCACCGGCGCGGGCTCCGGATATATGCTCGCTCAAAAATTGGGCGGGAAGTGAAGATAAAAACAGGGAGAACAGCATGAAACAGGTTTCTCGTCGCACGGTCCTCAAGGGCTCGGCAGCGGCTCTGGCGCTCACTGCCTTTGCCGGTCCGTCGCTCGCGCAGGGGATTGAAGAACTCGTCATCGCCTACAACGTGAATTTGCCGTCCTGGGACCCAACCGTTGGACCGTCCGCCGTCAATCCGACGATCCAGGGTATCTATCAGTCGGTTTTCGACCAGTTCATCCTGCAGCAACCGGATCTTTCCCCGGCGCCGGGCCTGCTGACGGAATGGGGCTGGAATGATGACAAGACCAAGATCATGATGACGGTACGCGAAGGCGTGACCTGGCATGACGGGTCGCCATTTACAGCTGAAGATGTCGCCTGGTCGCTGACCCGCGCGGCGGATGAGGCGACCGGCAACCCGATCCAGTTCGTCTGGTCGACGCTTGCCAACATCAAGGCGGAAGGCAACACCGTGACTGCAGATGTCGCTCGCTTCGAGCCGACCATCTTCAAATGGATGTACTTCCTGACAGGTTACGTGCTGCCCAAGGCCTATTACGAAAAGGTCGGAGCGGACGGATTTGAGGCGGCGCCGATCGGCACCGGCCCTTACATGGTCGACAAGTTCGAGCGCAATGCGTTCGTGCGTCTGAAGGCCAACCCGAACTACTGGGGCGGTAAACCTGATTTTGAGACGGTGACCATCAAGTTCGTCACCGATGCTGCCTCGCGGGTGGCCGAGGTTGAATCTGGCAACTCGCACGTCACCCTGGAAATGCCCTATGAAGAGTATGACCGGCTCAAGGGTGGTGGCAATGTCGCTGGAACAGCAGCGCCGATCTCCGATATCGGCATGATCTTCCTCAACGACATTGACGCCATGCTCGATCCGAATGTGCGTATGGCGGCAGCGATGTCGATCGACAAGCAGCTCATCATCGACCGGTTGCTGTCGGGCTACGGTGTGGCCATCGATACGCTTCAGACGCCCGAATACGAGTCCTATGACGTTTCGATCAAGGTTCCTTATGACCCTGACAAGGCTATGGAGCTGCTGGCTGCCTCAGGCTACTCGCCGGACAATCCTGTGAAGTTCAAGATCCAGACAACGCGCGGCTTCAAGCCGAAGGATTACGAGATGATCCAGGCGATCGTTGGCCTGTGGCGCAAGGTTGGCATCGAAGCGGAAATCGAAGTCTACGAAATTGCCAAGCATTTCGAACTGCGCGCCGCGGACCAGCTTGCGCCGGCCGCCTTTTACAACTGGGGCAACTCGGTGGGCGATCCGACCACATCGACCGGCTTTGCCATGTTCGGCCCGTCGCCGCACTCGGTGTGGGACGGTGAGGACCTGATTGGCATGATCGGCCCGCTCTGGGGCGAAGCCGATGAGGCCAAGCGGATCGAGGGCTGGAAGGGCGTGGACAAGTACATCGCAGAAAATGCGCTGGTGATTCCGCTTCTGCAGTATGTTCAGCCGATCCTGCATGCGCCGGGCGTCTCGGTGACGCCGCATGCTTCCGGCGCGCTGCTGCCGCATCTGATGAAGCGGGCTTAAGCCTCGCAAAGCATTGGCCGCCGTCCGTAAAGGATGGCGGCCGCATTTCAGGAAGCATTTGTTTTGAAATTGTTGCGTGCAATCCTGCTGCGCTTGGCGACCATGTCCGTGACCCTGATCGGGGCTGCGATCGTGGTGTTTTTCGTCATTCGCGTGGTGCCGGGCAATCCGATTGCGATGATGTTGCCGCCCGGTGCCACGGACGATGACATCGCCAGGCTTACGGCGCTTTATGGTCTGGACAAATCGATCTTCGAGCAATTCGTGATCTGGCTGAGTGGCGTTTTCCAGGGTGACTTCGGCACGTCTATCTCGCTGCGCCAGCCGGTGATGCCGCTGGTGCTGGGGCGGCTGCCGGCGACGCTGGAACTGGCCATTTTCGCGCTTGTGATTGCAGTGGTGATCGGCGGTACGATGGCGCTGGCTGGCGTTCGCTACCGGGCGACGCGGACCGAAACGGCGATCGATGTGGCCAATGGTGTGGGGCTTTCGATTCCGGATTTCCTCTGGGCGCTGATCCTGATCGTTCTGTTTGGCGTGCTGATGCCAGTTTTTCATATCTCGGGCCGGATCTCGCCGTCGCTGGACCTGCCCTTCGTCACCCAATTCTATGTGTTTGAAAGCCTGTTCCGGCTGCGCTTCGATCTCTGGTGGGATTTGCTCAAGCATATGTTCATGCCGGCCTTGGCGCTGGCGATTCCGCTGGCCGCCATCATCAGCCAGTTGCTCAAGCAATCGCTCAAGGAAACCATGCATCTCGATTATGTCACGCTGTCGCGGACAAAGGGCTACGGTGAAAATCATGTCATCGTCTCGGAAGCGCTGCCCAATGCGGTATTGCCAACGCTGACGCTGATCGGGGTGCAGTTCACCTTCCTGATCGGGGGCACGGTGATCATCGAGCGGCTGTTTTCTTACGAGGGGCTCGGCAACATGGCGATTGACGCCGTGATCAACCGGGATCTGCCCCTGATTCAGGGTATCGTCATCATGTTTGCGCTGCTGTTCACGGTGATCAATCTGATCGTCGACATGACCTATGCGCTGCTCAATCCGAGGCTGCGCCATGCTTGATGGCCGCGGAGCAGTCAAACGGCGCGCAGGCGCGCGTTTGTGGATGTCAGGCCTTTGGCTTGGCCTGATGGCACTGCTGGCGCTGTTTGCGCCTTTGATCAGCCCGCATGATCCGCTGGCGCAGGATCTTTTTGCCGGGCGGCTGCCGCCTTTCTGGGTCGATGGGGCCGATCCGGCCTACCTGCTCGGCACCGACAGCCTGGGGCGCGATGTGCTCTCGCGCATCATGCATGGCGCGCGTATCGCGTTTTCGGTGGCGCTGGTGGCAGGTCTTGCGACGGCGCTTGTCGGCTCCCTGCTTGGGCTGCTCGCCGGCTATATGCGCGGCTGGGTCGATGTCGTGATCTCGCGGCTGGTCGAGATCTGGATGGCGTTTCCGCCGGTGCTGTTCGCCATTTTGCTGATTGCGGTTCTGGGCACCGGGTTGACCTCGATCATCATCGCGATCGTGGTGATTGACTGGACCCGGTTCTGCCGGGTGGTGCGCGCCGAGGCAATGAACCAGTCGGCGATGGATTATGTGTCAAGCGCGGTGGTGGCCGGGCGGCCGCGGATGGATATCCTGTGGCGCGAGATCCTGCCCAATGTCCTGCCGACCATCGTGGCGTTGCTGACGCTGGAGATGGGCATCGCGGTGATCGTCGAGGCGATCCTGTCCTTCGTGAACCTGTCGATTTCAACCGACGCGCCGACCTGGGGCGGAATGATCGCCGAGGGGCGGACCTCGATCTACCAGGCCTGGTGGGTGCTCGCCTTTCCGCTGGGTGTCCTGTTTCTCACTGTTCTGTCCTTCAGCCAGTTTGGCGAGGGTCTCAAGGACCGTTACGATCCGGTGCTGCGATGAGTGGGTTTCTGACAGTCGATAATCTGTCGTGCATGTTGGCGGGCTTTGAGCAGCGAGTGCTGCGCTCGGTCTCGCTGTCCATCGATACCGGTGAAGTGCTTGGGCTCGTGGGCGAGAGCGGGGCCGGCAAAAGCATGATCGGCAAGGCAATCCTTGGCATTCTTCCGATGGCAATCGAGATTGTCGAGGGAAGCATCGTGCTTGACGGCCAGAATCTCGAGAAGATGCGGCCTGCCGACCGGCGGCGGTTTATCGGCGCCACGGCGGCGCTGATTCCGCAGGATCCGTTGACGGCTCTCAACCCCTCACGGCGGATCGAGCCGCAGGTCACCAACCGGCTTGTCGATATTCTGGGCTGGACCAGGTCCGATGCGCGGGTGCGGGCGCTGGAACTGCTCGACGAGGTGCATATCGACAATCCAGAGCGGGTGATGCGCAGCTATCCGCACGAGCTTTCGGGCGGCATGCGCCAGCGGGTTCTGATCGCCTCGGCCTTTGCAGCCAATCCGAAGCTGGTGATAGCGGACGAGCCGACCACGGCGCTGGATGTCACGGTTCAGAAGCAGATCCTGCGCCTGATCCGCGAGCTGCAGCAACGTCATTCCACCGCAATGGTGTTCGTCACCCACGATCTTGGTGTTGTGTCCAAGGTTTGCCAGCGGATGTCGGTGCTGTATGGTGGCATGATCGTCGAGAGTTCGACCGTTCCGGATTTTTTCAAGGAGCCGAAGCACGCCTATTCGCGGGCTTTGCTGGCCGCGACGCCGAAATACACCGATCCGGATGCGTCGCTGGTTCCGGTGGACGAGGCGGTGATTGAGCAGGTGAGTGCGGAAGTTCTGGCTGCTGACCGGGAGTGGCGTCATGGCGCTTGACGACAGTATTTTTTCGATCGCGTCACTGGAAGTGGCGCTGCCCGACATGGCGGCGAAACCGGTTTTCGGACGCGCCCCGTTGATCTCTATTCTGAAGGGGATCAATCTGGAAATCACCCGGGGTACTGTGCTTGGGATCGTCGGCGGTTCGGGGTCTGGCAAATCGACGCTTGGCCGGGCGCTCTTGCGGCTGATCGAACCGACAAACGGAACAATCCGGTTTGACGGCCGGGACATCACCCATCTTGGCGAGGACGAGCTCAGGCCGATCCGGCGGCAGATGCAGATGATCTTTCAGGACCCGATGTCATCGCTCAATCCCCGCCGCCGGGTGGGGGCGATCATCGCCGATCCGCTCGCCCTGCATGGCTTCGACGGAATTGACGGCCGGATTGATGACGCGCTTGATCATGTCGGTCTGCCGCGCTCGTTCAAGAGCCGCTATCCGCACGAGCTGTCGGGCGGGCAGCGCCAGAGGGTCGGCATTGCGCGCGCAATTGCGCTGAAGCCGGAATTTATTCTGGCAGACGAGATCGTGTCCGGGCTGGATGTATCGTCGCAGGCGCAGGTGCTCAATGTGCTCGGATCGCTGGTCAAGGAACTGGGGCTGACGCTTGCGTTCATCAGCCACGATCTGTCGGTGATCCGGCGGCTCTGCGACCGGGTGATGGTGCTCAACCGGGGAGAGATCGCAGAATTTGCAAATACGGACGAACTTTTTGCGTCACCGAAATCGGACTATACCCGTGAACTGATGGACGCCATTCCGCTGCCGGACCCGGACCAGGCAAACTGGTAGGCGGCGCGACTTCCTTCGCCGCTTTCTCATGATATGGCGGCAATAAAAACAGGACCTCACCTGTCTGAGCAGGCCATAATGTCAGCAACAGGCAGTCCGACCGGCGAAGATGGATCGGGCTATCTGCTCTATCACTCGACCGGTCAGTATCCCGGAAAGGCGAAGGCCTTCAATGCGGTGTTTGGGGAATTTGCGCGGTGCTGGGGATCAACGAATGATGCGTGCGGGGCGATCCTGCGCTGCTCGCCCGGCTTCATGACCACACAAGATGGTATCTTGCGCCCCACCAAGGTTCTTGGCGCGTCGTCGAAGTTCGTCTGATGGCACGGGCCGGCAGCCGGTGATGAGAACCGGAAAGACTGCCGCAGTGTGAGCCTGTGGGTTTCTTGTGACGTAAACATTTTATGCTTGAAATAATATCCATCGAGCGTAAGGTTAGGTTATACGGAAATCACTCAGGAGGCGCGGAAGATGAAAATCGTTTGTTTGGGTGGTGGCCCAGCCGGTCTCTATTTTGCGATCTCGATGAAGCTTCGCGACCCCTCGCATGAGGTGGTGGTTATCGAACGCAATCGTGCCGACGACACCTTCGGCTGGGGTGTAGTGCTCTCAGACGAAACGCTCGACAATCTCGCCGAGAACGATGTGGAGAGCGCTGCTGCTATCCGTGGGCATTTTGCCTATTGGGACGACATTGCCGTTCTTTTCAAAGGGTCCAAAACCGTGTCGACCGGTCACGGATTTTGCGGCATTGGCCGGAAAAAGCTACTCCTGCTGCTGCAGGAACGTGCCCGAGAACTCGGAGTCGAACTGCGCTTTGAAACCCAGTTCGGCAAAGCCAGTGACTATGCCAAGGACTATGATCTGGTTGTCGCCTCGGACGGCTTGAACTCACTCACCCGAACCGAAATGGCCGACAAGTTCAAGCCGGAAGTCGATGTTCGCAAATGCGAATTCGTCTGGCTGGGCACGCATCAGAAGTTCGACGATGCCTTCACCTTCATCTTTGAGGAAACGGACAAGGGTTGGCTCTGGGCTCACGCCTATCAATTTGACGATGAGACCGCGACCTTCATCGTGGAATGCACCCCGGAGACTTTTGACAATTTCGGTTTTGGCGAGATGAGCCAGCAGGAGACCATCGCCGTGTGCGAGAAGGTTTTTGCCGAGCATCTGGGCGGTCACAGCCTGATGACAAATGCCAACCACATCCGGGGTTCGGCCTGGATCAAGTTCCCGCGGGTGCTGTGCGAGCGCTGGAGCTATGACAACATCGTGCTCATGGGTGATGCCGCAGCGACTGCGCATTTTTCGATTGGTTCAGGCACCAAGCTGGCGCTCGAAAGTGCGATCGCGCTGGCGAACTATCTCCATTCCGAACCGACGCTCGAATCCGCCTTTGCGAAATATGAGGACGAACGCCGTCTCGAGGTTCTCCGGCTGCAGTCGGCGGCACGCAACAGCCTCGAATGGTTCGAAGAGGTGGAGCGCTATCTCGATCTCGATCCGGTGCAGTTCAATTACTCGCTTCTCACCCGATCGCAGCGCATAAGCCATGAAAACCTGCGCCTGCGCGATCCTGAATGGCTGGAAGGTGCCGAGCGCTGGTTCCAGATGCAGGCAGGCGTGCCCGGCAATGCGCCGGTCAGGCGGCCGATGTTCGCGCCATACAAATTGCGTGAGATGGAGCTCAAGAACCGCATCGTGGTGTCGCCCATGGCGCAGTACAAGGCTGTGGACGGCTGTCCGACCGATTGGCATCTGGTGCATTACGGCGAGCGCGCAAAGGGTGGTGCCGGCCTTGTCTACACCGAGATGACCTGCGTTTCGGCGGAAGGCCGGATCACGCCCGGATGTCCGGGCCTCTATGCTCCCGAGCACGAGGTTGCCTGGAAGCGGATGGTTGATTTCATTCACAGCGAGAGTGAGGCCAAGGTCTGTATGCAGATCGGCCATGCGGGCGCCAAGGGATCGACACAGCTTGGCTGGGAAATCATGGATGCGCCGCTCAAATCTGGCAATTGGCCTCTGCTGGCTGCGTCTGATGTGGCCTGGTCAAAGGACAATCAGGTGCCCAAGGCGATGACGCTTGAGGACATGGATCTGGTGCGGGCGCAATTTGTCGCTGCAGCCGAGATGGCCGACCGGGCCGGGTTTGACATGATCGAAGTTCACATGGCGCACGGCTATCTGTTGTCGTCTTTCATTACGCCGCTGACCAACCACCGCACGGATGAGTATGGCGGCAGCCTTGAAAACCGGATGCGCTATCCGCTGGAGGTCTACAAGGCGATGCGTGAAGTCTGGCCGCAGCACAAGCCGATCGCGGTGCGCATTTCGGCCAATGACTGGGTCGGTGACGATGGTGTCACCCCGCAGGAGGCTGTCGAGATCGCGCTTATGCTCAAGCATGCGGGGGTCGATATTTGCGACGTGTCTGCAGGTCAGACCTCAAAGCAGGCGAAGCCGGTTTACGGGCGTATGTTCCAGACCCCGTTTGCCGACCGGATCCGCAACGAGGCGGAAATGGCAACCATGGCTGTGGGCAATATCTATGAGCCGGATCACGTCAATTCGATCCTGATGGCGGGCCGGGCCGACCTGGTTTGCCTTGCTAGGCCGCATCTCGCCAACCCCTACTGGACGTTGCATGCGGCGAGCACGCTGGGTGATCGCGACGAGGCGTGGCCTGCTCCCTATCATCCTGGCCGGGACCAGATGTGGCGGCTGGCTGAACGTGCCGATGCCACATTGGAAAAGGTGTAATCATGGCGGACATGATCGGGCAGCACGTGGTTGTGACGGGCGCCGGATCTGGTGCCGGCGAAGCCATTGCCCTGGCCTTTGCGCTGAAGGGCGCGCGGGTCACGGCGCTGGGGCGGCGGCTTGCACCGCTTGAAGCGGTGGCAGTGCAGTCTGACAGGATATTCGCTGTCTGCGGCGACGTCACAGACCATGCCGGCCTCGAGGTTGCAATCGCCCAGGCCGTGGAGAAAAACGGGGCACCGACCATTGTGATCGCCAATGCCGGATCGGCAGAGAGCGCGCCTTTCCTGCGCACAAGCGCCGACCAGTTTCAGGCTATGGTTGATGTCAATTTGACAGGTGTTTTCAATACTTTTCAGGTCTGTCTTGCCAAAATGAATCCAAAAACTCCAGGCAGGCTGATCGCCGTTGCCTCGACCGCAGGTCTGAAGGGCTACAGCTATGTCAGCGGCTATTGCGCAGCCAAGCATGGAGTGGTCGGTCTGGTGCGCAGTCTCGGCCAAGAGCTCGCCCGCACCGGGGTGACAGTGAACGCCATTTGTCCCGGATTCACCGAGACACCGATGCTTGCAAAATCCATTGACAACATCGTTGAGAAAACCGGACGCAGCCGGGAGGAGGCCGAAGCCTCGTTGCGCAGCGTCAATCCGCAAGACCGCTTCATTCAGCCGGAGGAGATCGCCGAAACCGCGATCTGGCTATCCAGTGATGCGGCAGCTTCGATGACCGGGCAGGCGATCTCGCTATCAGGAGGGGAAACACAATGAACAACCAGGCCGTGCAAACCAGCAAAAACAGCTCAGCTGATCCGGCAGCGTCCAAGGCGCGGCTGCGGCTTTGGCTCAAGCTGCTGAAGGCGACGAAGCATGTGGAAGGGGAACTGCGTGAATCCCTGCGCACCGAGTTCGACACCACACTGCCACGCTTCGATGTAATGGCGGCACTCTATCGCGCCGAGGCCGGGCTCAAGATGAGCGAATTGTCGAGTGTGCTGAGGGTTTCAAATGGCAACGTCACCGGCATCGTCGACCGCCTGGTCGAGGATGGGATAATCATCCGCGTGCCCGTCGACAACGACCGCCGCGCCACCACGGTACGGCTGACCCAGGCAGGGCGTGAACAATTTGCCACAATGGCCGCGAAGCATGAGGAATGGGTCGATGCCATGCTCGGGGACGTTGACGTTGGAGACATCCAGGGGATGTCCGACCAGCTAGAGCGAATTGCCAGCAAGAGCGGTCGGAAAGGGGGCTGATCGGATGACGTCTGAAACACCCCAGCACTTCCGCCTCAACCTGGCCGACGGTATCGCCGAGGTTTCGCTCGACCGGCCCGAACGCAAGAACCCTTTGACCTTTGAAAGCTATGCCGAGTTGCGCGACTGGTTTCGTGCCCTCGTCTATCGCGACGATGTGAAGGTTGTGATCTTCGGATCCAATGGCGGTAATTTTTGCTCGGGTGGGGATGTGTTCGAGATTATCGGGCCGCTTCTCGACAAGGACATGAAGGGGCTTTTGGAATTCACCCGCATGACCGGCGATCTGATCAAGGCCATCATCGGATGCGGCAAGCCGGTCATTGCTGCAGTTGATGGAATCTGCGTTGGTGCAGGCGCCATCATCGCCATGTCAAGCGATCTGCGCATTGCCACACCGGAAGCCAAGACCGCATTCCTGTTCAATCGCGTGGGCCTTGCGGGGTGCGACATGGGTGCTTGCGCCATCCTTCCGCGGATCATTGGCCAGGGCCGGGCGGCGGATTTGCTTTACACCGGCCGGACGATGGGTGCTGAAGAGGGCGAGCGCTGGGGGTTTTACAACAGGCTCGTTGGTGCTGATGACCTCGAGGCCGAAGCACGCAAGCTCGCCCAAAGGCTGGCCGACGGCCCGACCTTCGCCAACATGATGACCAAGACCATGCTCGCCCAGGAATGGAACATGGGGATTGAGCAGGCGATTGAAGCAGAAGCCCAGGCGCAGGCAATCTGCATGCAGACCGAGGATTTCCGCCGCGCCTATGAAGCCTTCGCGGCCAAACAGAAACCCGTGTTTGAGGGCAACTGATGGCGGATCGCAGTTTTCTTCAATGGCCATTCTTTGACGATGTTCACCGGGATATCGCTGATCGCGCCGATGATTGGGCGGCCTGTACGCTTGGCGATATTGATCACTCCAATCTCGACACCACCTGCAAGACGCTGGTTTCGGCGCTGGGTGATGCCGGCTGGCTTCGTCTGACAGCCGTCGATCCAATGGACGACACCTCGCGCATCGATGTGCGCAGTCTGTGCATTCTGCGCGAAACGCTGGCGCGGCACGACGGGCTGGCAGATTTTGCCTTTGCCATGCAGGGGCTTGGGACTGGCGCAATCTCGCTGTTCGGGACGGCAGAGCAGAAATTGGAATGGCTGTCGCAGACACGTGAAGGCAAGGCCTTGTCGGCATTTGCCTTGAGCGAGCCCGCTTCAGGGTCCGATGTCGCCAACATGGCGATGACAGCGACGCGAGATGGCGATGGCTATGTTCTCAACGGCGAGAAAACATGGATCTCCAATGGCGGTATCGCCGATGTCTACACGGTCTTTGCCCGCACAGGCGAAGCGCCGGGCGCCAAGGGACTGTCTGTGTTTATCGTTCCTGCGGATACGCCAGGGCTGGAGATTGCCGAACGGCTTGATGTGGTTGCGCCGCATCCGCTGGCGCGGCTCCGCTTCGCCGATTGCCGTATTCCAGCCTCGGCGATGATCGGCGCGCCTGGTGCCGGGTTCCGCATTGCGATGTCGGTGCTGGATGTGTTTCGCTCGACGGTAGCCGCAGCCGCGCTGGGCTTTGCCAGGCGGGCGCTGGACGAGAGCCTCGCCCGGGTGTCGGAGCGTGAATTGTTTGGCGCGCCGATGAGCGATCTGCAGATGGTGCAGGGGCATATTGCCGAAATGGCGCTGGATGTCGATGCTTCCGCGCTGTTGGTCTACCGGGCCGCCTGGCTCAAGGATCAGGGTGCGCCGCGGGTCAGCCGCGAGGCGGCGATGGCCAAGCTCTATGCCACCGACCACGCCCAGGATGTGATTGACAAGGCCGTGCAACTGCATGGCGGCGACGGCGTGCGCAAGGGTCACATCGTCGAGAGCCTGTACCGCGAGATCCGGGCGCTCCGGATCTATGAGGGCGCATCTGACGTCCAGAAAGTCGTGATTGCCAGGCAGACACTGGCCAATGCCAAAGGAGACTGACGTGCTGGGACCATCGGGCCATATCGATACATTCTCGCGCGACAGGCTGCCTCCGAGGGAGCAGTGGCCGGAGTTTTTGCTCGATGGCTTCGATTATCCCGAATGGCTCAATTGCGGTTATGAGCTGACCGATGCCATGGTTGCGAAGGGCTTTGGCGATCATACAGCGCTGATCGGCAATGGCCGGATCAGGACCTACAAGGAACTCACCGACTGGACCAACCGGATCGCCCATGTGCTGGTCGAGGACTATGGCGTCAAACCGGGCAACCGGATCCTGATCCGCTCGGCCAACAATCCGGCCATGGTGGCAGCCTGGCTGGCGGCGACCAAGGCCGGAGCCGTGGTGGTCAACACCATGCCGATGCTGCGCGCCGTGGAGCTTGGCAAGATCGTCGACAAGGCGGAGATTACGCTGGCACTGTGCGACACCAGGCTGATGGATGAAATGGTTGCCTGCGCCAAGGAAAGCAGGTTCCTCGACAAGGTGGTCGGGTTCGACGGCACAGCCAATCATGATGCCGAGCTCGACCGGTTGGCTCTGTCCAAGCCCGTTCGTTTCGAGACGGTAAAGACCGGTCGCGATGATGTCGCGCTCCTGGGGTTCACATCAGGCACCACCGGAAAACCCAAGGCGACGATGCATTTTCACCGCGACATGCTGATGATCGCTGATGGCTATGCGAAGGAAGTTCTTGGCGTGACGCCCGAGGACGTTTTCATCGGCTCGCCCCCACTGGCGTTCACCTTCGGACTTGGCGGGCTTGCGATCTTTCCCCTGCGGTTCGGTGCGGCTGCGGCCCTTCTCGAACAGGCAACTCCGGCCAATATGGTCGAGATCATCCAGAACCACAAAGCCACCGTCTGCTTTACCGCTCCAACTGCTTATCGAGCCATGCTTGCGGCGATGGAGGAGGGGGCAGACCTGTCGTCCTTGCGTGCAGCGGTGTCGGCGGGTGAAACCTTGCCGGGTCCGGTTTACGAGCAGTGGATGGCAAAGACCGGCAAGCCGATGCTTGATGGGATCGGTGCCACCGAAATGCTGCACATCTTCATCTCCAACCGGTTTGAGACCGCGCAGCCAGCCTGCACCGGCAAGCCGGTCACGGGATATGAAGCCCGCATTGTCGATGGCGAGATGAACGAGGTCGAGCGCGGTCAGGTTGGCCGTCTGGCGGTGCGCGGGCCGACCGGCTGCCGCTATCTCGACGATCCGGAGCAGCAGCAGAAATATGTCCGCGATGGCTGGAACCTCACGGGAGATTCCTTCACCCAGGACGAAGACGGATTTTTTCATTTTGCCGCGCGCAGCGACGACATGATCATTTCCGCCGGCTACAACATCGCAGGCCCCGAGGTCGAGGCGGCGCTGCTTGCCCATGATGATGTGGTCGAATGTGGCGTCATCGGTGTCCCCGATGAGGCGCGCGGGCAGATCGTGCAGGCGCATGTGGTTCTCAAAGCGGGCATTGTGCCCGACGAAGCTGCTATCAAGCGCTTGCAGGACCACGTCAAGGCAGTTATCGCGCCCTACAAATATCCCCGCTCGGTGATCTTCACCGACGCACTTCCCAAAACCCAGACTGGCAAGATCCAGCGATTTCGTTTGCGCAGCGACGACGCGGGCTGACCGCTGTTTCGTCGGCGAACCAGAGCAACACAAGGACCAATATTCATGATCGAAGCAGTCAACCCGCCGGACTGGGAAAAGCCAAAGGGCTATGCCAACGGCATGCTGGTCGACGGCGAGCGCCTCTACACGGGCGGCCAGATTGGCTGGAACAAGGATCAGGTGTTCGAGCACCATGATTTTGTCGGCCAATTGGAGCAAACGCTTGCCAACATCGCGGCAATCGTGCGCTCGGCTGGCGGTGAGGTGACCGATATCGTCCGGCTGACCTGGTTCATCACCGACAAGAAAGAATATCTGGCCCGTCAGAAAGAGGTGGGCGCTGCCTATCGCCGGGTTCTGGGGCGGCATTTCCCGTCAATGTCAGTGGTTGTCGTTGCCGGATTGATCGAAGATGCGGCGCTGGTCGAGATCGAGGCCACGGCTGAGATCGGCAAATCGGCCAAGGAGGCTTGAGGCCATGAGCGCATTCGAGACACGGCGCGACATGTTTAACCTGCCCGAGGGCATCACCTATCTGGATGGCAATTCGCTGGGGCCGTTGCCCAAACATGCGGTTGATCAGACCCGCCGGACCATGACCGACCAGTGGGGCGAGATGTTGATCATGGGGTGGAACAAGGCCGATTGGATGGCGCTGCCTGGTCGCCTTGGCGACCGTATCGGACGCCTTATCGGCGCGCCGGTGGACAGCACGGTGGTGGGGGACACGCTGTCGATCAAGGTCTACCAGGCGGTGGCTTCGGCGCTGGAACTCCGGCCTGGGCGCAAGAGAGTGCTCTCGGACAATGGCAATTTCCCGACCGATCTGTACATGGCGAAAGGACTGATTGACAGCTTGGGGCAAGGGCATGATCTCAAGGTTGTGGACCCGGAGGCTGTCGAGGATGCGATTGACGAGAGCGTTGCAGTGGTAATGCTGACCCATGTCGACTACCGCACCGGGCGGCTGCACGATATGGCGGCGATCACCCGCAAGGCACATGAGGCCGGAGCGCTGATGATCTGGGACCTGGCCCATTCCGCCGGCGCGCTGCCGGTGGATCTTGCCGCTTGCAACGCGGATTTCGCGGTTGGCTGCACCTACAAATATCTCAATGGCGGTCCCGGCGCGCCGGCCTTCATCTATGTCAGGCCCGACCTGATCGATCAGGTTCGTCCCGCATTGTCGGGCTGGCTTGGGCATGCGGCTCCCTTTGCCTTCGATCTCGATTATCGCCCCGGCGAGGGGATCAGCCGGATGCGGGTTGGAACTCCGCCGGTTCTGCAAATGGCGGTGCTCGACGCGGCGCTGGATGCTTTTGATGGCGTTGACATGGCCGATATCCGCGCCCGGTCGATTGAGCTCTCGGAGCAGTTTATTGCGGAGGTCGAGGCGAGCTGCAAGCAGGTCGAGCTTGCCAGTCCGCGCGATCCACACGCGCGAGGCAGCCAGGTGTCGTTCCGCTTCGAAGAGGGCTATGCAGCAATGCAGGCACTGATTGCCCGCGGCGTGATCGGGGATTTCCGTGCGCCTGATATCATGCGTTTTGGCTTCTGCCCTCTCTACAACACGGGCGAAGATGTAAGCCGTGCCGCTGCGGTGCTGAGCGAGATCATTGCCAGCAGGGAATGGGATCAGCCGCAGTTCAAGACGCGTAAGGCAGTCACATGAGCGAAGAACGCAATTACGATCCATCGACAGAGGGTGCTGCGATGGATTTCGATGGTCGCATGTCCTACGGCGATTACCTATGCCTTGAGGGTGTGCTGGGCGCGCAGAACCCGCGCACCGATGCGCATGATGAAATGCTTTTCATCATTCAGCACCAGACGTCTGAGTTGTGGATGAAGCTCGCGATCCATGAGATCGGTGCCGCCCGGGCTGCGATCCAGAGCGACCAGTTGCAGCCCGCCATGAAGACGCTCGCGCGGGTCTCGCGGATTTTTGAACAGCTCAATTCGGCCTGGGACGTGCTTCGCACCATGACACCTGCGGACTACACGCATTTCCGGCGGAAGCTCGGTCAGTCTTCCGGGTTCCAGTCCTGGCAGTATCGCATGATTGAGTATGCGCTGGGCAACCGCAACCACGCAATGATCCGGCCGCATGCGCATGTTCCGGGCATCCTTGCGAAACTGGAAGACGAGCTGACAAAGCCAAGCCTCTACGACGAAGCGCTGCGTCTCGCCAAACGGCGCGGCGTCGACATGCCTGAAGCGGTGCTGTCGCGCGATGTCCAGCATACGCATGAACTGAGCGAAGGCGTGATCGCCGGATGGAAGCAGGTCTATGAGGCGCCCGAAGAGCACTGGGCGCTTTACGAGGTGGCTGAGAAGCTGGTGGACCTTGAGGACTACTTCCGGCGCTGGCGCTTCAATCACGTCACCACCGTGGAGCGGGTGATCGGGCTCAAGCGCGGAACCGGCGGCACGGGCGGGACCAGCTATCTCAAGCGGATGCTCGAGGTGGAACTGTTTCCGGAACTGTGGCGGGTGCGCACCGAATTGTAAGCTTTGCGGTCGGAGTGGCCAATTTGCGAAAATCTGTCGGTGTTTTGGGATTGGCCGCGCCAGTTTCTACCGTTGGCGCAAGGCCTATTCAGAGTGCGGAGAGGCTGGCCTGACCAATGCGCCATTCTTCCCCAAACATTCCGCCAACAGCACGACGCCTGAGCGCAAATAAGATGCTGTCTCCGCGCGAGGAACTGGCGCTTTATATTCGTCGCAAATACCACGTGCGCCCAAAGTGGATCGTTTGGTACTCGGCGCGTTATCACGACGGCAGGATGTCTGATGCAACGGTTTCACAAATTCTGCGGCGGGATGTTCAAGCGCTGGGTTGTTCGGGGAGAAACGAGAGCAGCTTTGCGCGGACATCGTCGGGCCATGGCATCGAGGTGTGCTTGTCGAGCCAGCTTGCGGCCAGAACCTGCTTTCCGGACCAGCGGTGCTCGTCGCCGCAAAGCACCTTGTGTTCCACCGTCATCGAGGATTTGCCGACCTTGGTCACGGTCAGCTCGAAGGTGAGCCTGTCTCCGAAGAAGGACGGCTTGGAAAAATCGCAGGTCAGATGAACGGTGGGCGTGCCCCAGCGCTCCTTCCAGATGATTTCATGCCACGGATAGCCGATGGCCGACCAGAATTCCTCGATCACGCCATTGAGCAGATTGAGGTAGGCCGGGTAGTAGGCCGTGCCGGAGATATCGCAATCGCCAAAATGCAGCATGCGATCGGTGGTGTAGCTGACAGTCATGATCCCCCCTGACTCTGAAACGCATCGCAGGTTTCGCATGTGCTACGCGATGAGGCAACTCCTTGGGGATGTGCTTGGGCGGTCTTGAGCCTGCCCGGTTCCTGACAAACGCGGCTTCAGATGTCGAAGAACACGGTTTCGCCGTCTCCCTGAATGCGGATGTCGAAGCGGTAGACCGGCTTGCCGTCGCGCTCGGAGCGTTTGGCGATCAGCGTTGGCCGGCGGTTTTCCCATTCGATGGTGTTGAGCACCGGATCGGCGGCATTGGCCTCTGTTTCATCATCGAAATAGGCCCGGGTGTTGAGCCCGACATTGATGCCGCGTGCGACGATCCAGAGACTGATATGCGGCGCCTGGATCTTGCCGTTCCGGCCCGGGACAGGCCCGGGCTTTATGGTCTCGAAAGCCCATTCGCCGGTGCCGAAATCGGTGATCACACGGCCCCAGCCGCAAAATCCGTCTTCGACCGGGCCGCCGCCTTCCGGATGGGCAAAATTGCCTTCGGAATTGGCCTGCCAGGCCTCCAGCAGCACATCCTTGATCGGGCTGCCGGTGCCATCGATGACCAGTCCTTCAATCCGGATCCGCTCTCCCCTGGCGTTCGGGCCGGCGATGTCCCAGCCCAGTTCGTGGTCGTATATATCGAAGCCTGCAGCGCCCGGGGCCAGGCCGATATGGACATAGGGACCCGCGGTCTGGGACGGTGTTTCCTTGAGGTAATCGAGCTTTTGCATGTCAGTTTCCCTCCAGGCGGTTTTCGAACAGGGTCGAACGCCGTCCGCGCAGCACGATGTCGAACTTGTAGGCGATGCTGTCGAGCGGGATGGTGGCGTTAAGATCAAGCTTGGCAGTCAGTTGATCGACCGCATCGGCGTCGGGAAGCGTCTGGACAATCGGGCAGATCGGGATCAGCGGGTCGCCTTCGAAATAGAGCTGGGTGATCAGCCGCTGACTGAAAGAGTGGCCGAACACGCTGACATGGATGTGGGCGGGCCGCCAATTGTTGACCAGGTTGCGCCAAGGATAGGCGCCCGGTTTGACGGTGCGGAAGAAGTAGTAACCGTTTTCATCTGTCAGAGTGCGTCCGCAGCCGCCGAAATTCGGATCGATCGGCGCGAGATAGGTGTCCTTCTTGTGGCGGTAGCGTCCGCCGGCATTGGCCTGCCAGATCTCCACCAGGGTGTTGGGCACCGGGCGCGCGTTTTCATCAAGCACGCGGCCATGGACAATGATGCGCTCGCCGATCGGATCCCCATCCTTGGCGTAGTTCTTGATCAGATCATGGTCGAGCGGACCCAGATCATTGTGGCCAAAGGCCGGTCCGGTGATCTCGCTTGAGGATTGTTCGAGGCTGATGAGGGCCAGGCGCGGGGAGCGGGCGACAGAGGTCTTGTAGCCCGGCGTGTAAGCCACGGGATGCCGGCTGCGGTCACGCTGATAGTATTCTGCGGGCTTGCTCATGACTTTTGCTCCATCTCGGAATAGGTCTGCTTGGCCAGCTTGATGGCGTGGTTAGCCTTGGGCACGCCAGCATAGACGGCCACATGCATGAAGGCTTGCATGACATCGTCCTTGCTGGCGCCGGTGTTTGCCGTGGCGCGGATATGCATGGGAATCTCCTCGAAATTCCCGATGGCTGCAAGCAGAGCCAGGGTCAGCATGGAGCGGTCGCGGTGGCTGATGGTCTCATCGGACCAGAGTGTGCCCCAGGCGCCTTCGGTGATCATGGTCTGGAACGGCAGATCGAAATCCGTCTTCTGCTGTTCCGCACGGTCGACATGGGCGTCGCCCAAAACCGCGCGGCGGGTGGCCATTCCCTTTTCGAAACGCTCAGACATGGGCAGGTTCCTTTGTATTCGGGGTCGCAGACTGGCGGAGATTGACGGCCTGGGGTTTGGGCATTGGACCAAATGCCATCAATAGGGCAATCCTACATAGTTTTCAGCCATCGCCTTTTGGGCCGCCTTGTTGGAGCGCAAAAATTCTAGCTCCGCGATCTGCATTTTCAGATCGAAAGGCGACTGGTCCGGATAGCGGTGCAGCAGCGAGGAGAACCACCAGGAGAACCGCTCGGCCTTCCAGACGCGGCTGAGCGCCTTTTCGGAATAGCGATCAATGCCGTCGCTCGAGCCGGTTTCGTAGAACTGGCAAAGGCCCTCATAAAGATAGTGAACGTCTGAGGCGGCGGTGTTGAGGCCCTTGGCACCGGTGGGCGGCACGATATGAGCGGCATCACCACACAGGAACAATTTTCCCCAGCGCATCGGCTCTGTCACGAAGGACCGCAATGGCGCGATGCTCTTTTCGATTGAAGGGCCGGTGACAAGCTTTTCTGCCACATTTGCGGGGATGCGGCGATTGAGTTCCTGCCAGAAGGCTTCATCGGTCCAGTCGTTCACGCTGTCCGACAGGGAGCACTGGATGTAGTAGCGGCTCAGCTGCGGATTGCGCATCGAGCATAGTGCAAAACCGCGGCTCGAATTGGCGTAGATCAGCTCCTCGCTGACCGGCGGCGTTTCGCTCAAGATGCCGAGCCAGCCGAAAGGATAGACTTTCTCATACTCGGTGCGGACCGAGAGTGGGATTGCCTGACGGCTGACGCCATGAAAGCCGTCGCAGCCGGCGATGAAATCGCAATCAATCCGGCGTGCCTCTCCGTCGACCGTATAGGTGACATGCGGCGCATCGCCATCGGTTCCGTGGATTTCCACACAGTCGACTTCGAACTCGATGCGGCCACCGGCCGCCTCGCGCGCTTTGTAAAGATCGCGGGTGACCTCGGTCTGGCCATAGACCATGACCGGTGTTCCTGTCAGTTCGGTGAAATCGATGCGGAACATCTCGTCACCGTAGGACACGAGCGTGCCATCATGGGGAATGCCTTCGGCATGGAGCCGATCGGCGCAGCCTGCCTCTTCCATCAGCTTGACGATGCCGCGTTCGAGAACGCCGGCGCGGATGCGGCTGAGAACATAGTCCTTGGTCTTGCGCTCGAGCACGATGCTGTCGATGCCGCGGCTATGAAGCAATTGCGACAGGAGCAGGCCGGACGGCCCACCGCCGATGATGACGATCCGGGTTTTCAATTCACTCTCCCTAACTCAAGCGCAGAGCTTACATATTGGTGATGATAATGATATTGAGTTTTTGAGTGATTTGATTGACATTTCCGGTAAGTATATGGATCGCCGCATCAAGTTCCGACATCTTGACGCCTTCAGCGCCATCGCCCGGGCGCGGAGCCTGAAAATTGCGGCCGAGCAATTGCGGCTGACCCAGCCGGCCATTTCGCGAACGTTGAAGGAGCTCGAAGAGATCGTTGGCGTGACGCTGATGGAACGCAGCCGCTCGGGTGTGAGCCTGACGCCGGAGGGGGAGGTGTTCCTTCAATTTGCGGAACAGAGCACATCGGCGCTTCGCGTCGGGCTCAACAGCGTTCGCGGGATTGGCGGCGCATCGGGACGTCTGAAGGTCGGCGCGCTTCCAAGCGTTGCCTCCGGGCTTCTGCCACGGGCCGTGCTTGAGTTTGCCCGCGCGAGCCGCGACACGCAGCTCGAGATCCACGAAGGGCCCCACTATGATCTGACCTCGCGGCTGCGCAGCGGCGCACTTGATCTTGTGGTCGGCCGGCTGGGCCGGCCAAAGACCATGGATGGCCTGAGTTTCCGTCAGCTCTACACAGAGGAGGTGGTGGTGGTCACGGCTGCCGGCGGGCCGGCGGCGACGGTCCGTTCCTTTGCCGAGCTTGAGAATTTCCAGGTGCTGTATCCGCCGGAGGATTCCGCGATCCGGCCATTGGTGGCGCGGCTGTTGATTTCGCTAGGCGTGCCATTGTTTTCCAACCGGATCGAGTCCGCGTCTTCGGCGTTCGGGCGCGCCGTTACGCTGGCTGATACCCGCACCGTATGGTTCATCAGCCGTGGCGTGGTCGCCGATGATCTGAAGGAAGGGCGGCTGGCCATGCTCGACGTCGACACAAGTGCTACGGTGGGAGCCGTCGGGATCATGAGCCGGTCCGAGGAAATCCCGTCTGCTGCTGCGCGTGCCTTTGCAAGCATTCTGTCGCGCGGCACGGCTTGAAGATGTGGCCCTGTGTTGAGGTTCTATCCCGCAGGTGTTGAGCGGAAGGCGCAGCGTCCATTGACCCATGTGCCGCGAATTGCAGGTGTCTGTGCCTCGGGCCAGTCTACCAGAACAAGGTCGGCCCGCTTTCCGGCGCGGATTTCGCCACGGTCATTCAGACCCATGGCTGTGGCGGCACCGCCGGAAACCAGCGACCAAAGACGGCTGCGATCGGCCCGCTTTTCACGGTCGAGCCGTTCGATTGCCGCCAGCAGCGCCGGATAATAATAATCGGACGCCAGTGCATCGCAGAGCCCGGCCTCGACCATATCGCCCGCGCTCAACGAGCCGATATGGCTGCCGCCCCTTGCTGCGTTCGGCGCGCCGAAAATGATCGTGTCGCCCGCATCGCGTGCTGCCTGCGCGGCTTCGAGAACCATCGGGAATTCCGATGTCAGGGCTCCCAGGTCGCGATACCAGCTCCGGGTTTCAGCTCTTGTGTCGTCATGGCTGAGCATTGGAGCGCCCGCTGCGCGGCCGGCAGCTGCCACGCGCGCGATGGTGGAGCCGACTTGGTCACGCCGCTCCCAGACCTCGCCCAGAAGCTTGATATAATCCTCATCCGCCATGCCCGCGCGGTGCGCTTTCGAAGCCGTCCGCTTTTTCATTCTTTCATCATCGAGCGCTGCGATGGAGAAATCCGGTGACAGTTCGAAGTGCCGATCCTGGATTGCGACATCATAGGCCCGCATGGTCATGGATGTATGATCGTTGAATGCGATTGACGGCAGCAATGGCGCTTTGAGCGCCCAATCGATGAGATCAAGAGCTTCGAAGGCAAAGGTTTCCCAGCGCAGTTGCACGCGGTTTTCCACGAGCAGGCGCGGGGCAAGGTCAATCATTGCCTGCATCAGCTCGCGGGCCCGGTCCACGCTTCTCAGGCCCGGCTCCCAGCTCAAGGTGATTGCGTGGTAGGCGGTTGCTATGCCGTTGGCGGCCAGTTGCCGGTCGGTCTCGAGAACGGCCGGCTCGAGCGGAAAATACACGCCGGTGCGCGGCATCAACTGGCGCTCGAATGCATCGCCATGGACGTCGATGAGTGCTGGCGCCAGGATCAACCCGCGGGCATCGATCGTTTCGCCTTGCGCCGGCCCGCCGATTTCGGCGATCTTGCCATCAGCTATGGTCACGGATGTCTCGGCGATTTCGCCCGGAAGATAGACAGTCGCGCCCTCAAATGTCTGAAGTGTCATGCCTAGAGGCGCTCCATGGTCACATGCCAATGGAACGAGCCCGGGCTTTCATGCTCGCGGTTTTCCAGTTTGAGGACTTCGAAGCCCGAGAAGAGCGCCAGCAGATCGGCTGCGCTGCAAAAATAGTGCGGGTGCATCTTGTCAGTTCCGGGGCTGTCGAAAACCCAGGTGTTGCGGCTGATCTCCCGGCCAGGGGCCTTGGCCAGTTCATGCGGAAGGCGGCGGTCTGAAAGCATCGTTCCGAGAAAGGAGCCCTTCGGCGTCAAAACGCGCCGGATTTCGCCGATGGTGCGCAGCAGGATGTCCTCGTCACCATGATAAATGACATTCCAGCTCAAGACATGATCGAAACTGCCGTCTTCGAAGGGCAGGGCATGCATCCGGCTCTCAATGGTTTTGACGCCGCCCGCATTGTCGATTTCGGCCAGGCCCTCCGGCGCAGCATCCAGGGCTGTGACCTCAAACCCTGCGCGGGCAAGCCAGAGCGCATGCCGGCCCACGCCGGCGCCCAGATCGAGAATCCGGGCACCGGGCGTGAGCGATGCCGCCCATGACTGCACATCGGCTTCCGGGGTGAGCCATTTGCTGCCCGCTTCGATATTGGCCCATTGCTCGTTCCAGTGCTGATCCGCGGTGTCTGTTTTCAACGTTGTTCTCCAATGATTTTGGTGCGGGCCCAGCCGCTGACTTGTTCAATGGCTATGACCACAACCGCGATCATCAGGATCACGGTCATGGCGGTGGGGTAATCGAAGAGATCAAACCCCACCTTGAGTTCGATGCCGATCCCGCCAGCGCCGACGAGTCCGAGAACGCTTGAGGACCTGACCGCTTTTTCCAGCGC
Organism: Hoeflea phototrophica DFL-43; assembly: GCF_000154705.2. Taxonomy (NCBI): domain Bacteria; kingdom Pseudomonadati; phylum Pseudomonadota; class Alphaproteobacteria; order Hyphomicrobiales; family Rhizobiaceae; genus Parahoeflea; species Parahoeflea phototrophica. The sequence continues at coordinate 2,842,296 of NZ_CM002917.1, read as the reverse complement.
ATAGAGCGACGTTGAGATAAAGGCCGGCATTGCCGCGGGAATGGTGGCGCAGGCGACGACATCTATCTTGCGGGCACCGGTGGCTGTCAGCGATTCTGCAGGTCCCTTGTCGGTGGCTTCCATGTCGTCGGCGAAGAAGCGCCCACAGAATCCGATCGTATCAACAATGATCGCGCACATGCCTGCAAAGGGGCCGAGGCCGACAGCAACCACGAAGACCAACGCCCAGGCGATGTCAGGGACAGCCCGGATGAAACCCATGAGGGTTCTGATGATCTGATTGACCCACAGGCCGGCGATCAGCCCGCGCGCAGCCAGAAGTGCGATTGGCAGCGACAGGATCACTCCGATCACGGCGCCTGCCACTGCAATCTGAAGCGTCTCAACCATCTTCCAGCCGAGCCTGACGAGCACCGTTGGCTCCAGGTTCGGAGGGAAGGCGCGGTCAATGAAGTCGGCGAAGCGGGGTGGGGCGGTCAGCATCTTGTCCAGCGACAGTCCCGCGCCAGCCAGGCACCAGACGATCAATGCCAGACCGAGCAGGTATCCCAGGAACGCAAAAGCCGAGGGCCGTTCATACCGAGATGGGGCAAGATCAGTCATAGAGCCCACGCAAATCGGCCGCATTGAGCTCAGAGGCTCTGGCATCCAGTTTCAGGCGATGATCAACGAGCCCCAGGATCCGGTCGCCATAGCGCAGCGCATGGTCGATGTGATGCGAGGTGAAGACAACCGTGACGCCGTCCTGCCGCGCGAGATCAAAAAACAGCTTCATAATGTCCTCTCCTGCCGCCGGATCGAGCGAGGCGCAGGGCTCGTCGGCGATCAGGATTTCGGGTTTGCCGACGATTGCGCGGGCGATCGCGACACGTTGCGACTGGCCTCCTGACAGACGGTCTGCACGGCGCAGTGCGAATTCGGCGAGCCCGACCTTGCCGAGCGCTTCCATTGCAGCTTCGCGTGACGCTGCCGGCGCGGACCTGTGGCTCCAATGCCGAATTCCGGGATGCCGCCCCAGAAGCCCCTGGATGACATTGGAAAGAACCGAGAGACGCGGCACCAGATTGTGTTTCTGAGACACCAGACCCATGCGTGCGCGCAAGGCCCGAAGTTCGCGGGAACTCGTGCTCGAGGCATCCTGGCCCAAGACGACCACTTTGCCGGAGGCCGCCGGAATCAGCCCCATCATGCATCTGAGCAGGGTTGACTTGCCGGTGCCATTCGCCCCGACAAGTGCGACGGCTTCGCCACGCAGCAAACGGAAGCTGACATCAGAGAAAATCTCGTTGCTGCCGAAACGCTTGGACAGCTGATGTGCTTCCACATCGATGCAGGGAGGCGCCAAATCGCGCATTGCGGGCGCGGTTTGTGAGTTGTGGAGAGCCGGATGCACCTCAGGTGCATCCGGCTGCTTTAGACCGAGGTCAGTCACCGATGAAGCTGTCAAACTGAGGATAGCCTGCATTGGTGTACATCGAGCGGACATAGTTGTAGGCGCTGTCTTCGATGGCGACGAGATCCATGCCGACATATTTGTCATTCTCTTCATGGGCGGTGATGCCGGCGATGATGGCGCCCTTGTTGTAGAGGATGGCATCGCGTACCGCATTTGCAGTTTCCACGGGCAGGTGGGAACCGACCATGATCATGTCATTGGGAAGGTCGCCGGAGCGGGCAATCATCTTGTAGAAGCCATAGGGGACACCGGTATCCTTGGCGCGGACTCCCATAAAGCTGCCGGCGTTCATGCCGATTGCCGCAACATCGCCGTTCTTGAGGGCTTCGTGGGCAATGTTGCGGGCCGTATGGGTTTTCTTGATGTCGTTGACCGGATCAATTCCATAGTCTGCCAGCAGTTGCATCGGGCAGAGCATGTTGGAGGTGGAGCCGATGTCGCCGAAAGCCACTTTCTTGCCCTTGAGATCGGCAGGCACGTTGATGCCACTGTCGGCGCGCACGATGATTGCGCAGAAATAGTCCGGACGGCCAAGGCCGATCAGCGGGGTTGCTTCTGTGAGCTTGTTGATGACGACATATTCGGCAGGGCCGGAGACGACAAAATCGACCGTCTTGCCGCGAAGCGCCTCTGCGGCAGCCGTGCGGGAATTGACCGGGAAGAATTCGAAAGTATCGCCGGTTGCTGTTTCGAGGGCGTCCTTGAACGGACCCCACTCAAGCTGAAGGCGCTCCATGCCCTCGACGTCGGTGACTGCGAGCTTCCAGTTGTCGGCGGCAGCAGCAATCGTTGATGCTGCGACCAGTCCAAGACCAAAGACGATAGATTTGAAGTCCATGACACTCTCCTTTTGGGTTTCATCCAAATGGCTATGTCGAGGTTGTGTCAGTCAGACTCTATTTGCGTGAATTTTTTGTGACGCCGAGGTGCGTTCACCGCGCATTGCCGGGTATGCTGTTTCAGATTGGCGGCCCGAATGGGTCATCCAAAAGCCAAACCAGGCTTCGATCACCCTTGCTCATGCATGATGGATGTTTGCGGTGCCGTGTCTTGTTTCCAAGGCTTAACCCGCGAGCATGCTGCATCAAAGTGAAGCCGTCCCGGATGCCCGCCGTACTGCCGCGGGAATCTTTGCGCGGATGCCAACAGTCGCCCGTGCCAGGGGCATGTAGCCAGTGAAATTACCCTTTGGTCGCCATGGGTGCCAAGGCGCTGATGGCATAGCGGTGTTCGGATCGGCGAAGCAGTGACTTGCGCCAACCAAACAGGCGGGCCTGGGCCCGGTGAATTTCACCGAGGTGATTCTCGATGCGAAGGCCTTCAAATCCAGCATTCACCAGCAGTTCTGCGACCGCATCGGAGCGGGCGCCCTGGTTGAAATAGACGCGTGCAACAATGTCCTGATGGCGAGAGACCATTCCATGGCTGGTTGAGCCTGAAAACCGCTCGATCATCCTGGTAAGCCAAGTGCGGCTGACAAAATCGCCATCAACGATCAGCAATCGTCCTCCAGGCTTGAGGATGCGCTGCCATTCAGCAAAGGCAGCTTTAGGATCCACCAGCGTCCAGACCAGATGCCGCGTCACCACCACATCGAAGCTTGCATCTGGCAGCATGGTCTGTTCGGCATCGGCTTGGAGGAAGGTTGCGTTTGGGGCTTTCGCGCGTGCCCGTTCGAGCATCGGCTCCGCCCAGTCGAGTCCCGTAACCGAAAAACCGAGTTCCTGGCAGAGCAGTGCTATCTCTCCGGTGCCTGATGCAAGATCGAGAAGCTTGCGTCCGTTGGCTGCGCCCAGATGGCGGCGGAAGAGATTGGCCCATGCGACAAGTTCCGTGCCCTCGGATATTTTGTGACCGGGGTCGTTGTCGAAGGTTGCCGCGCGGTCCGACCAATAATCTCGAATGTCGTCGCGCAGGTCCCTGTTGGAGGGTAAAGCGGTGGTCATGGTGGCGTCTCCTGAGGCTCACAGCAGGAAATGCCAATCCTGAATAAAATAGTCAACTTTAATCTTGACTGTTTTGGTCAAGATTACTAGGCCTTTGTCTCCGAACCAAACAGGATTGAAGACAATGTCATTTCGCACCCTTATCGGCGCCGCTGCGGTGAGCCTACTTGCAATCAACGCGGCATTCGCCGACCCGATCACCATTACCGACATTGCTGGCCGGGAAGTCACCGTGGACGCGCCGGTGGATCGCGCGATTCTTGGTGAAGGCAGGCAGATCTTTTTTGCCGCAGTGCTTGATGGGGACGCACCGTTCGACCGCATCGTCGGCTGGCGTGACGACTTCCGCCAGGCCTCGCCGGAGAGCTATGAGATCTACGCAGAGAAGTTCCCGGAACTGAAAGAAATCCCGACATTCGGCGGCTTCAAGGACGGCACCTTCGACATCGAGCAGGCCGTTTCCCTTGATCCCGGTGTGATGATCATGAACCTTGAGGCCAAGCAGGCCACCGAGGAAGCCGGGTACGAAGAGAAACTGGCCAAGGTCGGTATCCCGATCGTCTATGTCGATTTCCGCGAAAAGCCATTTGAGAACACCTCGAAGTCGATGGAGATCATTGGCAAGCTGTTCGGCAAAGATGAGCGCGCTGCGGAATTCAATGCATTCTACGAGGAGCAACTGGCCCGGGTCACCGACGTCATCGATGCGCAGGAGAACCTTCAGCGTCCGCTGGTGTTCGTCGAACGTGCGGGTGGTTACTCCGAGGATTGCTGCATGTCATTCGGGTCGGGCAATTTTGGCCGCATGGTTGAACTTGCCGGTGGCGAGAACATGGCCAAGCCTTTCATTCCCGGCACATTCGGCACGGTCAATGCCGAGCAGGTGATTGCCTCCAACCCCGACCAGATCGTCGTGACCGGCGGCAATTGGGATGCCTATGTTCCCGGCGGCAAGTGGATTGGCGTGGGCCCCGGTTCTGATGAAGACGTTGCCCGTCAGAAGCTCAAGGTGCTGATGGAGCGCCCGGCTTTCACCGGCGTCAAGGCGGTTGAGGATGGCAAGGTGCATGCGATCTGGCACCAGTTCTACAACAATCCCTACAGCTTCATTGCGGTTCAGCAGCTTGCCAAGTGGCAGCATCCGGAGCTGTTTGCGGACCTGGATCCCGAGCAGACACTGAAGGATCTGCATGAGCGTTTCCTGCCGGTCGATTACCAGCCTGGATATTGGGTCTCGATCAACTGAAACAGCGTGGGGCGGTCTTCGGGCCGCCCTTTCGCCGGAGTGCATTGATGACCGGTCTGATCGCCGATACAGAGACCAATACTCATTCCCGCGTTGCGGGGAAGGCCTATCGCGGGCTGGTTGCCCGGCGGCTTCTGATCCTGGCCATTCTGACCGGACTGCTCATTCTGTCGGTCGCAGTCGACGTATCGCTTGGGCCTGCGCGTTATGCAGTTGGCGATGTGCTCAGTACCTTGTTTTTTCCAGGCTCCGCCGAACTGCAGATGCGGGTGGTCGTCTGGGATATACGTATGCCGATGGCCATGCTGGCCGTCACCGTTGGCGCCAGCCTCTCAATGGCCGGCGCACAGATGCAGACGATCCTTGCCAATCCGCTCGCAAGTCCTTTCACGCTGGGGCTTTCGGCTGCCGCCAGCTTTGGCGCAGCGCTCGCCATGGTGCTTGGCGTGGCGCTGTTTCCCGCCGCGATTTCATTGATGGTTCCGGTCAACGCTTTCGCCATGGCGATGGCGGCATCGCTGCTGATCTTTGGCCTGTCAACCATGCGGGGCGTGACCGTCGAAACCATTGTGCTTTTGGGCATTGCACTTGTGTTCAGCTTCAATGCGGCGCTGGCGCTGCTGCAGTATTTTGCTTCCGAGCAGGCCTTGTCTGCGGTGGTGTTCTGGACCATGGGCAGCCTGACCAAGGCAACCTGGGGCAAGGTCGGCGTGACGGCCCTGATCCTTTTGGTCTGCACGCCGCTGTTCATACGCAGAGCCTGGGCGCTTACAGCGATCCGGCTTGGCGAAAGCCGCGCTGCGGCGATGGGCGTGCCGGTCAAGCGGTTGAGGCTTGAAGCGCTCTTGCTGGTGTCATTGCTTGCCGCAGTTCCGGTGTCATTTGTCGGAACCATAGGATTTATCGGGATTGTCGGGCCGCATGTGGCGCGGCTGCTGCTGGGAGAAGACCAGCGCTTCTTCCTGCCGGGTTCGATGCTCGCGGGTGCGCTTATCCTGTCGGCAACCTCGGTTGTGTCCAAGGCGATCCTGCCGGGCGCCGTTTTGCCAATCGGCATCATCACGGCGCTGGTCGGCGTGCCTTTCTTTGCAGCTCTCATCCTGACCAAGGGGCGCAAGGGATGGTAACGCTCGAACTTGCAGGTATCACTGCGCATTACGGCCGCAACGAAATCCTCACGGATGCAACGACGCCCTCGATCCAGGGCGGGTCTCTGACCGCGCTGGTCGGTCCGAACGCGGCGGGCAAGTCAACATTGTTCCGGCGGATTGCGGGCCAGATGCGCGGCGCCGGCACAGTCCGGCTGACTGGTGCGACGCAGGATGATCTGCGCTACATGCCGCAGGACACTGCAATGACAGCGGCTCTGAGCGTCTATGAGTCCATTATCCTGGCGTTGAAGCAGGGAAATGGCGGTTGGCGGCTGTCCAACAGTGAACTTGCTGCTGTCGATGGGGTTCTCTCCCGGTTCGGGATTGCGTCGCTTGCTGACCGTCAACTTCCGGAGCTTTCCGGAGGACAGCGGCAGGTGGTTTCGATTGCGCAGACGCTTGTGGCACGCCCCAAACTGGTCTTGATGGATGAGCCCACATCGGCGCTCGACCTCTACCGCCAGTATGAGGTGCTCGAAGCGCTGCGCTTATATGCCGAGGAGAACGGCGCGGTGATGGTGCTGGCATTGCATGACCTCAACCAGGTCATGCGGTGCTGCACCACCACCATGGCTTTGTCCCAAGGCCGTATTCTGGCCTGCGGTGCAACGCTGGACGTGCTGCAGCCGGATCTGATCCGCCGCCTCTACGGCATTGACAGCCGTGTTGAGCGGTGTTCGAAAGGCAATCCCATGATGATCGTCGATGGGCCGGCCGCCTCTGCGGCTTAGTAAGAAGCCAGTGGCCAGCCAGTTTGGCGGTTGGCATCGCCGGGTGAATCCCGAATGATGCTTTGGGAAGCTGGTCACTCCGGTTTTCAATCGACATATGGGCGCACTTTGCGGGTCTCACAGGCTGCCGGAGGGACCATCCTTGCATGGGGGAGTGCAATACATCCCGTCGTTTGCGGGAGTTTTTGACTGATCAAAAAATTTTTACTACGGTTAAGTCCGTTGGAGGAAAAATCATGGCCGAACCCTTGCGTCAGCCGCAGCCGTCACGACCGGCCGATCCCGTTTCACCGCCCGCCTTTGGTGAGCGGATCCGTGAGATGCGCCACAAGGCGGGTCTGACGCTTCAGACGCTGGCCGATCAGTCCGGGATCTCTGTCGGGTTTCTTAGCCAGGTGGAGCGCGACAAGGCGACGCCGAGCCTGGGTACTCTGGCAAGTGTTGCTGCGGCCTTGGGGGTGGATGTTGATGTGTTCATCTCGACGCCGAAGCCCGCCGACAGTGTGACCCGCGAGGGTGAGCGTCCAAGCTTCGTGCTGGCGGATTCCTCGCTGCAATATGAGCGGATATCGACCGTTCTGCCGGGCGGGACGCTGTCGTCGCTGATCGTGCACATTCCGGTGGGCTATGCCTCTGAAATCACAGCCCATGTTGGGGAAGAGCTGATCGTCGTGCTCGATGGCACCGTGCGGCAGACGCTGGGTGATGCGGCCTTTGTGCTGCATCCGGGTGACAGTCTCCATTTCATGGGCGATACGCCGCATTCATTCGCCAATGTTGGTGATGTCCCGGCCCGTCTGCTGTGGACAGGAACCTCGCCTCGGCTGATTTCGTCCTGGCCGGCATAGAGCCACATGCCGCTAAGCTGTATGCAGTCTTGTTTTCGAGTGGACCTGAGGCATTGGCATGACCCGTCTTGAACGATTGCGCAGCCGGATGGCGGCCACCAACACCGATCTTGTGGTGCTGGCTCCGGGACCGCATATGCGCTGGCTCCTGGGGTTCGCCCCGTCTCCAGATGAACGCGCCTGTTTTCTGCTCGTCGGTCAGGAGCAGGCGGGGTTTGTGATGCCTGCACTCAATGCATCGGACGCCCGCCAGCACACGGATCTTCCATTCTGGGAATGGCCGGACGATGATGGGCCGGATGCTGCGCTTGATGCTGGATTGCAGACAGTCTGCCGCTCAGTGCGGAGCATTTCAGTGGACGAGAGGATGCGCGCCGACCATGCATTTCTGCTGCTTGATGCGGTTCCGAATTCGGCACGGGGCTTTGCATCTGAAACGGTCGGCGCGCTGCGGATGATCAAGGAACCGGGCGAACTTGCCGCATTGCGTGAGAACGCCCTGATTGCTGACCTGTCGCAAAGCGCCTTGCGCAGTGCAATCCGCGACGGCGTCACCGAGCGTGAATTGGCCAATGTGGCCAAGGCGGTTTTCGAGGCCGAGGGCGCGCATATGGGGTTCGGGGTTGTGGGCGCGGGCGCTCACTCCTCCTATCCGCATCATCATACTGGCGACATGCCGGTCAGGCCCGGTGATGTCATCGTGGTCGATATTGGCGGCACAAAACAGGGCTATTATTCCGACATCACCCGCATGGCTTGCCTTGGCACGCCGCCGGAGGACTACGCGGAAGTGCATGTAGTGGTCGAGGGCGCGGTGCAGATGGCGCTTCAGGCAATTCGCCCCGGTGTTGAGGCGAACGCCATCGATGCGGCTGCCCGCGATGTGATCCGCGCTGCGGGTTTTGGAGAGTTCTTCACTCACCGGACAGGTCACGGGCTTGGTTGCGAAATTCACGAGCCGCCATATGTCACCGCTTCAAGCGAAACGATTCTCGAAGAGGGCATGGTGTTCACGGTGGAGCCGGGCATCTACCTGCCGGGCCGTTTCGGAATTCGTCTGGAGGAGGTGGCTGTGGTAACCTCGAACGGGTGCGACATTCTCTCCGGGCTGCCACGTAGCCTGTATGTGGCCTGATTGAATGCCGGCTTTGTTGGAGGTGCTCGGGTTTTGCAGGGTTTCTCCGCAAAGTGCCTATTGGCAATTTTGACCATGGTAAAATCATTTTACCTATGCTTTTCTGGACGTGCTGAGAAACCGGGGATCCAACCCCGTCCAACCGGAGGACGAACAATGACAAGACCAATCACACGCTCACCGCTGCGCCGTTTGGCAGCAGGCCTTATGATTTCGGCTGCCGTAATGAGCGCCGGACTGACTGCCGCCAATGCAGAAACCATTCGCTGGGCGCGGGTCGGCGATGCGCTGACTCTCGATCCGCATTCGGCCAATGAAGGCCCCACCTCGACATTGCTGCACCACATCTATGAAACACTGGTGCGCCGCGATCTCGACGGCTCGCTCAAGCCACGGCTGGCAACGGAATGGTTTATCCATCCCGATGACCCGACTGTCTGGGTGTTCAAGCTGCGCGAAGGCGTTAAATTCCACGACGGCTCTGATTTCACCGCCGAAGATGTGGTTGCTTCGGTCACCCGCGTGACTGCAGAAACGTCGGACTTCAAGGGCCTGCACACCGCTGTTGCCGGCGCCGAGGCCGTGGATGACTACACCGTCCATATCAAGATGAGTGGGCCGAGCCCGCTCTACGTCCAGAACCTGACCAACTTCTTCATCGTCGACAAGGGCTGGGTCGAGGCTAATGGGGTCGAGTTGCCGCAGGACTTCAAGGCCGGTGAAGAGAAGTACACCGTGCGCAACACCAACGGCACCGGGCCTTATGTCCTTGAGTCCCGCGATCCGGAAGTGCGCACAGTGCTGACCACCAATCCTGATCATTGGGATGAAGCACCGCAGGTGACCGAAATCATCTACACGCCGATCAAGGAGGCCGCGACACGCGTCGCCGCATTGCTGTCGGGTGAAGTCGATTTTGTGCAGGACGTGCCGGTGCAGGACATTGAGCGTCTGTCGAACACGCCTGGTGTGGCAGTGACGGCCGGTGCCGAGAACCGCACCATCTTCTTCGCCTATGATGTCACTTCTGACAGCCTGATTTCGCTGCCGGGTGACAATCCGTTCAAGAAGCCCGAAGTTCGTGAAGCCATGGCGCTTGCGCTTGATCGCGACGCGATCCGCCAGGTGGTGATGCGTGGCCAATCGGTGCCAGGCGGGCAGAACGTGCCGCCATTCGTCAACGGCCATGACGAGGCGCTGGATGCCTACACGGCTCCTGACTATGACAAGGCCATGGAACTGATGACGGCTGCGGGTTACCCCGACGGCTTCGCAATCGACATGCACTGCCCCAACGACCGCTACATCAATGATGAAGCGATCTGCCAGGCCTATGTCGGCATGCTCGGCCGGATCGGCATCAAGGCCAACCTCGTCAGCCAGTCGCGCACGATTCATTTCCCGGCAATTCAGAACCGTCAGGTGGATTTCTACCTGCTCGGCTGGGGCGTCCCGACCTTCGATTCGCAGTATGTCTTCGACTTCCTGGTGCACAGCCCGGAAGAAGGCCGCGGTGGCTGGAACGGTTCGCGTTACAACAACGCTGAAGTCGATGCTATGATCAAGTCGCTCGCCACAGAGACCGATCTGGTCAAGCGTGATGCAACGATTGCTGAAATCTGGAAGACGATCCAGGAAGACCGTGTCTTCCTCATGGTCCACAACCAGCTTCTGGCCTACGCTGCCAAGGACAACATCAATGTGGCCGTTCACCCGGAAAACCAGCCGAGCATGACAGACGTCACGTTCAAGTAATCCAACCGCACAAAGGGCGGGGCCGCTGCATCCTTTTGCGGCGGCCCCGTGCCATTGGTGATCTGCGGCGGGACCGGCTATTGTCGGGTTTCGTTACGCAGAGGGGGCGCAAATGCTAGCCTATATCCTCAGACGGATTGTGCAGTCTGTGCTTGTCATGCTGGTCGTGGCGCTGGTCTCGTTTTCGCTGTTCCGCTTTGTGGGCGACCCTGTCGCCACCATGATGGGGCAGGAGGCGAGCCAGGCCGACCGCGAGGCCCTGCGCGACCGGCTCGGGCTCAATGAGCCGGTCATTGTTCAGTTTGGCAGCTATATCGCCCGCGCGTCCACCGGCGATTTCGGCATTTCCTACCGGTTGCAGCAGCCGGTGATGGAACTGATCCTGTCGCGTTTGCCCGCGACGCTCGAGTTGGCGCTGGTTTCAGGACTGCTGGCCTTTACCTTGGGTGTCGGGTTTGGCGTCTACACGGCGCTCAACCGGAAAGGCTGGCTTTCGGGAACGATCATGACTGTGTCGCTGATCGGTGTGTCGCTGCCTACCTTCCTGATCGGTGTGCTTCTGATCTGGGTTTTTGCCGTCGAGCTGCAATGGTTGCCGAGTTTCGGCCGTGGCGATACGGTTGATATCGGTCCATGGCGAACGGGTTTTCTGACGGAATCCGGCCGGGCCTCGATCGTGCTTCCGGCCATCACGCTTGGCCTCTACCAAATGACGCTGATCATGCGGCTGGTGCGGGCCGAAATGCTTGAGGTGTTGCGCTCTGACTATATCAAGTTTGCGCGCGCCCGCGGCCTGTCGGACCGGGCTGTCTATTTCGGTCATGCGCTGAAGAACACGCTGGTGCCGGTGATCACCATCACCGGTCTGCAGCTGGGCAGCATCATTGCCTTTGCGATCATCACCGAGACCGTGTTCCAATGGCCTGGCGTCGGTGCGCTGTTCATCAACTCGGTGCAGTTCGTCGATATTCCGGTGATGGCGGCCTATCTGATGCTGATCGCGCTGATCTTCGTGGTGATCAACCTGATTGTTGATCTGCTCTACTATGTTGTCGATCCGCGCCTTCGCGTCGACCGCGCAGCGGCGAGGCACTGATCGATGGGCACGTTTTCTGACATAACCGGAGGCCGACCATGAACCGCTTCGCCCGTGCATGGGACAGCGATGTTGTCTGGAGTTTCCGGCATTCGCCGGTGGCGATCGTGGCTGCCTTCGTCGCTTTGACAATTATCCTGGCGGCTGCACTCGCGCCCTGGATTGCGCCGCATGATCCTTTCAATCCCGCAAGTCTCAACCTGATGGATGGTTTTACACCGCCCATGGAACCCAATGCCTTTACCGGCAGCGTCTACTGGCTTGGCACTGACAATCAGGGCCGTGATATCTTCTCGGCCATTCTCTATGGCGCGCGGATTTCGCTGTTTGTCGGCTTTGCTGCGGTGTTGTTCGCCATGGTTCTGGGCATCACGGTGGGGCTTCTGGCGGCCTGGCGCGGCGGCTGGGTGGACAGCCTGTTGATGCGCATTGCCGATGTTCAGCTCTCCTTTCCCTCGATCCTGATTGCGCTCTTGATCTTTGGTGTGGCGCGCGGCGTGATCCCGCCCACCCATCGCGAGGCAATGGCGATCTGGGTACTGATCGTGGCCATCGGCCTGTCCGACTGGGTTCAGTTTGCCCGCGTGGTACGTGGTGCTGCGATGGTGGAGAAGGCGCGAGAATATGTGCAGGCGGCGCGGGTGATCGGCGTGCATCCGGTGCGCATCGTGCTTACTCACATTCTTCCCAACGTGATGGGGCCGGTGCTGGTGATTGCCACGATCGGCCTTGCGCTGGCCATCATCGCCGAAGCCACGCTGTCGTTCCTGGGTGTCGGTGTGCCCCCCACCCAGCCGAGCCTGGGAACCCTGATCCGGATCGGGCAGGGGTTCTTGTTCTCAGGCGAGTGGTGGATCATCCTGTTCCCTTCCATTGCGCTGCTGGCGCTGGCGCTGTCGGTCAACCTGCTGGGTGACTGGCTGCGCGATGCTTTGAATCCGAGGCTGAAATGACCGCGCCGCTGCTTTCCGTACGCGACCTCAAGGTCGAGTTTCCGACCCGGCGCGGCACGCTGACCGCGCTTGACGGGATTTCCTTTGACATTGCTCCGGGTGAGGTGCTCGGCATGGTTGGCGAGAGTGGGGCTGGCAAGTCCCTTACAGGGGCTGCGATCATCGGGCTGCTGGAGCCGCCGGGCCGGATTGCCGGCGGCGAGATCAGCCTGCGCGGCGAACGCATCGAGGGGCTTGCGCCCGAGGCGATGCGGCGGATCCGGGGCAAGCGGATCGGCATGGTGTTTCAGGATCCGCTGACCAGCCTCAATCCGCTCTACACCGTTGCGCAGCAATTGATCGAGACGATCCGGACCCATATGGATCTGAGCGAGGCGGAGGCACGCAAACGTGCAGTTGCTCTGCTTGACCGGGTTGGGATTCCCGCTGCCGCGCGGCGCATTGATGATTACCCGCACCATTTCTCCGGTGGCATGCGCCAACGCGTGGTGATTGCACTGGCACTTTGCGCAGAGCCCGAACTGGTGATCGCCGACGAGCCCACGACTGCGCTCGATGTGTCGGTGCAGGCGCAGATCATTGATCTGATCAAGGAGATCTGTGCCGAGCGTGGGGCGGCGGTGATGCTGATTACCCATGATATGGGTGTGATTGCGGAAACTGCCGACCGGGTCGCGGTGCTCTATGCCGGGCGGCTGGCAGAAATTGGCCCGGTTCGCGATGTGATCCTGAAAGCCGAACACCCCTACACCAAGGGGCTCATGGGATCGATCCCGACGCTGACGCAGGAAAGCGAGCGGCTGGTTCAGATCCCCGGTTCGATGCCGCGGCTGTCGGCAATTCCGCAGGGCTGTGCTTTCAATCCACGTTGCCCGCAGGTTTTCGACCGCTGTCGTGTGGAACGGCCAGTGCCGATCGACCGTCCGGGCAACCGCCAGGTCGCCTGCTGGCTTGCCAAGGAGACCGCCCATGGCTGACCCGCTGATCCGCATCGAACATCTCTGGCGGCATTTCGACGTCTCGAAGCCCTGGCTCAACCGGGTGATCGAGCGTGAAGAGATGCAGTTTCTGACCGCCGTGGCCGATGTCTCCTTCGAGATCGGCAAGGGGGAAACCTTCGCGCTGGTGGGCGAGTCCGGTTCGGGCAAATCGACCATCGCGCGGATGATCGTCGGGCTGCTCGAAGCGTCTGAAGGGCATATTTTCTTCGATGATCAGGATGTTGCCGCGATGGCGCCCGGTGCGCTGAGATCGCTCAGACGGCGGTTCCAGATGATTTTCCAGGACCCGTTCGCCAGCCTCAATCCGCGCTGGCGGGTTGGCGACATCATCGCCGAACCTATGCGTACATTTGATCTCGCCTCGGGGGCTGACGCGGCCAAGGAGGTTGGCCGGCTTCTCGATATTGTCGGCCTGTCGGCAAAGGATGCCGAGAAGTTTCCGCATGAATTTTCGGGAGGGCAGCGCCAGCGTATCGCCATTGCGAGGGCACTGTCATCGCGGCCGGAATTCATCGTCTGCGACGAACCGACCTCGGCACTCGATGTCTCGGTGCAGGCCCAGATCCTCAATCTCATGCGTGATCTGCAGGATGAATTCGGGCTCACCTACCTGTTTATCTCGCACGATCTTTCGGTCGTGCGGCACATGGCGACGCGCATCGGTGTGCTCTATCTGGGCCGCCTGGTTGAGGTTGCCGAGGCCAAGACGCTGTTCCGTTCGCCCCAGCATCCCTATACGCGGATGCTGCTGGATGCGGTGCCGGATCTGGCGCTGTCCGGGCGGCGCCGGACGCCGGTGACCGGGGAAATTCCGAACCCGATCTCGCCGCCCGCAGGCTGTGCGTTTCACCCGCGCTGTCCGCTCATGCGGGACGAGTGCAAGCTGGCAGTGCCGGAGCCACGGCCCACGGCTGCAGGCATGGCTGCGTGTATCGGGGTCGAGCCTGTTCCGGCCTGATCCTCTCCAGCGGCAGGTTAATCCAGCAGGTCCGCAAAATGCTTGAGCAGATGGTGCTTGAGGATCTTGCCGGTGGCTGCCGCCGGTAGGGCATCGACCAGCAGGATGTGCGACGGCCGCTTGTAGCCGGCCAGACGATCGCTCACAAACGCACGCAAGTCTTCTTCGCTCACCGCGCCGGGCGCGTGGGCCTGGACAAAGGCCAGCACCTGCTCGTCGCCATCGATGGTCCGCCCGATCACTGCGGACTGGACCACCTCGGGGTGATCGTTCAGCGCGGCCTCGACTTCGGGCGGGTAGACGTTGAAGCCCGAGCGGATGATCAGTTCCTTGGCGCGGCCGACGATGTGCAGCCGGCCGTCAGGATCGATCCGGCCGAGGTCACCGGTTCGCAACCAGCCGTCCGGGGTAATGGCTGCGGCCGTGGCTTCCGGGCTGCGGAAATAGCCTTTCATCACATGCGGGCCGCGGGTGAGGACCTCACCCACATCAGGGTCTTCGCCCAATGACAGATCAAGCGAGATTTCGATGCCCGGCAGAGGTGGGCCGGCGCTGGTGTCCGGATCCCCGATGGCGTTGCGGGTGCCGCTGATCCCGGCGGTGCTTTCGGTCATGCCATAGCCGTTTTGCAGCGGCAGGCCATAAAAAGCTTCGGCATTGCGTTTCCAAGCGGGATCAAGCGGGGCAGCGCCGGAGGAGACATAACGAAGTGTGTCGGAGCCGAGAAGCGCCTGGCCCTCGGCCTTGGCCTGAGCCATGAGCAGCGCATGCATCTGCGGCACCGCAGGCATCACGGTGGTGCCGTTGCTGAGCGCCAGCAGCAGCTGCTTTGGATCAAACCGGGTGGAGAGCTCGACCATTGCGCCCGCATGGGCTGATGCCATCAGCATCGAGGCAACGCCGAAGACGTGGGTCAGCGGCAGGGCGCCATAGACATGGTCCCGAGGCGACAGATCGCGAAGTTCGGCGGAGGCCCGGGCGGCAAAGATCAGGTTTGAATGTGTCAACATCACACCCTTTGGGTCGCCGGTCGTGCCGGTGGTGTAAAGCAGGATCGCGGTGGCATCCTTACCCTCATCAACGGGTTCGGCATCCGGTGTCCCGGGGGCGATCTGAAGCGCGCCGAAACCGGTCGTGCGAAAGGCGGCTGCACCGGCATGGGCGGCGGCTTCTTTCGAGATATGTGAGGTGTAGAGCGTCACCACCGGCCTGGCATGGTTGGAGATGCGCGCAATTTCAGCTGCCGACATGCGCGCATTGACCGGGACGCACCAGGCGCCGATGCGTGACGCCGCCATCATCAGGACCGGAAGGGCAAGGCAGTTCTCCGCAACCACCAGCACCCGTTCGCCGGATGCGGCACCATGCTTGCGCAACAGGGCCTCTGCTTCATCGATCAAGACGGAATAGCCCGCCCACGAATAGACCTGCCCGTCACAATCCTTGATCGCGGGCTCATCGGGGCGGATCTCGAGATGTTGGGCCACAAGCTGATGGATGCGGGTGATGCTCATTGTGTCTGCTCCGTCCGCGCGCGCTTGAAAACGCCTGTCGCGCTTGCGATCAGACGGCCATCCTCATCGTGCAGCTCGGCCGCCAGGAACAGCAGTGACCGCCCGCCGCCGGTCACACGGGCAACAGCCGTGACCCGTTTGCCCAGAAAGGCAGGTGCGAGGAACTGCGTCGTCAAGGAGATCGTCTGAAACGGCGTGCGTCCCGTGTCATCGACCGTCAGCGATGATGTGGCGCCCATGGCGTTGTCGAGCACGGTTGTCGCGATCCCGCCATGCAGCACGCCATGCCGGTTTGTGTGGGCTTCCGTCACGTCGAGATGGCAGCGCGCGCCGCCATCGTCATGACCGATCTCCAACAGATAGCCAAGGGTGGTCTGGGTCCCGGTTTCCCCAACGATGGTCTCGATCATGCGACAGCGAGCCGGATGAAGCGTTCGAGATGGAAATCGGTGTCTCCGAAACGGTGATCAACCATGGTCAGCCGTTTGGCGAAGTGCCCCAATGCGTATTCCTGCGTCATGCCG
The DNA here is from genome assembly GCF_000154705.2 of Hoeflea phototrophica DFL-43. Lineage (NCBI taxonomy): Bacteria > Pseudomonadati > Pseudomonadota > Alphaproteobacteria > Hyphomicrobiales > Rhizobiaceae > Parahoeflea > Parahoeflea phototrophica. The sequence goes on along the minus strand of NZ_CM002917.1, from coordinate 2,825,982 downwards.
ATGCCACCGTGCATCTGGATCGATTCCTCAACCACCAGTCTTGCGACGCGGCCGATCAGGTTCTTGGCCGCCGAGACATGCAGATCGCGTCCGGGGCCATCGAGATTGCCGCACAAATTGATGACAGCACTGCGGGCCTGCTCGATTTCGATCACCACATCGGCCATGCGGTGCTGCAGAGCCTGAAACTTGCCGATCGGCTGGCCGAACTGGCGGCGCTGGCGCAGATAATCGATGGTCAGTGTCTTGATGGTTTCCATCATCCCGAGGGCTTCGGCGCACTGGGCGGCACAAGCACGCGCATCAGCGGTTTCGATCATGCTCAGGGCCTGACCTGCTTCGCCAATCTTGGCGGTCTCGGGGAGAATGCAGTCGAAACTCACTTCGGCGGCCCGGCCTCCGCCATTGAGCGGATAATCACGCAGCCTGACCTGATCCACCGGCACCAGGAACAGGGAGATTCCGGCCCGGTCCGTCATGCCGCCACCGGTACGGGCACTGACGACCAGCGCATCGGCAGCGGACGCATGGTGCACCACGGCCTTGGCTCCGCTCAGATGCCAACCCTCGGCGGTCTTTTCGGCTCTGGTCTGCACATGGGAGAGATCATAACGGCTCGTCGGTTCGCCATGGGCAAAGGCGAAGACGCGTCCGCCGATGATCTCGTCAATCAGTTTCTGATGCGGGGTGCCGAAAACACTTCCGGCCAGGAGGCTGGTTTCGATCAGCGGGGTAGGGGCACCGGCCCGGCCCAGCTCCTCGAACACGACCATGATGTCGAAGCCCGCACCGCCGAATCCGCCCTGGTCTTCGCTGAACATGGCGCCCGGAAGGCCCATTTCGACCAGCCCGTCCCAAAGGGTCGTGTCGAATCCGGCCGGGCTTTCGGTGGCAGCAATGATGCTCTCATGTGTGACGCTGCCGGCCAGGAAGCGGCGCAGGCCGTCCTGAAGCATCTGGCGTTCTTCGGTCAGTTGGAAATTCACGTCAAAGCTCCAGAATGGTCTTGGAAATGATCTGCCGCTGCACCTCGTTCGAGCCGCCATAAATCGACAGTTTCCGGTTGTTGAAGTAGGTCTGCGTCACCGGCATTGCGTAGGCCGGGCCGGCGTGCTCGACATTGGAGCCTTCATCCAGCGCTTCTGAAACGAATGGCGCCGCATAGGGGCCCACGGCCTGGCGCGCGAGTGCATTGATCTGCTGGCGGATCACCGTGCCCTTGACCTTGAGCATCGAGCTTTCGGCCCCTGGTGCCTGGCCGGCAGCTGCAGCCGCGATGGTGCGCAGATTGGTGGTGTCCATGGCCATCAGATCGATTTCCACCTGCGCCACCTTTGCGGCGAAATAGGGGTTCTCGATCAATGGCCGGCCATTGTGGGCCTGCTCGCCGGCGATCCGCTTGAGCGATGCCAGTCCCGCACGGGCAAAGCCAACACCGGCAATGTTGGTGCGCTCATGGGTCAGCAGATATTTGGCGTAGGTCCAGCCCTTGTTTTCCTCGCCGACGAGATTTTCGACCGGCACCCAGACATCGGTAAACCAGACCTCGTTGACCTCCGGCTCACCGTCGATCAGCACGATTGGGCGGACTTCGATCCCCGGGGTGTTCATGTCGATCAGCAGAAACGAGATGCCTTGCTGCGGCTTGCTCTCCTTGGAGGTGCGGACAAGACAGAAAATCTTGTCGGCGTATTGGCCAAGGGTGGTCCAGGTCTTCTGGCCATTGACGACATAGTGATCGCCATTGCGCACCGCGCTTGTCTGGACATTGGCCAGATCGGATCCGGCGCCGGGCTCGGAATAGCCCTGGCACCACCAATCCTCTCCGCTGAGGATGCGTGGCAGGTAATGGGCCTTCTGTGCTTCGGAGCCGAAGGCCATCAGCACCGGGCCAAGCATATTGAGGCCAAAGGGGATGATACGCGGCGCATTTGCGGCGGTGATCTCTTCCTCGAAGATGTTGCGGCTCACCGCATCCCATCCGGTGCCGCCATATTTCTCGGGCCAGGTCACGCCGAGCCAGCCGCGGGCATTGAGGATGGCATGCCACTCCTCGTAATCGGCCTTGGTCAGGCGTTTGCCGGCCGCAACCTTCGCAGAGAGGCGTGCAGGCAGCTTTTCCTTGAGAAAGGCGCGGATCTCGTCGCGAAAGGCGCGTTGATCGTCGGTGTAGTTCAGGTCCATTTCGGGCCCTCCATCAGAAAATTTCAAACAGGCCTGCTGCGCCCTGACCGCCGCCCACGCACATGGTCACGACGCCGAGCTTGGCACCGCGCCTCTTGCCTTCAAGCAGGAGGTGGCCGGTCATGCGAGCGCCGGTCATGCCGAACGGATGCCCGATCGAGATCGAACCGCCATTGACGTTGAGTTTGGTGTCGTCAATGCCCAGGCGGTCGCGGCAATAGATCACCTGGCTGGCGAAGGCCTCGTTGAGCTCCCAGAGGTCGATATCATCCACCTTCAATCCATGACGTTCGAGCAGGCGCGGCACGGCAAAGACCGGGCCGATGCCCATTTCGTCAGGCTCGCATCCGGCCACGGCAAAGCCCAGATAGCGGCCGAGAGGGGACAGTCCAGCCTTGCCGGCTTCGTCTTCGTCCATCATCACGAGTGCTGCCGCGCCGTCTGACAATTGCGAGGCGTTGCCGGCGGTGACGAATTTGTCCCCGCCCATCACCGGGGTCAGTCCGGCCAGGCCTTCAATCGCGGTGGAGGGGCGGTTGCATTCATCGGCGGAAATGGTGGTCTCGACCTGGGAAACCGCGCCGGTCTCCTTGTCTTTGACCGCCTTGGTGACCGTCATTGAAACGATTTCATCGCTGAACAGGCCCGCGGCTTGTGCCGCTGCCGTGCGCTGTTGTGATTGCAGCGCAAGTTCATCCTGAGCCTGGCGCGATATGCCGTAGCGTGCGGCGACGATGTCAGCCGTGTCGATCATCGTCATATAGAGATCGGGCTTGTGTTCCTCGATCCAGGTGTCGCGAGAGTGGCGCGGGGTTGGCTGATTGAGCGAGATGCTTTCGACACCGCCCACCAGCACCGCGCGGGCGCCTTCTCCGGCAATCATCTGGCCGCCCATGGCGATGGCCTGAAGACCGGATGCGCAAAAGCGGTTGACCGTGGTGCCTGCAACGGTGACCGGGAGCTCTGCGCGAATGACCGCCTGGCGGCCGAGATTTCCGCCGGTGACATTTTCCGGGTAGCCGGTGCCCCAGATCGAATCCTCGATCAGAGACGGGTCAATCCCGGCGCGTTCGATGGCATGGCGGGTGGCAAATCCCGCCATCGTGACGCCATGGGTCTGGTTGAAAGCGCCGCGTGCGGCCTTTCCGATGGCGGTGCGGGCGGTTGAGACGATGACGGCGCGGGTCATTGTGCGGCTTCCTTGTTGAGATCTGCAAAACAGCGGCCCTCAGTCACCAATTGTTCAAGAAGTGGTGCGGGCTGCCAGAAATAGGGGTCTGCTTTCGACCATTCATTGATGTCTGTCAGCAGGGCGGGCAGGCCAACTGTGTCGGCCCATTGCATCGGACCACCGCGCCAGCGCGGGAAGCCGTAGCCATAGAGAAGCGTCACATCCACATCGAGTGGACGTCGGGCGATTTCCTCGCCAAGGACCTTCGCCGCCTCATTGACCATAGCCGCCATATAGACGCGCTGGATCTCTTCGGGTGTGAAGGTTCGTTGCGGTCGGTCGCCGCGGGCGGCCTCGATCAGCGGCTTGACCGCCTCGTTCGGCGTGGCCTTGCGGCCTTCATGGACGTAGTAGCCTTGCCCGGTCTTCTGTCCCAGCCAGCCTTCATGATACATCGCATCCGCCCATGTCGGCACGACGTCGCGCGGGTCTCGTGTCGCAGCCTTGCGCTTGCGGGTCATGAAGCCGATGTCGAGGCCAGCCAGATCGCTCATTTCGAACGGTCCCATCGGCAGGCCAAACGCCTTGATCGCAGCGTCGATCTCCCAGGGCGATGCGCCATCGAGGATCATCCGGTCGGCCGCGCCCCGATAGGTGGCGAGCATGCGGTTGCCGATAAAGCCGTCGCAGACGCCTGCGCGAACGGCGATCTTGCCAAGCCGCTTCGCCAGCGCAAAGGCGGTCGCGGTTACATCCGCTGCGGTGGCGTCGGCGACGACGACCTCAAGCAGCTTCATCACATGGGCGGGCGAGAAGAAGTGCAGGCCGATCACGTCACTAGGCCGCCTCGTTGCTGCGGCGATTTCGTTGACATCGAGATAGGAGGTGTTGGTCGCCAGGATCGCACCCGGTTTCATAACGGCGTCCAGGCGGGCGAAGACCTCGTGCTTGACCGCCATGTCTTCGAACACGGCCTCGATGGCCAGATCACAGTCCGACAGCTCGGCATAATCGGTGACAGTGCTTAGCTGCGACAGGGTGGCGTCGCGGCGATCAGCGGGCAGCTTGCCGCGCTTGACCGCCGCATCGAGGTTTGCAGTAATTGTGCCGCGCGCCTTGTCTGCGGCCGCCGCATCGCGTTCGATCAGGGTTACGGACAGTCCGGACAGTAGACAGGCGGTGGCGATGCCCGCGCCCATGGTTCCGCCGCCGATGACGCCGACATGTGCCATGTTGCGCGGTGCGATGCCTTCGATCTCCGGCAGTTTTGCGACCTTGCGGTCATTGAAGAACGCATGGATCAGACCGGCGCGCTGCGGCGTCTCCATCAGTTCCAGGAAGATCCGGCGTTCTTCACGCACACCTTCATCGAGATCCATTTTGGTGGCTGCCTCGATGGCGTCAATGGCGCGCAAGGGGGCAACCTCGCCGCGGGATTTTTTCTGCCAGAGCGCGCGCGCGGCGTCGAAGGCAGCGGCATCATCGGCAGGGCGGGGCAGGGTGCCCACCGCGCGCACCGGCGCTCCGCTCTCCAGAAGCTCGCGGGCATAGGCGAGGCCCGCCTCGCGCGCATCACCTTCAGCTACGCGATCAACCAGACCGATCTCAAGTGCCTCATCGGCCGTCACCGATCCGCCGGCTGGCATCATTTCGAGAGCCGGGCCTACGCCTGTCAGGCGCGGCATCCGCTGGCTGCCGCCAGCGCCCGGGATGAGGCCGAGCTTGACCTCGGGAAAGCCGAACTGCGCGCCCTTGATGGCCAGACGATAGTGGGCGCCCAATGCAACTTCGCAGCCGCCGCCCAGTGCCGGGCCATGCACCGCGGCGACCACCGGTTTGGTGCTCCGTTCGATATGGGTGCAGACGTCGGGCAGATAGGGTTCAACCGGCGGCTTGCCGAATTCCGAGATATCGGCGCCGCCGATGAAGAGGCGGCCTTCGCCGACAATCAGGGCGATCTCTGCGTCATCCTCTGCAAAGCGGTCGATGGCCTGCCACAAGCCCTGCCGCACGGCCAGTCCCAGTGCGTTGACCGGCGGATTTGCCACCGTAATCACTGCCACAGAACCTTCGCGTTCGTACCGAACTGCCTCTGTCATCTGTTTTCCTTGCTAATGTGATTGAATTTCATGTCTTACTGGGCGTTTTGTGGTCATTCCCGAACGCTCATCGAGGGCGGTTGCCCCATGATCCGCTCAAGCTCCTTGACCGCATCATTGAGCTTTGGCCCGACCTCGTTTTCCATGCGTTCGACAGTGAGGTCCTGAGGCATTGCTCCGCAAGTGAAAACCACCGGCTCGGCCAGATCGCGTGACTGGAACGGTTTGGATACGGCATGGATGTTGCCGGAAAAATACTGCTCTGGCGGGGTGATGCTGAAACCACGGGTGATCAGCTGTGAATAAGCGTCGCTGCGGGCCTGCGTTGCCCGCTCTTCCGTCAAGCCGCGATCGCCTGCCGCGTTGGCAACGGTGGTTTCGAACAGGTCCTTTGGCATTGCGGCCAGGAGGGTGTGGCCGGAGGAGGTTCCGTTGAGCGGCAGCCGGTGCCCTGCCTCCAGCCAGAGCGAGGGCACATCGCGCGGGCGCCAGGTTTTGACGATGAGCAGGCGCGTGTCGTCACGCACCAGAAGCAGCGACAGAGTGCCAGTTTCATCGGCCAGCCGCTGCATGATCGGGCCGGATAGATCCACAAAGGAAATCGAGGCCTGCGCTACATTGCCAAGCGCTAGCAGCGCCGGACCTGGGCGGTAGCGATCGTGCCGCCGCGCGTGGCTGAGGTAACCCAGGCTTTGCAACGTGAAGGTCAGCCGCGACACGGTGCTTTTCGGGATGCCCGTGCGTTCGGATATCTCGGCATTGCCGAGCCCGTCATCTGAGGCGCGAAACGCCCTGAGCACCGACAGGCCCCTGGCTAGTGTGCTGGCAAAGCGTCGGTCGCGGCTGTCATGCATTTCGCTCATCAATGGCCTCACATCGAATTCGGGATCAGCAAGGACAATATCGGGAACGCCATGATAAGCGCCAGCACGATTACATCGACGGTGAGGAAACGCATGATGCCTGAGAATATCCGGTCGATCGGCACTTCGCGGCCCACGACCGATGCGATCACGAACACATTGAGGCCGACGGGTGGCGTGATCAACCCGATCTCCAGAAGCTTGATCACGACGACGCCGAACCAGATCAGGTCGAGCCCGTAGCCCTCTACCAGCGGCACAAGCAGGGGCAGGGTCAGCACCATGATCCCGATCGGATCGAGGAACATGCCGAGCAGCAGATAGATTGCTGCGATTGCCAGCATCAGCACCACCACATTGAGGTCGGCGGCCTGTACTGCGCCCACGATCTCGCCAGCGACGCCGGTCAGGGCAATGAACGCCACGAAGATCTTGGCGCCTGCGGCGATGATGAAGATCGAGGTGGTCTGAATAACCGTTTCGCGCAGCGCTTCGATGACGGATTTGACCGTCAGGCGGCGCTGGGCGAAACCGATCAGCAATGCGGCGCTGACGCAGACGGCTGCGGCTTCCGTGGCGGTGAAGATGCCGCCATAGATTCCGCCAACGATGATGACGAACAGAAGCATGGCCGGCCAGGCGTCGATTGCGGCGTGAAGCCGCTCCTTGGCCGACGTGACGCCGTCTTCCACGGGCGCTGCGGACGGATCGCGCAACACCCAGACCCAGATCACCAGCAGAAAGCCGAGCAGCGAAATCAGGCCGGGAATGATGCCTGCGAGGAACAGCGACGATATCGAGGTTTCGGTGAAGATGCCGTAGATGATGAACAGGACCGAAGGGGGGATCAGGCTGCCCAGTGTGCCGCCTGCCGCAACCGATGCGGTTGCCAGACGCTTGTCATAGCCCATGCGCAGCATTTCCGGTGCACAGATCCTGCCCATGGTCGAGGCGCAGGCAATTGAAGAACCGGTGATGGCGGAAAATCCGCCACAGCCGACAACGCTGGCCATCGCCACGCCGCCAGGGATCGCCGCCAGCCAGACCCTGGCCGCGCGGTAGATCCGGGTGGTGATTTCGGCCCGGTAGGCGATATGACCAAGCGCCACGAACAACGGGATCATCGACAGATCATAGCTGTGGATCAAATCGAAGCTGTTGGAAAAGACCAGGCTGGACGTGGGGCGGAAGGCCCGGTCCGGGGAAAATGTCCCGGTGCGGAAGGCGAAGATCACGAATGTGCCGATGGTCGCCACGCCTGCCAGTGCAAAGGCGATCGGGACGCGCAGTCCCAGCAGCAGGATCAGGAAAGCAAAGGCAGTGAGGCCAACCAGCGTGCCGTCCATTATGCGGCCTCCTCTGGGTGGTTTCCGGAGAGGTTGCCTCCGGCTCGCATGGTGCGAATGTCGGTGATGACCATGATTGCCAGACGCAGCCAGCAGAAGCTGATCCCGACCAGAAAGATCACGCGGCCCGGCCATTTGGGCAGGTGCAGTTCACCGAAAAAGAAGGAGCCTGCCTCAAACGCGTGGACGGCTTCACGCCATCCGGCCCAAATCAACGGCGCCAAGGCGAGCAATCCGAAAATGGAACCGAAGACAATCAGCCCGTCGTGAATGCGCACCGGCAGCTGATTGGCAATCAACTCCACCGCGATATGAGCGCGGGCAGCCGTGGTGGCGGCCATGGGCAGGATCACGGCTGCGACCATGAGTTCAGCCACAATGAATGTGGTATCCGGTACGCCGGAGTTGAACAGCGTCCTGATCAGCACATTGGCTGTGATCATCACACCCAGGCCGATGACGGCTAATATCGAAAGATCAACGAGCAGACGCTCGATCCGGCGCAGCATGGCGACACCTATGGAAATTAACTTGCCAGAAAAAGATATGCCGGCCCCTTTTCAAAAGAGGCCGGCAAGTCATGCTCAGCGTGTCCAGGGATAGCCTTTTTCATCGCGTTCGGCGGTGTATTGGGCGATCAATGCGCGGTACTCGTCGAGAATTGCCGCCCCGTCGAGGCCGGATCCATTGGCGCGCTCCATCCAGGCATCGACATATTTCGCGCCGGTTTCGACCAGTTTTTCACGATCGGCTTCCGGCAGTTCGATGACTTCAACACCGGCTGCCTTCATGGTTTCGATGGCCTTTTCGTTGTCGGCAGTGATCAGGCGGCCCAGTTCATCGGCCATGCCTTCGCCGGCGGTCAGCAGTGCCTGCTGGTTTTCCGGTGAGAGACTGTCGAATGCGTCCTTGTTCATCAAGACTCCCAGTCCGCCGACCTGACCCCAGTTGAGCAGCGTGTAGCTGTTGATCACTTCCTGCTGTTTGAGTGCGGCAGTGGCATAGCTGTAGCCCTGCGAGCAATCCAGCAGTCCCGAATCGAGGCCCTGGTAGGCGTCATAGATCGACATCGGGACCATGTTCGCGCCCAAATCCTTGAACGTGTCGCCATAAGCGCCCACACCGCGGACCTTCAGGCCCTCGATGTCTTCGACGGATCGGATCGCCGTGCCCTTGCAGCCGATATGGACCGCCGAGGTGGTGAAGGTGCCGATATAGACCAGGTTCTTGTCAGCCAGGTTCTGCCGGATCTGGGCGTTGTTGCGCATAAGCGCATCGGTCGCGCGCATGCCGACCCATGCGTCATCGTTCTTCAGCGGCAGATCGGCAACGCCATAGGCAACCATTTCCTGCGGAAAGTAGACGCTGATCACGGTGCCCATATCAGCGACGCCATCGGCAACGCCGTTGAGTGCGGCGCCCGCCTTGAACAGCGCACCACCCCACTGGATGTCGAATTTCAGATCTCCGCCTGAGAGTTCGGTCGCTTTCTCAGCGAACCAGTTCGTTGATGCTGCGCGCGCGCCGCGGTTCGGGCCGGCCTCTCCGAAAATCAGTGTTGTTTCAGCCTGCGCAACGCCGGCAGTTCCAATCATGGCGCTCACAAGCGCAGCTTTGGTCCAGAATTTCATGGTTTCTCCTCCTCTAATTCTACTATGCGGAATAGTATTCTGCATATCAAACGCGACTCTGGATCGGAACGCAAGCCCACTGATTGCAAAATCAGATTTCCCACTGAAAACGGGTGCCGGGACATGAACGCCGGGCGGCGGATATCGCTGTCAGCCTCATCACTGCTGAGCCGGTGAGGGCGCTGTGCCGGACTTGGTCTCAGGCGATGTCTGGATTGGCGGAGACAGTTTGCTCGGCGAGCCATGAGCGGAAGGCTGCAAGCGGTGCGCTGGTGTTTTTGTCTTCGGGCCAGACCAGCCAGTAAGCGCCACGGATCGGCACGGCTGGTTTGAGAACCGGCTCCAGCCGCCCCGCATCGATTTCGATTCGGGCCAGGTAATCGGGCAGCAGTGCCACCCCGAGGCCGGAGATCGCCGCCTGGATCATCATCGAGAATTGATCCATGAGCATGCCGCCGGCCCCCGATGGTGTGCCGCCTTGCCCGGCAAACCAGTCCGCCCAGGCGGTGGGTCTTGATTCCAGATGCAGAAGCGGCAGCCCCGCCAGATTCTCGATTGATGTCAGATTGTGGGTCTTTATGAAGGCCCTGGACGCGCATGCCGTGACGCGTTCATCGAAAAGCTTGATATGCTCACCGCCGCGCCAGTCCGACTGGCCAAAATAGATTGCCGCATCGAAGGTCTCACCTGAAAAGTCGAACCAGCCGATCCGGGTTGAAAGGTTGACGGCGATGCCTGGATGCAGGCCCATGAAGCCGCCCAGCCGTGGCCCAAGCCAGCGCGTGGCGAAGGTCGGGAGCACCGCCAGTGACAGAGTGCCGCCTTCGGGATTGGCCACCAGCGACATGCTGGCACGCTGCACGATGTCGAGCGCGCGGGCGATGTCCTTGTGGTAATTCTGTGCCGTGGCATTGGGGACAAGACGCCGTCGCACCCGCGAGAACAGCTCTTTTCCCAATTGTTCCTCCAAGGTGAGGATCAAGCGGCTGACCGCGCTTTGCGTCAGGCTGAGTTCACTGGCGGCTGCCGTCACTGTTCCGTGACGCATCACCGCGTCAAAGGCGAGCAGCAGCCGGGTCGAGGGAATGAAACGTCTTTGGCGCATTTATATTCCATCTTGGAATGATCTTATGCGGTAATATAGCTATATTGACGCCAATGGCACTGGTATCTCCTCAAAATATGCATGAAGCCTGAGGAAGGTCTGCCGCTATGTCATCATCAAATCACAAGGGTATCCCATTTAACTGGTCTGATCCGTTCCTGATTGATGATCAGCTCAGCGATGAAGAACGCATGATCCGTGAGAGTGCGGCTGCCTTTGCCGCTGACCGGTTGCTGCCAAGGGTCGAGAGCGCCTATCTGAACGAAGACACCGATCCGGAGATTTTTCGGGAGATGGGGCAGAATGGTCTGCTTGGTATCACCTTACCGGAAGAGTATGGCTGTGCCGGAGCCTCTTATGTCTCCTACGGATTGGTCGCGCGAGAGATTGAGCGGGTGGACAGCGGTTATCGCTCGATGATGTCGGTGCAGTCCTCGCTGGTGATGTTTCCGATCTATGCCTATGGCTCTGAAGAACAGCGGCGGAAATATCTGCCCAAACTGGCGAGCGGCGAATTTATCGGATGTTTCGGTCTGACTGAACCCGATGCCGGATCAGACCCTGCGGGGATGAAGACCCGGGCCATCAAGACCGATGGCGGCTATGTGCTGCGCGGTTCCAAGATGTGGATTTCCAACAGCCCGATCGCCGATGTCTTTGTCGTTTGGGCGAAGTCCGAGGCCCATGGCGACAAGGTTCGCGGCTTCATCCTGGAGAAGGGGATGAAGGGGCTTTCGGCACCCAAGATCGGCGGCAAGCTGAGTTTGCGGGCCTCGATCACAGGTGAGATCGTCATGGATGATGTTGAGGTCGGTGAAGATGCGATCCTGCCCAACATCCAGGGCATGGGCGGTCCCTTTGGCTGTCTCAACCGGGCGCGCTATGGCATTTCCTGGGGTGTGATGGGCGCCGCCGAGGATTGTATGCACCGGGCGCGCCAATACGGGCTTGACCGCCACCAGTTCAACCGGCCGCTGGCCGCAACCCAGCTTTTCCAGAAGAAGCTCGCCGACATGCAGACCGAAATCGCCATGGGGCTTCAGTCCAGCCTGCGGGTGGGGCGCCTGTTCGACGAGGGGCGGTTCGCGCCCGAAATGATCTCTGTGGTCAAGCGCAACAATTGCGGCAAGGCGCTCGACATCGCCCGGATGGCCCGGGACATGCATGGCGGAAACGGCATTCAGATCGAGTACCATGTCATGCGGCATGCCCAGAATTTGGAAACGGTGAACACCTATGAAGGCACCCATGATGTGCATGCGCTGATTCTCGGCCGGGCGATCACCGGGCTGCAAGCCTTCGGGTAAGCGTCCGACTCACCGGCAAGGCCATAGTTGCTGATGCTTCCCAAGCCGGTGTGAGGCCGAATGCCGCTCGTGGTTGGCATTCAAACTGCTCAATTGGGGTGTTTGTGGCGCTTAACCGTTCTTTGCGCGCGGCAATTCTTGTAAAGCATTGCGAAACTCGTCTAACGTCTGGCGCAACCTACAGCGCCGCGATTCCAATTTGGTGCGGCCTGCATCAGGAGGGTTTGTGATGAGTGACGCAAAAATTCGCAATATGGAAGAGTTTGCCGCCTTGAGCGGGATCTCGCGTCCGACCGTCTCCAAATACTTCAATGACCCCGACAGTGTGCGGCCGACCACGAGAGCGCGCATCGAGGAGGCATTGGCGCGCTATGATTACCGGCCGAACATCTTTGCGATGAACCAGAACCGCAAGCTGACCAAGAATGTCGGCATCGTGGTTCCCTACCTCGCCGATCCGTTCTTTGCAGAGATGGCACGCCGTCTCGAGCAACGCTGCATTGCTGCGGGATACCGGCCAACGCTCTACAGCGCACACGGGCAGAAGGAGTTGGAAATCGACATTCTCGACAGCCTGCGCTCGCTCAAGCCGGCGGGTGTGCTGCTCGCGCCGCTTGGCCGGGCGTCCGATCATTTGGAGGTCGAGAAATTCTGCCGGGACGTGCCTACGGTGCTGTTTGACAGCAACATCGAAGGCATGGGCGCGGCCTTTGTCGGGTCGGACAATTTCAGCTTCGTGTCGCAGACGGTGGAGTATCTCACGCGCACCGGTGCCCCGCCTGCCTTCTTCGAAATGGCGACCCCGGCCAACCCTAACGCCAACAAGCGGCGGATCGCCTATGTCGAGATAATGGACAAGCTCGGCTACGAGCCCAATGTCGTCAGCATTGAGGGGCAGGGCTGGGCGTTCGAGGAGATCGGCCGCAACGGCGCGCTTGAGGTTCTGACCTCCGGCCGGATGAATTCGAACTCTGTCCTGTGCAGCAATGACCGGCTTGCGATCGGTTTTCTATCCGCCTGTTACGAGATGGGAATGCGTGTCGGAAGGGGGGAGGATTGTGCCTTGCGTGTCGCCTCCAATGACGACCATCCCTTCTCGCGGTTTACCTGTCCATCGCTGACAACGGCCGCTCATGACTATGACAACGTTACCAGCCGAACCGTCGAAACACTGGTTCAGCTCGTTGAAAGCGGAGGGCGCTTGCCCAACCGGACCGAGACGCTGTTTCCCGCCCGGCTTATTCTGAGAAGTTCAGCTTAAAAATTTACGCGCGAAAAATTTATATTGACCGCGCGATAATTTTGCGGTTACCGTTGCCTCCTAACATCCAGTTTAGGGAGGATTAGGATGTCTTTGAGGAACGCACTTTTTGCGGCGTCGGCGCTCGCGCTTGTTTCAACCGCAGCCCAGGCCGAAACCATCACCATCGCAACAGTGAACAACGGCGATATGATCCGCATGCAGGGTCTGACCGACGATTTCACCACCAAGACCGGCCACACCGTCGAGTGGGTCACGCTTGAGGAAAACGTTCTTCGCCAGCGTGTCACAACCGACATCACCACCAAGGGCGGCCAGTTCGATATTCTGACAATTGGCATGTACGAGACCCCGATCTGGGGTGCCAATGGCTGGCTCATTCCGCTTGATGATCTTTCCGAGGATTACGACGTCGACGATATCCTGCCGGCAATGGCAGGTGGCCTGAGCCACGACGGCACGCTTTATGCCGCGCCGTTCTACGGCGAAAGCTCGATGATCATGTACCGCACCGACCTGATGGAAAAGGCCGGCATGGAAATGCCGGAAGCGCCAACCTGGCAGTTCATCCGCGAGGCTGCGGCGGCGATGACTGATCGCGACAACGACATCAACGGCATCTGCCTTCGCGGCAAGGCCGGTTGGGGTGAGGGCGGCGCCTTCATCACAGCGATGTCGAATTCCTTCGGCGCGCGCTGGTTCGACATGGACTGGAATGCACAGTTTGACACCAAGCCCTGGGCCGACACGCTCAACTTCTACGTCGGCATGATGAATGAGTCGGGCCCGGCCGGTTACGCAACGAACGGGTTCAACGAAAACCTGTCGCTGTTCCAGCAGGGCAAATGCGGGATGTGGATTGATGCCACCGTTGCCGCCTCCTTCGTCACCAACCCTGATGATTCCACCGTTGCTGACAGCGTAGGCTTCGCACTTGCGCCGGACACTGGCCTTGGCAAGCGTTCCAACTGGCTCTGGGCCTGGGCTCTTGCGATCCCTGCCGGCACTGCCAAGGAAGCTGCTGCCAAACAGTTCATCGAATGGGCAACCTCGAAGGATTACATTGAGCTTGTTGCCGAAAAGGAAGGCTGGGCCAACGTCCCTCCTGGTGCACGGACCTCACTTTACGAGAACCCGAACTATCAGGCGGTTCCATTTGCAAAGATGACGCTCGAGTCCATTCTGTCGGCGGACCCCAACAACTCCACCGTTGAACCGAGCCCCTATGTCGGGATCCAGTTCGCGGCCATCCCGGAGTTTGCGGGTATCGCGACCGAAGTCAGTCAAGAGTTCTCGGCAGTCTATGCAGGTCAGCAGACTGTCGAGGAGGCGCTTGAAAAGGCGCAGGCGATCACCAACGACGCCATGGAGGCCGCGGGTTACCGCTAGGCCTTCCTCCCGGGACCGGAAGGCGACGCAGTGCGCCGCCTTCCGGCTCGCTTACTGTCTGTAAGGTTCCCGTAAAGCCGGCGACAAACGGGCCAGTGTGCCCGGCCACAGAGGATTTGCGTCATGGCGACCCAACATTCCAGATCTGCAGCCCGGTTCATGATGGCGCCGGCAGTCATTCTGCTTCTTGGCTGGATGCTTGTGCCGCTGGTGATGACCCTGTGGTTTTCCTTCCGCCGTTTTTTGCCGAACCGTCCTGATATCGTGCCTGGCTGGGTTGGCTTCGACAATTATGTCCGGTTCGTCACCTCGAGCGCTTTCTGGCCAAGTGTTCAGACCACGCTGATTATCGTCGGCGGCGCGCTGCTGATCACCATCGTTCTTGGTGTGCTCTTGGCGATGCTTCTCGATCAGCCGATGTGGGGGCAGGGCGTTGTGCGAATTCTGGTGATCGCACCGTTTTTCGTCATGCCCACCGTGTCCGCGCTGGTCTGGAAGAACATCTTCATGGATCCGGTCAACGGGTTGTTTTCCCATCTCTGGCGCGCTTTCGGCGCAGAACCTGTCGTCTGGCTCAGCGACGCGCCCCTTTTCTCCATCATCCTGATCGTATCCTGGCAATGGCTGCCCTTTGCCACGCTGATCCTGCTCACGGCGATCCAGTCGCTCGACAGCGAGCAGTTGGAAGCTTCGGAGATGGACGGTGCGCCGCCGCTGTCGCGTTTCTTCTACATCATTCTGCCGCATCTGAGCCGTGCCATCACGATCGTCATTCTGATCCAGACCATCTTCCTGCTGTCGATTTTCGCCGAGATCTTCGTGACCACCGGGGGCGCATTCGGCACCCGGACACTGACCTATCTGATTTTCCAGCGGGTGCTGGAAAGCCAGAATGTCGGGCTCGGCAGTGCGGGCGGTGTCTACGCAATCATTCTCGCCAACATCATTGCCATCTTCCTGATGCGCATTGTCGGCAAGAATCTGGACGCGTGAGGAGATAGACCCATGTCCCGTGCCGTCACCACACGCCGCAAGACGATCAACACGGTGCTTGCCTGGAGCATTGGTATCCTGATCTTCTTCCCGATCCTCTGGACCATCCTGACCAGCTTCAAGACCGAGGCGCAGGCGATCAATGATCCGCCGCTGTTCCTGTTCTTTGACTGGACGCTTGAGAATTATTCCGTGGTTCAGGAACGCTCGGACTACATGCGCTTTTTGTGGAACTCGGTCATCATCGCAGGCGGCTCAACGCTGATCGGTGTGATGATCGCCATTCCGGCTGCATGGTCGATGGCCTTCGTGCCTTCCAGGCGCACCAAGGATATCCTGCTCTGGATGCTCTCGACCAAAATGCTTCCAGCGGTCGGTGTGCTCTATCCGATCTACCTGATCTTCATCGAACTCGGACTGCTCGACACCCGCATCGGGCTGGTGGTGGTGATCATGCTGATCAACCTGCCGATCATCGTCTGGATGCTCTACACCTACTTCAAGGAAATCCCTGGCGAAATCCTTGAAGCAGCCCGGATGGACGGCGCGTCGCTGCGCGAGGAAATCATCTACGTGCTCACACCGATGGCGGTGCCGGGCATCGCCTCCACCATGCTTCTGAACTTCATTCTGGCCTGGAACGAGGCGTTCTGGACACTCAACCTGACCGCCGCGCAAGCCGCTCCGCTGACCGCGTTCATTGCCAGCTACTCGAGCCCGGAAGGCCTGTTCTACGCCAAGCTCAGCGCGGCCTCGACGATGGCCATTGCACCGATCCTGATACTGGGCTGGTTCAGCCAGAAGCAACTCGTCCGGGGCCTGACCTTCGGCGCCGTGAAATAGGGGACCAACTCCATGGGACGCATTGTACTCGACAAGGTGACCAAGCGCTTCGGCTCGGTCGAGGTGATACCGCCGCTGGATCTGACCATCGAAGACGGCGAGTTCACTGTGTTCGTCGGCCCGTCGGGCTGCGGAAAATCAACCCTATTGCGGCTGATTGCCGGGTTGGAGGACCTCAGCTCCGGCAAGATCGAAATCGACGGTTCCGATGTCTCGCAGGTTCCACCGGCCAAGCGGGGACTGGCGATGGTGTTCCAGTCCTATGCGCTCTACCCGCATATGTCGGTGCGCAAGAACATCGCCTTTCCGCTGCGCATGGCCAAGCTTGACCAGGCCGAGATCGACCGCCGGGTGTCGAACGCGGCGCAGGTTCTCAATCTCACCGACTATCTGGACCGGCGGCCTGGTCAGTTGTCGGGCGGTCAGCGCCAGCGCGTCGCCATTGGCCGCGCCATCGTGCGCGAACCCTCGGCCTTCCTTTTCGATGAGCCCCTCTCCAACCTGGATGCGGCGCTGCGCGTGGGTATGCGGCTCGAGATTTCCGAACTGCACAAGCGGCTCGAGACGACGATGATCTATGTGACCCATGACCAGGTCGAGGCGATGACGATGGCTGACAAGATTGTTGTGCTGCGCGCCGGCAACATTGAGCAAGTCGGTTCGCCGCTGGACCTCTACCGCAATCCGCGCAATACGTTCGTCGCCGGTTTCATCGGCTCGCCCCGGATGAATTTCATTGAAGGCAGCGAGGCCGCTAAATACGACGCCCATACGATCGGTGTCCGGCCAGAGCATATCTCGGTGTCCGACAGCGGCGGCACCTGGAGCGGGCGTGTCGGAGTATCGGAACATCTCGGGTCAGATACGTTTTTCCATATCCACGACACCGGCCTTGCCAACACCATCACGGTTCGCGCCGATGGCGAGGTCGGGTTCCGGCATGGTGACACGGTCCATCTGACACCGCGCGACGATGTGATCCACCGGTTCGACAGTGCAGGCCTGCGCCTATGAAACGTCTTGAGGGCAAATCGGCGCTCATTACCGGGGCAGCGCGCGGGATCGGTCTTGCCTTTGCGCGCCGCTATGTGGCCGAAGGCGCCTGCGTGGCGATAGGCGATATCGATCTTGCCCGTGCGCGTGCGGCTGCAGCCGAACTCGGAGACGAAGCCATTGCCGTCGAGATGGATGTGACACGGCAGGAGAGCATCGACAGCGCGGTAGCACAAAGCGTGGCCGCTTTCAGACAGATCGACATCCTGGTCAACAATGCCGCCATCTTTACTGCCGCACCGATTGTCGAAATCGACCGCAACGACTACGCCACAACCTTCGATATCAACGTTGGCGGAACGCTGTTCACCTTGCAGGCGGTGGCGCGCCATATGATTGAAAAGGGCATTCCGGGGCGGATCATCAACATGGCCTCTCAGGCGGGGCGCCGCGGCGAGGCGCTGGTTGGCGTCTACTGTGCCACCAAGGCCGCTGTCATCAGCCTGACCCAGTCGGCCGGGCTCGATCTGATCAAGCACGGCATCAATGTCAACGCAATAGCGCCGGGTGTGGTGGATGGCGAGCACTGGGATGGCGTTGATGCATTCTTTGCGAGATACGAAGGCAAGGCCCCGGGGCAGAAGAAGAAGGAAGTGGGCGAGGCCGTGCCCTATGGCCGTATGGGAACCGCGGCAGACCTTGAAGGGATGGCAGTGTTTCTCGCTTCAGAAGAGGCCGGCTACATCGTCGCCCAGACCTACAATGTGGACGGCGGAAACTGGATGAGCTGATGAGTACCCCCGTCCACGGCAAAGATGCGATCAGGCTTTGCAACAAGACAGTTTCCGATCTCGCCAACGATATTGCACGCCCCGGCTATGACCGTGCCCGGCTCAAGCCGGGTATTGTCCATGTCGGGCTTGGCAATTTCCACCGGGCTCATCAGGCCTGGTACCTGCACCGGCTGATGCAGACAGGTGCAGCGCTGGATTGGGCGATAGTCGGCGCCGGTGTGCGCGCCACCGACGCGGTGATGCGTGAGAAACTGCTGGCGCAGGATTGCCTGACAACGCTGATCGAACTCGACCCCGACGGCATCTCGGTGGAGATCACCGGTGCGATGATTGATTTCCTGCCGGTCGAGGAGGGCAATGCAGCCCTGATCCGCTGTATCGCCGATCCAGCCATCCGCATCGTCTCACTGACCGTCACCGAGGGCGGGTATTTCGTGTCTGCTCAAAGCGGCGGCCTCGATCTGGCGCATCCCGACATCCGGCATGATATCGCCAATCCCGATGCACCGCGTACCGTCTTTGGCGCAATCGTCGCCGGTCTTCGTGTGAGGTGGACATCCGGCGAGGGCCCATTCACGGTGCAGAGCTGTGACAATCTCAAGGGCAATGGCGACATTACCCGAACCGCGGTCGTCACACTTGCGCGGCAAACGGATCCGGATCTGGCAGACTGGATCGACGCCAAGGGTGCCTTTCCCAACTCGATGGTCGATTGCATCGTGCCCGCGACCGGTCCGGCGGAAATTGCGCTTGCACGAAAGTTCGGCATCGACGATGCGGCGCCCGTTACACATGAGAATTTCCGGCAGTGGATCATCGAGGATGATTTTTGCGCCGGACGGCCCGATTGGGACTGCGTCGGCGCGACCTTCACCCCTGAGGTTCACACCTATGAAGCGATGAAGATCCGCATCCTCAATGCAGGCCATCAGGTGCTTGCCAATGCAGGTGAATTGCTTTCGGTTGAAACGATTGCCGGCTGCATGGCGGACCGCGACATTGCTGCGCTCTTTGCCAAGGTCCAAAACACCGAGATCGCGCCGCTGGTCGGGGGCACGCCCGAAATGACCTCGCTCGAGTATGTGGCGTTGATCACCTCGCGTTTTTCAAACCCGGAAATTCATGACACCACCCGACGTGTTGCCTTTGACGGGCTGTCGCGGCACCGGGGCTTTGTGGTGCCGATCATCCGGGATGCGCTTGCAGATGGCCGCCCTGTAGACGGGCTGGCGCTTGTTGAGGCGCTGTGGGCGCGCATGTGCGCCGGCGTGCGCGAGAATGGCAGCGCGATCGAAGCCAACGATCCCGAATGGCCCGCTTTGGCGGCCGCGGCAGAAATTGCGCGAGAGAAGCCTGACACATGGCTTGCGCAAAGCCATATCTATGGCGACCTCGCTCGGGATGAGCGCTTTTCGCAAGCCTTCGTTCGTGCGCTCGATATGATCTGGAGCGAGGGGGCGCGCGCTGCGATCCGAGGCTATACGGGCTAGATCACCAGGTCTGTCGGGAGCCAATCGCGCGGCACAAATTCCTGCGACGGCATCGCAGGTCTAGAATCCCAGATCGGACAATTCGGGATGGTCATCCGGGCGTCGGCCCTGAGGCCAGAGGAATTTGCGTTCGCTCTCGTCGATCGGAAGATCATTGATGCTGGCGTGGCGGGCTGACATGTAGCCGCCCTCATCGAACTCCCAGTTCTCGTTGCCGTAGGAGCGGAACCAGTTGCCCTCGTGATCATGCCACTCATAGGCAAAACGCACGGCAATACGGTTGCCCGTGAAGGCCCAAAGCTCCTTGATCAGACGGTACTCGCGCTCCTTCTCCCACTTGCGTGTAAGGAAGGCTTCGATTTCGGCCCGGCCCTTGAGGAATTCCGAGCGGTTACGCCAGACGCTGTCCGGCGTGTATGCCTGTGCAACCGTTGCAGGATTGCGGCCGTTCCAGCCATCTTCTGCGGCCCGGACTTTCTGCCGGGCCGTCTCTTCGGTAAAGGGCGGGATGGGTGGCCGTGTCATGAACCTGTCCAATTATCCGGAATGGCCGTGCCCGACATCACCAGGAGTTATAGCCCAGATACTTGCCCGACATTTCGATTTTGACGCGGTCGCCTTTGGGGTTCTCGACGCGGGTGATCTGCATGTCGAAATCGATGGCCGACATGATGCCGTCGCCGAACTTCTCATGAATGAGCGCCTTGATGGTCGGGCCATATACGCCGACGATCTCGTAGAGGCGGTAAATGCAGGGGTCTGTTGGAACTGACTGCTCCCAGATCTTGGTTGGGGATTCCTGCAGGACCAGCGAGGCTTCCTGCGGCAGGCCCATTGCGGATGCCAGCGCATCGGCCTTGTCCTTGGGCATTGCGTTCATGCCCATGGCGGCGGAATGGGTCCAGACCGGCGACATTCCGATCTGTTCGGCAATGCCTTCCCAGGTGAGACCTGCGGTGCGCTTTGCCGACAGGATCATTTCGGTCACATCTTCTTTTGTCATCATTTTGGTCATGGGAATGCCTCCTGTTGGTTTGGTCAAACGGCGATCTTGGCAGTCTTTGTCTTGCCCGCCTTGGTGAGGTCGATACGCACGGTTTCGGGTCTGTTGTCTTCCGAGCCGGTGGTTCCGGCCAGTTCCTTAGAGCGGACGCCGAGGAACTGAACCAGATGATTGCGGATCGCATAGTAGTTCGGATGCTCAACGATCTCGGTTCGGTTGCGCGGACGCGGGATCGTGATCTCGACCGATTCAGCCACGCGGGCAAAAGGCCCGTTTGTCATCAGCAGGATGCGGTCAGCGAGCAGGATCGCCTCGTCGATGTCATGGGTGATCATGAACACGGTCTGTTCGGTTCCCGCCCATACCTTGAGCAACTCATCCTGAATGGTGCCGCGTGTGAGCGCGTCGAGCGCGCCGAAGGGTTCATCCAGCAGAAGCAGCTTGGGGCTGATCGAAAAGGCGCGGGCGATGGAGACGCGCTGGCGCATGCCACCCGACAACTGGCTGGGCTTGCGATGAAACACGCTTTCATTGAGGCCAACCATTTCCAGATGTTTCTTGGAATGGGCCAGGACCTGTTCACGCGACCAGTCGGGATGGCGGGCGGCGACTGCGAAGGTGACGTTCTTGATCGTCGAAAGCCATGGCAGCAGCGAGTAGTTCTGAAACACCACGCCGCGATCAAGACTCGGCCCGGAAACTTCCTTGCCATCCATGATCACAACACCTTCGGTGGCCTGCGCGAGCCCGGCCAGAATGTTCATGATGGTGGACTTGCCACAGCCGGAATGACCCAGAATGACGACGAACTCGCCCTTTTCGACAGTGAAATTGGCGCCTTCGAACACGGTCATCTCGCCGCCGCTTCCATCGGCGTAACGCTGGGTGAGGCCTTCGACACTGAGATAGCTTTTGCTCACTTGCTGCTCCTATTCACTGTAGGCGACGAGGCGCTGCAGAATGCCAAACATTGCGTCGAGGGCCATGCCGACGACCCCGATCATGAGGATCGAGAAGATCACCGAGGTGAGGTCGAGATTGTTCCATTCGTTCCAAACGTAGTAGCCAATGCCGGTGCCGCCCACGAGCATCTCGGCGGCGACGATCACCAGCCAGGCAATCCCGATGGAAATCCGCATGCCGGTCACGATGGTTGGGGCTGCGGCCGGCAGGATCACCATGAAAGCTGTCCGCAATGCGCCCAGTTCATGGGTCTTTGCAACATTGACCCAGTCCTTCCTGACACCTGCGACACCAAAGGCTGTGTTGATCAGCATCGGCCAGATCGAACAGATGAAGATCACGAAGATCGCACTGCGTTCGCTGTCCTGGATGATGAACAGCGCCAGTGGCATCCAGGCCAGCGGCGAGATCGGCCGTAGCACCTGGATGAAGGGATTGAGCGCCTTGTAGGCCACCGTCGACATGCCGATGAGGAAGCCGAGCGGAATGGCAACAAGGGCTGCCAGGGCGTAGCCACTCAAGACCCGGTAGATCGAATATCCGATCTGGATACCGATCCCCTTGTCGTTGGGGCCGGCATCGTAGAACGGGTTGCTCAGCTCGTTCCATGCCTTCTGGAACACCTGGCTGGGCGGCGGCACGCCGGCTTTTGGCGCGCCGCCGCCTGTCAGGCGCTCATACTCCGTCAACTCACCCGCCGCCTTCTGGGCCGGAATCGCTGCCTCCCAGACCAGCAATCCCGCAAAAAGCAGAACAAGCGAGAGGATGGCCGCGCGCTGATTGAGCGAGAGAGTTGCCATTGATCAGCCCTTGCCGATAGCGAAGCTGGAGACGTAGTCCTCAGGGGTCTCCGGATCGAAGGTCTTGCCCATGATGACATGGCTCTTGTAGGTCTCGGTGGGCGCGTCGTACCCGAGATCGGTCATGATCTTGCGCGCATCGGCAGCAAGGTAGACCTGCTCGGCCACGGCCTTGTAGTCGATGTCGCCCTCGATATAGCCCCAGCGCTTCATCTGGGTGAGGATCCAGACGCCCATCGAATGCCAGGGGAACGGATCGAAGTCGATCCGGTCGGGAACCTGCTTCACTTCGCCAAGTCCGTCGGCATAGGTGCCCGTGAGGACCTGCTCGATCACCGGAACCGGCTGGTTGAGATAGTTGGTCGGCGCGATGGCTTCCGAAATCTCTTTCCGGTTGTCCGGATTGGAGGCGTACTGGGTCGCATCGATGATCGACTTCAACAGCGCCCCGTAGGTGTTGGGAAGTTGTTCGGCGAAGGAGAGGGGAGCCGCAAAGGCGCAGCACGGATGGCCTTCCCAGATTTCCTTGGTGAGGATGTGGATGAAGCCAATGCCTTCCCAGACCGCACGCTGGTTGAACGGGTCGGGCGAGAGGTAGCCATCGAGGTTGCCTGCGCGAAGGTTGGCGACCATTTCCGGGGGCGGAACGACGCGGATCTGGATGTCGACGTCGGGATCCAGGCCGAATTCGGCCACATAGTAACGCAGCAGGAAGTTGTGCATCGAATATTCGAACGGCACGCCGAAGGTGAAGCCCTTCCACTGCTTGGGATCGCGCTTGTCCTTGTGCTCGTTGGACAAGACGATGGCCTGGCCGTTGATGTTTTCCACGGCGGGCATGATGTAGGGGGTCGCTGTCGATCCGGCGCCGAGCGTCATGGCCAGCGGCATCGGGGTCAGCATGTGGCTGGCGTCATACTCGCCGGCGAGCGACTTGTCGCGGGCAACGGCCCAGCCGGCGGTCTTGATCACCTGGGCGTTGAGGCCATACCGCTCATAAAAGCCCAATGGCTGAGCCATGATGATTGGTGTGGCGCAGGTGATCGGAACGAAGCCTATGTTGAGGTCGGTCTTCTCCGGTGTCCCCAGATTGTCGAGGATGGCTGCTTTCGCCTTGTCCATCGGGAACACTGAAGCAAGAGCCGCGGCAGCGGTTGCTCCGCCAACCATGCCCATGAATGAGCGGCGACCAATGTCGGAGTGTCCGAAGACCGAGCGAACGATTGCGCTTTCAACAGCGCGCTCGAGCATTGCTTCTGATGATTGCGGGGAAGCGTCATCCGCACGAAATTCGCCCGACGCGCATGATTTGCAGCCGCAATCCGCACCATGGCGCAGATCGGTCTTCGACGAAAAAGGGTTGCCCAGGCTTTTCATGGTCATCTTGATCTCCTGACGTGTTCGATGACCAAAGGTTAATTTGGTCCGCAGGAGTTTTCCCGAAAAAATCGGAAACTCCGAGATTCGGTAAAATATTGAAAAAATGAAGAAAAAAACGAATTAGGAAAGTCAAATATTTATGAAATATCGTAAATTACGAAATTTCGTTGATGATAGTGGAAAGCTGTTGCATTCTTTGCGGCATGGATCTGTCACTCGAAGCCCTGTCCAAAACCATAGAACTGACGGCACTGCCGACCTTGCTCGTCGACACCGACAGCGGGGTCATCGATGCCGCAAACGGGCATGCATCGCGGCTTCTGGAAGAGGATGATTTGCCCGGCAGCGCCTTCGCCGATGTGCTGGGCAGCGAGCTTGCCAAATTGATCGTTTTTACCGAAGCGGTGGATCATTACGGAGAAAGCTGGACCCGCGACATCACGCTGACTGCGAGATCGGGGACGGCGATCCAGGCGGAGCTGCACAGCAAGCTGATCCGCAGCCGCAACCGGCGCCATCTGCTCATCCAGATCATCGACCTGGCTGGCTTCCACGCCCGCACCCAACAGGTCACGACAACGGATTTGCACAACAAGGGCCTGATGGAATGGAACCGCGCGCGGGATTTCTTTCGCGAGATGGAAAGCGAGAACCAACTCATTCTGGACGCTGCGGGTGAGGGGATCTACGGCATCAATCTCGAAGGCAAGACCACCTTCGTCAACCGAGCGGCGCAGAGCATTCTCGGGTGGACGGCAGAGGACCTGCTTGGCCAGGACATCCATGCGATGATACACCATCACCATCCCGATGGCACGGTCTATCCTTCACGGGAGTGTCCGATCTATCACAGCTTTCGCAACGAGAAGGTTGCCAGGATCGAGGACGAAGTCTTCTGGCACAAGGATGGGCGCCCGATCGAAGTCGAATACACATCGACGCCGATTTACGACCAGCAGGTTCTGGCCGGTGCGGTGGTGGTGTTTCGCGATGTCACCGACCGGCGCGAAAATGAACGCAAGCTGCATCAGGCGATGGAGCAGATCGAAGCGTTGCGGGAACGGCTTGAGCAGGAAAACGAATATCTGCAGGAAGAGATCCAGCAGGTGCGTTCGCATTATGATCTGGTTGGCGGTTCACCGGCGATCCAGCGTACGCTGGCACAGATCAATCTTGTGGCGGCAACCGAGAGCAATGTGCTGATCACCGGGGAAGGTGGCACCGGCAAGGCTCTGGTCGCCTCTGCCACCCACAAGGCAAGCTCGCGGGCCAAACGTCCGATCATCCGGGTCAATTGTGCGGGGATTTCGCCTGCCAGTTTTGAAAGCGAGCTGTTCGGGCATGTGCGTGGCGCGTTTGCCGGCGCGCTTCATGACAGGACCGGCAAGATCGAGATTGCCAATGGCGGGACGCTGTTTCTCGACGAAGTCTCTGAAATTCCGCTCGATCTGCAGGGCACGATCCTGAAGGTGCTGCGCGACAAGACCTTCGAGCGTCTGGGAGAATCACGGACAAACAAGATCAATGTGCGGGTGATTGCCGCCTCGACCAAGGATCTCGAGCTCTGCGTCAAGCAGGGCAGTTTCCGCGAGGATCTGTACTTCTTCCTCAATGTGTTTCCGATTGAATGCCGCCCCTTGCGCGAGCGGGTCGCGGACATTCCGGAACTGACGCAGTATTTTCTCAAGCTCGCCTGCGAACGCCTCAACTTGCCCAAGCCGACGGTGACGAAGGCCAATATCCGTGAGTTGCAGGCCTATCACTGGCCCGGCAATGTCAGGGAGCTGCAAAATGTCATTGAACGGGGTGCGATCCTCTCACGCGGCGACAAGCTGGTGCTTGAATTCCACAAGCTTGGCCGCAAGCGCCTCTCGGAGCTGGACACAGAGGTGATGACCGAGGAGCAGATGCGCGACCTGCAGATCAAGAACATCATCGCCTGCCTCAAGATGACCAATGGAAAGGTCTCGGGCGATGATGGTGCTGCCAACCTGCTGGGCATCAGGCCAACCACGCTCTATTCGAGGATCAAGAAATTCGGCATTGCCGATGAGCAGATCGAAGGCAATTCGTAAGCGTCTGTATGGGGGTCTCAACCGCGAGGGCGGAGATGGCTCAGGCGGCAAGCGCCGGAGGCTGGGCGGCAATCTCGCGCCGCGCCATCATGTGGGCGCGCGGATCGTTGATGGAATCGACGGCCAGCAGAGTTCCGCCCGCATAGTATCGGATCGAGAAGCGGCCTTCCGGGATGGAGCCGACGGTTTCGATCCGGTCATAGCCCGCGGAAAGTCCGGCAATTTGCAGCTTGGTGTCGTATTGGTCAGACCAGAACCACGGAACCGGATCATAGGCCACAGGCTCGCCGAGCATGGAGGCTGCTGCGGCTTTTGCCTGGTCACAGGCGTTCTGCACGCTTTCGAGCCCGATCAGGCGGCCGTAGCGTGCGGAGTGAAACACGGTGCAGTCACCCGCCGCATAAATATGGGGCACGCTGGTTCTGCAGGCATTATCGACAATGATGCCACGGGCCAGATCGAGACCTGCATGGAAGGCGAGGTCGATCGTAGGTTCGGCTCCGGCGGCGATGAGGACGATATCGGCATCTACCGCGCTGCCGTCGCTCAATTCGACTGACTGCACATGGCCGTTGCCGACAATTGCGTCCACGCCCACGGCGGTTCTCAGGTTTACGCCGTGCTCTGAATGCAAGGTTTCGAGATAGGCCGACACCTCCGGGGCGACGACCCGGGCTAGAATGCGCTCCTGCGCCTCGACAACGCTGACCGTCTTGCCCATGGTACGCACGGCGGACGCTACCTCCATGCCGATGAAACCGCCGCCGATGATCGCGACATTGTGCGCTTGTTTGAGCCGGGCGCCGATGCGCCTTGTGTCATCGATCCCGCGCAGTGTCTCAACGCCTGGCAAGTCTGCGCTGTCCAGATGCAGCCAGCGTGCGTGAGTGCCTGTTGCAATGAGAACCTTGTCATAGGGAACTTCGGTGCCATCATCGAGAGTGATGGTGCGGGTGGCGGGATCAAGACGGGTCGCACGCTTTCCCAGATGGGTGTCGATGCCCGCGCCCTTGATCCAGTCGGGCGCCTTGAGCAGCAGCCGGTCCTCACTCATTTCACCCTTCAGATAGGCTTTTGACAGCGGCGGGCGTTGGTAGGGATGCCAATGTTCGGCGCCGATCAGGGTAATGGTGCCATCAAAGCCCTTGGCGCGCAGCGTCTCGGCAGCCTTGATGCCTGCCTGGCCCGCACCGATGATGACAAATGAAGAAGGCATGAGTGTCCGTTATCCTGTCTGGCGCGGGGGCTGTCGTCCCCCGCGCGTGGCTTGGTTGATTCTGGTTAGTACGGCAGGCCTTCCTCGATTGGCAAGGAGGGATCGCGGGACCATTCGTTCCAGGACCCGAAATAGATCGCGACATCCTTGATGCCGGCCTCCTTGAGGGCGAGGAAGGTGTTGGAAGCCCGCGCGCCCTTGAAGCAATAAAGCTTCACCGGTGTCTCCGCGGTGATGCCCACGGTGGCGCATTCGGCCAGCACTTCGGCTTTCGACTTCATCATCGGCCCTTCGGCGGTGGGTTTCATCATGCGGTACCATTCGATCCAGACCGCGCCCGGTATCCGTCCCTTGCGCGGACAAAAATCCTTGCCATAGGGAGATGAGGATTCCGCGATCCATTCGTCGATGTCACGCACGTCGAGGATGACGGCTTTCTCATCGGCCATTGCCGCTTTCATATCCTCCGCATCCATCATGATGGATGCGGCCGCGGGATCGATTTCGAAGCCACCAGGCTGAGGTGCGCTTGTGTCGGTGGTAACAGGCATTCCGGCCGCAAGCCATGCGGCAAAGCCGCCATGCATGACCTTCACATTCGGGTAGCCCAGGAAGGACAGGAGAAAATAGCCGCGGCAGGACTGGCCAAACCCGCTGGCCATCGAGGCTTCGTAAATGACGGCGGTCTTGGCGCCATCAAGGCCTGCGGCGGCAAATTCGGCTGCGAATTTCTCTTTCAGTTCCCCCATTCCGTTGGCATCGGAGGTGGCGAGGTAGGTGAAGATGTCATGCATGTTGACCGCTCCGGCGATGTGGCCGGCGGCGAAGCTTTCTGGGTCACGAGTGTCGATGATCACTGCCTGCTTTGCATCAATCATCATCTGGAGTTCAGCTGGTGTCACAAGAGCAGAATTCATGGCAAGACCTCTCTGGGGTTGGTTGGTGTTGAGGCTTTCCGGATCGTTGCCGGGAAGCCGGTTTACTCCTCCAATTCTGAAATCAGTTTGCGCAGATGCTTGGTGGCCGGCGTGACGATGGCGACGAAATAGGCTTCGCGCAGCCGCCGCTGCGCCGCGCCGGTGGAGACATAGCCGCGCGCGCCGCAATGAAGTTGCGCGAAATGAGCGGCTTCGACCGCCAGTTCACCGCCTTTCAATCGCGCTTCAAGCACCCGCTTGAAGTAGGCGTTGGACGTGTCGTAGGGCGTTTTGGCCAAGTTCATGATGTCCGCCAACAAGGCGTCATAGTCGGCGCGAATGTCCTCGGGCTGCTTTTCCAGGAAGCAGTTGACGTGGCCCAGGGGGCCTCGGACCTGCTCCATCAGTTCGATGCAGTTCTTGATGATGCCTGCGGCCATGCCGCATTGCATGAGCACGAAGCCCGGGCGCATCTTCTTCACAAACGCGTCGGCTGGATCGGCGAGGACGAACTCATCGGGCACAAACACATCGCGCATCTGGACATTGCAGGTGGCGGTTCCGCCCATGGCGACGAAGTCGTGGTCGAGCCTTAGCTTCACGCCCTCCCATGCCGCATGAATGATGGTCATGACGCGCTTGGGTTTGTCCTCGCCGTCGACGTCGACATGAAACATGGTGCCGAAATAGCCGTCTTCGAGAAGATTGGAGACCCAGGGCAGGATCCCCTTGACCTTGTAGCCGCCATCCACGCGGACGCCCTTGAGTTTCATCGGTTCGATGTCGCCGATGGCTTTCATCGGGTTGGACATGCCGGTGCCGCCGAGCGACGAGCCCTTGGCCACCTTGGGAAGCACGTGGGTCTTGAGATAGTCATTGTCGGATGAGGCGATGTACCAGCCGAGCGTATCCTGACACCAAACACAAAACGCCGTCGACATGCACTCCTCTGCAGCCCGCGCCATCGACAGGATCGCCTGGCTCAGATCGACGCTTGATGCAGGGCCGCTCAGATGGCTGGTGTAAGCGCCTGCCTCGCCATAGGCGCGCATGACCTCCTCGGGGTAGATCCGCTCCTCGTCGATCTTGCGGACAAGGCCGGCAAGCGTGGAGCCGGAGATCCGCTCGATCTCTTCGAAATTTACCGCAGTCATGGGTGGCGCAATGTTCATCTGCACTCTCCTTTGGCTTGGTATGTTTGGGCCGGTGGCTTGGCATTGAAGCGGGGCCGCGCCGCCAGGATCAGCGGCGCAGCCCCTGCTCATCACATCGTTTCTGCAACCATGTTGACGGGGCGCGAGAAGGTGTTGAACACGGGCGACCACTGGATGACATGCTGGACCAGCGCGTCGATCTCTTCCTTTGGGCAATCGCCTTCCATATCCACCTTGATGCGCACATCGGTGAAGCCGACGGGCTTTTCCGAGGTGTCGCCGGTGCCCCAGACAGCGGTGATGTTCAAATCACCTTCAAGCTCCACTTCCAGCTTGAAGACCTGGATGCCGCGTGCGACTGCATTGGCATGCAGGCCGACAGCGACACAGGAGCCAAGGGCTGCGAGCGAGGCTTCCGACGGATTGGGAGCGGTGTCGTCACCGAGCAGGCCAGGCGGTTCATCGACGATGTAGGGCTCGAGATTGCGAATGTAGTTGGCGTGGCGAAAGCGCCCTTCGGCCACGGTCTTGCACTTGAGTGTCTTGACGGCCTTTGGATCGGCCTTGCCCTTCGCAATCAGGTCATCGAGACCATCCTTTGAGATGGGTGCAAGGCAGCCGGTCAGTGCGGTTGCAGGTTGAGACATGGTTTTTTACTCCTCTGTGTGTTTGAACACGGTTGGTGGCCCGCCTAATCGTTGCGGTGCCAACTGAGTTTCGAGATCACCTGCTGACAGATGAAATCGAGTGTGAATCCGATGACCCCGATGATGACCACAGTGGCTGCCAGCCGGTCATATTCGAGCGTGTCGCGGGCGTCGTTGATGGCGTAGCCGAGGCCCGAAGTGATGCCGAGATATTCAGCCGGAACCAGCACGATCCAGGCCACTCCGAGCGCCAGGCGGATCCCTGTCAGGATGTCCTGAGAGATCGCCGGCAGGATGATGGTGAACAGCATGTGCCAGGGCCGCGCCCCCAGATTTCGGGCGACCTTGAACCAGTCCGGCTCCACCCGCCGCAACCCCGCCGCGGTGGAAAACAGGATCGGCCAGACCGCCGCAACCGCAATCAGGAAGACGATGGCGCCGTCCCAGGTGGCAAAAGCCATGACGGCAATCGGCATCCAGGAAAGCGGCGAGATCATCCTGAGGAACTGGAACGGAATGTTGGTGATCTCACGTAAGAAACCGAAGCGGCCGATCAGGATGCCGACAGGAACGCCAAGCGCGATGGCGATCAGCATCCCGTGCATGATCCTCTCCAGGCTTGGCAGCGTCATCGCCCAGGCTTCACCCGAGGCGACCATTTCGGCAAGCCGCGTCAGGGCCGGTCCTGGTGCGAAGTCGGCAAAGGCCGACATTGCCGGATTGTTGCGGATCATGTACCCGCCAACCCACCAGCAGGCGAGCAGAAGGCTCATCCCCAGAAGGGCATAACCAAGGCTGCGAGCAGCCTTGATTTGAGCCGACCGGTCAGTCTGACCGGCCTGCTCCAGCTCTATCGGCACCATGGTCGCGTCGACGCTCACAGAGACAGCACCTCGTCACGGTTGAACGGATCGCCGGCATTGACCGAAGGGTCGTTCATCCATTCCGGGTACTTTTCCAGTGCCCTGCGGACATAGTCATAATTGACCAGATCATCGGCGACGAATTGCGGGTCGAGATCCTTGAGGAAGGTGGTGTCGCCGCCCACAAGGGTGTTGTTCATCTGCTCGACAATCAGTTTGGTTGCCGACGGGTAGGGCCAGGGCTGGAAGTCGATGCGCCCGTTGCCCCATTCCGCGGCATGCTTGATTGCACCGCTTTCGATGTAGTCCGGGTCCTGTTCGTAGTCGGTCATGGCCCGTTCGACGATGGCTGCGGGCATCGGCAGGTAGCCTTCGCCATCCTTGGACATCATGCGGGCGACTTCGGCCTTGTTTTGCGATGCGTAAATCTGCGCCTTGACCACGGCGTTCATCACCTTTTGCGTCCACTCCTGTTTTTCGGTGGTTGCCTGTTCGTGCATGCAGATCACGCAGCAGGGATGGTTCTTCCAGATGTCGCCGGTGAAGCGCAGCATCCGTGCCCCCGCCTTGATTTCACCCATGGCGTTGAAGGGCTCGGCGACGATGTAGGCGTCGATCTTGCGGCTGGCGAGCGCGGCCGGCATTTCCGGCGGCGGCAGGATCTGCAGATTGCATTCGTCAGCAGCAATCGGCTCGCCCTGGCTCTTGATGACGGCTTTGACACCGGACTGGCGCAGCGCATATTGCAGCACGATGTTGTGCATCGAGTACCAGAACGGGACTGCCACCTGTTTGCCGCCGAGCTGGCTGAAATCGGTGATGTCCGTGTGGCCGCCGACAACCAGGCCGGAGCCGTTGGTGTGCGCCCAGGCCATCAGTTTGACCGGGATGTTGTTGTTGTAGCGCATCCAGACCGGGATCGGCTTGAGGAAGTGGACGAGGTTGAACTTGCCTGCCACGAAGCCTTCAACCAGCGGCGACCAGCCACGGATCAGTGTCGGGCGCTCGGCCTTGAGGCCTTCCTCCTCGAAGTAGCCCATGCCGTGGGCAACAAGCAGGGCGGTGGCGTCGGTGATCGGTAGATAGCCAATGCGCACGACCTCATCGTCGGTTGATGCGAAGGCGGGCGAACTCATGGCGCCGATCAGGGGGCCAAGGGCTGCCATGAGGCCGCCGGCGGCAAACATGTCGAGCGTCTGGCGACGGGTGAAATCAGTGGAAAAGTACTCGTCGTCCCAATCCTGAGACCCGGATTTTGCTGGCACATTGTCGGTCATTGTTCTGGCCTTCCCTGTTGGCATTGATCAGAGGACAGCCGCGCGGTCCGCGGCAGCCGGTTTCATGTTTTTGTCGGCATGTGATGAGGGCATTGAAGCGTTGACGTGCCTGGCTTCGAAATCGAGGCCAGCGGCTTTCTCATAGGCTTTGGTCAGCCTGGTGCGTGCCGCCACATATTCCGGCGTGCGCAGATCGTCGCGATTGTCCAGGTCGATCTCGATGATGTCACTGATCTGGCCCGGGTTGGCGCTCAGCACGACAGCGCGTTCGGCCATGATGATGGCCTCGGAGAGGTCGTGCGTGACCAGGACAAGCGTGATGTCCAGCTCCTTGGCGATGCGGCGGACGTCGCGCTGAAGGTTGTTGCGGGTGAAGGCATCGAGGGCCGAGAAGGGTTCGTCGAGAAACAGCACTTCCGGCTTCGGCGCGAGTGAGCGGGCGAGGGCTACCCGCTGCTGCTGGCCGCCTGAGAGATCCTGAACATTACGGTCGGCATAATCGGCCAGCTCCACCAGTTCGAGCATTTCGGGAACGCGCTTTGCAATCTCCGCGGTCCGTCCGGTGAATTTGAGGCCAAGCGCAACATTCTGCGCGACCGTCATCCAGGGATAAAGCGACGGCTTCTGAAACATCATCACCCAGTTGGGAGAGGGGCCCGAGACCGTGCGGCCATCGATCAGGGTCTTGCCCGACGTCGGTGTCATCAGGCCGGCCATGATGTGCAACAGGGTGGATTTGCCGCAACCGGATCTGCCGACCAGCGCCAGCGCCTCGCCGGGCTCCACCTGGAAATTCAGATTGTCCAAAGCCCGCACCTGTCCCCGCTTGTAGGTGTGGGAAATGCCGTCGACAGAAAGATGTGCAGCGGGCATGTACGGCTCCAGGGTTCAAACAAACTGTTCTGTACACCCCTATGCATCTACCGTGCCAAACTGAATCTATGGCATTATTGGTTATAAATTACATATGCTTAGAGCTTCTACCGCCGATTCATCGAGTTGCCGGCTACCTGTGTGCGCTGCGGAAATAACAGGCCTGTCGGGATGTTCCCGCCAAAAAAATGGACGGGTGTACACGGGGTTCACCTAGGAAAATGTGGAGCGGCGTTGATCCCGTGGAGCGTACTGGGTATGAAAAAACCTAACGGTCTGTATGATTGGTCTATTGTGAACAAGGTGGTTGATATCGTGAACCAGGCAATCCGAAACATTCCAAGCCATCCGGGGTCGGCGCGCGAACGGCTGCTGCTTGCGGCGTGTGATCTGTTCTGTCGGCACGGGATCAACGCGACCGGTGTGGACAGCATTGTGGAGGCAGCAGGCACCGCCAAAACGACGCTCTACAAGGCTTATGGTTCAAAGGAAGGGCTGATCGAGGCGGTGCTTGAGCGCGAAGGCAGCACCTGGCGGCAATGGTTTTCCGACGAGATAGACGCCTTTGACGGTCCGTCGGAGAAAAAGGTGCTGCATGTCTTCAATGTCTTGAAGTCCTGGTTCCGCGAAGAAAACTTCTATGGCTGTCCGTTCATCAACGCTGTGGGCGAGCATGACAAGGAAGACGACAAGATCCGTCTGATCACGATGAAGCACAAGAAAATCGTGCTCGACAAGATCGGCGAACTGGCCAGGGACGTCCGCCCGGACGATCCCGAGGGACTGACCCATGAGTTGGCGCTGTTGATCGACGGAGCCATCGTCGCTGCCCTCATCACCAAGGATCCCGGTGTTGCCGACCATGCCCGGCATGCGGCGGCCAGGCTGGTCAACTGAAATCAAGGACCGGTTGGCAAAGCCCGCTTCGTGAGATTTTCACGGAATTGAAGGCGGCGGCATCCAGCCGTCGCCGGGGGTGGTTCTCGGGGTTGCCCGGGAGATAATGGATCTGCGGCAGATCGTGCCGATGGGCGGGGAGCGATACCGTATGGGACCGGAATGTATCTGCAATCGCACGAACGCAAGGGTGAGGTCGCATGTGCCAGCCAGAGAGACTGGCGTCGGCTGAGTCCATGCACGCGCCCGGGACGGCGCAGTGGGGGGACAGCAGGCGCATCCCGGTGTTCGGACTCCCCGAGGCCGGCCGGTCGCAGATACGTTGCCTGCGCATTGCTGCATGTGCCAATAAACCATATAGGTCTGGCGTCTACGTAACTACTCCGGAATGCCCGGCACAATTACACGCCCCCTCCCCTTTGAGGTAACGATGAATCAGGGTGATGGGGGGATGCCAACTACCCTCCCCAATTCCCCCGTTGTCGGGGCTACGGACAGGGGTCTTTCACGCCGAGGCCGACTTTGCGCCGCTGGGCGTTAAGGCACGAGTAAGGCAAACCGTTGGCTCGGGGCCCGGCGGGAGTTGCTCGAATCATGAACCAACCCGTAGATTTACCCCCCCGCCCCGGCGAAAGGTTGAACCCTTGGGCCACCGCCCTCACCGGTCGTAACCCCTTGTTCCGGGCCTTGCCACGGGCAAAGGCACACCGGGCCGGGGGGCGCAGCCCGGTAAAACAAGGGATGGGGATGGCAGGGGCTTTACGCCGCACGGGGGCCGGCGCCATTTCTC
>NZ_CM002917.1:527500-576412 GCF_000154705.2 Hoeflea phototrophica DFL-43 | reverse complement strand
CCAAATAAGAAGTTTTCTTCCCTAATATGGTTAAGGGCCGGAAGGTTGTGGATGCGGTTTCTTTCAAATTGGCGCGGGAAGGGGTGGTTTAAATTTAATGCCTAATGTTTCCCCAAAAGGCAGGAAAATGGGCTTCACCGGGTCCGTAAAGGCCGACTAATAATATGCGGCTGGTCCCCTTGGAAGCAATTATTCCTATCCAGGGGGTGGAAAGGCCATCCGTTTTGGCAACAACCGGCCGCGAGGAGAGAACAAATTCTGAATAATGCCCCAAGGGGGGGAAGAGCGGAATCCCGTTGCAATTAGGCGCAGAGTGATGGAGTCCGATGTGTGATTGCGGGGATTTATCTTGGGCTTCGGCTTCGCCCCAATTTTTCGAGCTAAGCCCTGGGACAAATGAACACAAAGTGTGCAAGGAAAGTCACCTCCGCAAACCGGGCTTTGCGGGAGAGCCCGCGGTTGGGCGGGAGCATCTTGCCCGGGTGGCGGGGCCAGCCCGGGGGCGAGAATCATGTGTCAATGATTATCCGTATGGAGGACACAGGGTGCTCGAGGAGCATCCTTCCGGACTAGAAATGTCGAGCATCGCGCCAGAGCGTATCTCCCCGAACTTCCGCGTTCTTGATCGATCTAGCTCCCAGTCCTTTGCCGCGATGGCCCTCCGGGCATAGGTCAAGACGTATCCAGGAAGTCCGCTCCGCAGAGGGACTGTCCTAGGAATTGTGTTCATGGCCCTGGCAGGCATGTGATGAGGAAGCGGAAGTCTGCGGTCACAGCGGATACCTCCATTGGCTGAGAGCCCGGCAACCACGTCCACCGAGTGAAGTGAGACCATGAGGTGCTATGGGCTGTGCCTTCTCGCCGAGATCGTCGAGTTGCGGCAGGATGTCCGTGGCGATCGATATTGGGTGCATCACGGGGTGAAGGATGCGGGACTGGACGCAACCTTCCTGGACCATAGTCTAAAAGTTCAGTTGGATTGGGCGGCCAAGCTGCTAATCACCCGCCCCCTTAGCGTCTAATGGATCAGTTCATCGGACCCATTGGGGTACGGTTCTTGACCATTTCCTGGGTCTTGGCCAGCTCCGGGTCGGAGACCAGGCCGTAAGCTGCCAGCGGACCATCGGGACCGGCAATTTCGTCAGACACGAAGAACTCAACATATTCCTGAAGGCCAGGGATCACATCGAGGTGAGCGTTCTTGACGTAGAAGTAGAGCGGACGCGAAACCGGATACTCACCCGAAGCGATCGACTCTACGGAAGGAACAACGCCGCCCATGGTGCCGACCTGCAGCTTGTCGGTGTTGTTCTGGTAGAAGGACAGACCGAAAACGCCGATGCCGTTCTTGTTGGCGTCAACGCGGGCGAGCGTCTCGGTGTAGTCGCCGTCGATATCGATCGAGACGCCATCGGTGCGCAGCTGCATGCAGGCATCGTCAACGTCTTCAGCGCCAGCAGCCTTGTGGGCTTCAGCGGCACCGTTTTCTTCGCAACCGGCGATGATGACCTTCTCGTCGAAAACTTCGCGGGTGCCGTGCTTCGTGCCCGGGACAAACGCCAGGATTTCCTGGGCCGGCAGGTCAGCGCGGATTTCATTCCAGGTCTTGTAAGGGTTGTCGACCAACTGGCCGTCCTTCATGACCTTGGCAGCGAGCGCATTGTGCCAGTCCGCAGGCGTGAAGGCGTACTCAGGGCCATTGATGTCGGAGGCAAACACGATACCGTCATAACCGATGCGAACTTCCTGGATTTCGGTCACACCGTTGGAAGCGCAAAGATCGATGTCGGACTGCTTGATGCGCGAGGACGAGTTGGCAATGTCGATTGTGTTTTCGCCAACGCCTTCGCAGAGCTTCTTGCGGCCGGCACCCGAACCGCCGGACTCAACAACCGGTGTCGGAAATTCAAAGTTTTCGCCAAAGGCTTCTGCGACGATCGATGCGTAAGGCAGAACGGTGGACGAGCCGGCGATCTGGACCTGGTCACGGGCGACTGCGGCGCCGGTGAGAGCCGTGGAAGCCAGGATAGCGGCTGCGGCGAATTTGATTGCGTTCATGGAAATCTCCCGTCATGGGTCAAGGTGTCTTTGCCCGTTGCGTTGGGCCGTGGATCAGCCATCTGCGGCTGGCCTGTTCTAGGCCTTTCGGGATTCTGTTTTATGACAGTTTAGACACTGTTTTATGACAGTTTATATATTTGTTTTTATTGATATAATTCTGGAGTTGGTGACAAATGACCCGGTTTTTCGTCATTGAATTTGACAATGAATGCCGATCCTTCCCCAAGATCCGAGCGGATCATCAGCCGGGCACGGTGCCGGGTCAGGATATGTTTTACGATCGCGAGGCCCAGACCAGTGCCTTTCTTTGCCCGGCTGGTCTCCACATCAACACGATAGAAGCGCTCGGTGAGGCGCGGAACGTGTTCTTTTGAGATGCCGGGCCCGAAGTCCCGCACGCTGACCTGTGCGCCGCCGGGTTCCGAACCAGAGACCGAAATTTCCACTCGCTTTCCGGTCTGCCCATATTTGCAGGCGTTCTCGATCAGGTTGGAAAAAACCTGAATTAATTCATCCACATCGCCCACGACCTGAACCGGTTCCTCGGGCGCGGTCAGAGCAATCTCGACACCGAGCTCGTTTGCCATCGGCCTGAGCGTATCGATCACGTGACCGACCGCGCCAACCAGTTCAACCTCGCCCTGCGGAGCGACATGGGCCCGCATCTCGAGGCGCGAGAGCGACAGAAGGTCATCAATCAGGCGGGCCATCCGCTGCGCCTGTTCAAGCATGATGCCGAAAAATCTGGTACGGGCCGCCTCGTCATCACGCGCCGGCCCCTGCATGGTTTCGATGAAGCCCATCAGAGAGGCGAGTGGGGTTCTGAGTTCATGGCTCGCATTTGCAACAAAATCAGTGCGCATCCGGTCCATGCGCCGGGCTTCGGTCAGGTCGCGGAAGGTGAGAACGAACAGCCGCCGACCGGTATCGCTGCGCGCATCGACCGGTGCGGCGCGGACTTCATGCCAACGCTCGGATGGCACCCGCTCCGCATGTTCAACGCTGTCGGGCTGACCGTTCAGGATGACCCTGGCAACCAGCTCCAAAATGGCAGGAGAGCGAATCCGGGCCGACAATTCACTTCGCTCGGGAAAGGCGCCAACCAGAACGGTTGCAGCCGAGTTCTGACGAATGACGGCCGTATCCTGGTCAAAAAGAACCGTGGGGAAATCGAGAGCATCGATAATCTGCATATCGCGCGCGCCGGTCGCGGCGGCTTTCTTCTGGACTTTGGCCCGCACTCGGGCGGCTGCATCGGTGGAGGGCCAAATTAACAGCGCGGCCACAAACACGCCATATCCCAGCACAGCCTCCCAGGCCTGCAATCCCGCAGGGATGGTGCCCAGGGCAATCACCGCAGCAATCGCCAACGGTCGCCAGGAGGCTGTTGCCCGCGATGCCAGGCTGTCTTGCGGGACATCCGCTTTGGGATCTTGCATCATCTCAGCCATTGCTCTCGCCTGCGTTTGGCCCCCTGAAACAGCGGGAACTCAGGCTTGTTTATACGCGCTGCTTGAAATCGCAATGACGATGTGGCCATTTCTAAGATAACAAAACAGACAAAAGGGAACTCCTTGATGGGTAAGCAGAAAGACAGCAGGGCCGTGGAGCTCGACGTGGACGGCAAGAAACGGCTGTTTGATATTGATGATCCAAACCTGCCGGACTGGATCGAGGACCGCGCTTTCGGGTCCGACAATTATCCCTATGACAAAAAGCTCGACCGCAAAAAATATGAAAAGGCTCTCGAAGAGCTGCAGATCGAACTGGTAAAGGTGCAAACTTGGCTGGCGGACACAGGAAACCGCGTTATGGCAGTGTTCGAAGGTCGGGACGCGGCAGGCAAGGGCGGATCGATCAACGCCACGCGGGCCTATATGAACCCGAGATCAGCGCGCGTCGTGGCTTTGCCGAAACCGACCGAGACCGAGCGCGGGCAATGGTACTATCAGCGCTATGTCGACCATTTCCCGACCTCGGGCGAGTTCGTGATGTTTGACCGCTCCTGGTATAATCGTGCCGGAGTCGAGCCGGTGATGGGCTTCTGCACACCGGACCAGCATGCGCACTTTCTTGAAGAGACGCCGCATTTCGAGCGGATGCCGGTGAAGGCCGGGATCCATCTGTTCAAGTTCTGGCTCAACATCGGGCAGGAGATGCAGCTCAAGCGCTTCCATGACCGGCGGCACTCGAAGCTCAAGCACTGGAAGCTGTCGCCGATGGACATTGCGAGCCTGAACAAGTGGGACGATTACACCGAAAAGCGCAATCTGTTGCTCATGGCGACCCACTCGGAGATCGCGCCATGGACAGTGGTGCGCGCCAATGACAAACGGCGGGCGAGGATCAATGTCATCCGCACCGTTCTCTCCGGCCTTCCCTACGCGGGCAAAAACGAGAGCGTGATTGGCGAGATCGACAAGAATGTGGTCGACCACGGTCCGGACGCCTTTTCCAGCTGATCCGTATCGCAAACCACGTTCTGCGGCTCCCCCTGCGGCGGGCCTTGACGCTCGCGCGGCACCAGGGCGGGGCTTCTTTCCCTGCCCGATTTCCCCTTGCTGCCTCGGTTGTGATGTGTTTTTCGGCGAAAAGTTACGTTTACGTCAAGGGAAGGTATTGCAACGATCTGCCCGCGCCTTTAATTCTTAACTGAAACCGGAATGTGGGAAGAGGAGCCCGGCGGCAGTTCGGTCTGCCGCACGAATCCGGGGTAACCAGGGAGAGAGACCAACATGACCAACTCCGCGACCGCAGACCGTATCTGGCTGTCATCCTACCCGCCGAACACCCCCGCCGATATTGCGCCCTTGCAATATGCTTCCATTGCGGCCTTGATCGAGGATTCGTTCAAGCGATACGCCGCACGGCCCGCCTACACATGCATGGGAAAGACCATCACCTATCAGGAGATGGAGAACCTCTCCACCAGGATCGGTGCCTGGCTGCAGTCGCTCGGCCTGGAGAAGGGCGACCGGGTGGCGATCATGATGCCAAATATTCTGCAGATGCCGGTGGCAATGGCCGCCGTTCTGCGCGCGGGCTATGCGGTGGTCAATGTAAACCCGCTTTACACCCCGCGGGAACTGGAGCATCAGCTCAAGGATTCCGGCGCGAAGGCAATCATCATCCTGGAAAACTTTGCGCTGACGCTGCAGCAGGTGATCAAGAACACCGGCGTCAAGCACGTTTGCGTGGCCTCAATGGGCGATCTGATGGGCCTGAAAGGCCATCTGGTCAATTTTGTCGTCCGAAAGGTCAAAAAGATGGTGCCGGACTGGTCGCTGCCCGGGCACACCAGCTTCAAGGCCGCACTTGCCGCTGGATCGGGAAGAACATTCAAACCCACTCAAACGCAGCCATCCGATGTGGCGTTCCTGCAATACACCGGCGGGACAACCGGGGTTTCCAAGGGGGCAACGCTTCTCAATTCCAACGTCTTGTCAAATGTGGCACAGAACGATCTCTGGCTGCCGGCGGCGTTTGTGAACAAGCAGCCACCGGAGGTTCTGGTCTATGTTTGCGCGCTGCCGCTCTATCACATCTTTGCGCTCACGGTGAACGCGCTGATGGGCATGTCGCAAGGCGCGCACAACATCCTTATTCCCAATCCGCGTGATATTCCGGGCTTTGTGAAAGAGCTGGGCAAATACGAGTTCCACGTGTTTCCCGGGCTCAACACACTGTTCAATGCCCTTTTGAACAATGAGGATTTCCAGAAGCTCAATTTCAAGCCACTGCTGTTGACGCTCGGTGGCGGCATGGCCGTGCAGCGCCCGGTAGCAGAACGCTGGAAACAGCTGACCAGCTGCGTCATCTCGGAAGGCTACGGCCTGTCGGAAACCTCGCCGGTGGCAACAGCCAACCGCTTCGATGCCGCCGATTTCTCCGGCACCATTGGTCTGCCGCTGCCGTCAACCTCTATCGACATCCGCGACGAGGACGGTGCCCCGGTTCCGCTTGGTGAGGTCGGTGAGATCTGCATCAAGGGACCGCAGGTGATGGCGGGTTACTGGAACCGGCCCGACGAAACCGCCAATGTGATGACCGAGGATGGCTATTTCCGGTCCGGCGACATGGGCCTGATGGATGAGAACGGCTATACAAAGATCGTCGACCGGAAGAAGGACATGATCCTGGTCTCGGGCTTCAATGTCTATCCCAACGAGATCGAAGAAGTGGCCGTCGAGCATCCCGGCATTGCCGAGGCCGCAGCCGTGGCGATGCCTGACGAGCATTCCGGCGAGGCCGTCAAACTGTTCGTTGTCAGGAAAGACCCGGCGCTGAGCGAGGCGGACGTGAAAGCGCATTGCGCCAAGGGCCTGACCAATTACAAGCGGCCCAAGACCGTGGTGTTCAAGGACGAGCTGCCGAAGACCAATGTCGGCAAGATCCTACGCCGCGAGTTGCGCGACTGACGCAGCCGGTACAGCCGGATACAATCCAATAGAGATGCGACACCCGCGGGAACTTGATTTTCCGCGGGTGTCGCCGCATAGCTGGGGCAAACAATGGAGACCCAGCCGTTGAACCCCGCCCTCCAGACTGCCCTTTCCGAACTGAAATCCCACCACACAGACGCTGCCGTCAAAGACTTGCGCGCAGCCTTTGCCGCCGATCCCGGGCGCGCCACGCGGTTCGCCGCAGGCCTTGATGACCTGCGGATGGATTATTCCAAATGCGCGGTCAATGACGAGACCATGCGGCTTCTCGCCGAGCTTGCCGCAAGTTCCAAGGTCGAAGCCAGGCGCGATGCCATGTTTGCCGGAGAGGCGATCAATTCCACCGAAGGCCGCTCCGTGCTGCATACGGCGCTGCGCGCCGGGAAAGACGCCGATATCCGTGTTGATGGCGAAAGTGTCGTGCCGGGCGTGCATGCGGTGCTTGATGCGATGGCGGCATTTGCCGAGGGTGTTCGCGGTGGAACCCTGTGCGGGGCCACCGGCAAACCGTTTACCGATGTGGTCAATATCGGAATTGGCGGCTCCGACCTTGGTCCGGTGATGGCGACACTGGCGCTAGCGCCCTATCATGACGGACCGCGGCTGCATTTCGTGTCCAATGTCGACGGCGCACATATTACAGACACCCTTTCGGGGCTCGACCCCGAGACCACGCTGATCATCATTGCCTCAAAGACCTTCACCACAATCGAGACCATGACCAATGCCGCTACCGCGCGCGAGTTCATCGTCTCGCAGCTTGGCGAAGCAGCTGTTGCAAAGCATTTCGCGGCCGTTTCCACTGCGCTCGACAAGGTGGCCGCTTTCGGACTCAACGAAACCCGCGTGTTCGGCTTCTGGGACTGGGTGGGCGGCCGCTACTCGCTCTGGTCAGCGATAGGCCTGCCGTTGATGATTGCGATTGGCAGCGAAGCCTTTGGCGAATTCCTGGCCGGTGCGCGAGCGATGGACACCCATTTCAAGAATGCGCCGGTGGCTGAGAACCTGCCGATACTGCTGGGGCTGCTTGGTATCTGGCACCGGCTGATCTGCAACCATCCGAGCCGGGCGATCATTCCCTACGAACAACGGCTGTCGCGGTTCCCGGCCTATCTGCAGCAGCTCGACATGGAATCAAACGGCAAGTCTGTTGGGATCGACGGCCAGCCGCTTGAGACCGCATCCGGTCCGATTGTCTGGGGCGAGCCGGGCACCAATGGACAGCATGCCTTCTTCCAGCTCTTGCATCAGGGCAGCGATGTCATCCCGGTGGAGTTCATGATTGCCGCAAACGGCCATGAAACGCAGCTCGCGCATCAGCATGAGTTGCTGATCGCCAATTGCCTGGCGCAATCGGAAGCCCTGATGCGCGGCCGGACCACGCAGGAAGCGCACGCCCAGCTGATCTCCGCTGGTGCGTCCGAGGCCGAGGCGGCGCGGCTCGCCCCGCACAAGACCTTCTCCGGAAACCGGCCTTCGATCACCATCGTCTATGACCGCTTGACGCCGTTTGCGCTGGGACGGCTGATTGCGCTTTACGAACATCGTGTGTTTGTTGAGGCGCAGGTCTTTGGCATCAACGCCTTTGACCAATGGGGTGTCGAACTTGGCAAGGAACTCGCCACCGCGCTGTTGCCGGTGGTCAAGGGGGAAAGCACTGGCGAGGGACACGACGCCTCAACCCTGAGCCTGGCAAAGACCATTCTGGCGATGCGCGAGAAGGGCTGAAGGGGTTGGACCTAGAAACCGATTTCGCTGGCCCAGGGCGGATTGGCGCCGGGCCGGGAAACGGTCACCGCTGCCGCCTTTGCGCCCAGCCGCAATGCATTTCCGATCGCTTCGGCTGAGAGCGTCTTGATCGCAGTCTTGCTGAGTACTCCGTCACGCTGGAGAGACGCCAGAATGCCTGCGTTGAAGGTGTCGCCAGCGCCCACGGTGTCAGCGACCGTGACCGCCTGACCGTCAACTTCGACCGTATGACCTTTGCTGAAAGCGATCGCGCCCTTTGGGCCACGGGTAAAGACCACAAGGCTTGGACCCTGATCCAGCCAGAACCGGGCCGCGGTCTCCATGTCGGGCAGCCCGAACCATTCCAGGTCCTCGTCCGACATCTTGATGATGTCGCTCATGGCGATCATCCGGTCGATGCGGGCCCGGTGCGCCGCCGGATCTGTGATGAAGCCGGGGCGGATGTTTGGATCAAGAGAGATGACGCGGGTTTCATGTTCACGCCGCATCAGGCTTTCGTAAGTCGATCCGCACGGATTGGGGATCAGGCTGATAGCACCGAACTGCAGTGCCTCCACCTTGTCATCAAGCACCGGCAAGTCTGCCTCTGTGATCATCCTGCCTGCTGTGTTTTCATCGAAAAAGGCATAGCTTGCCTGGCCATTGACAAGCCGCACAAAGGCCAGCGTGGTGTGCAGATCCAGCGTTGCGCAATAGCTGTGATCAACACCGCTGGCGGTCAACGTCTGGCGCAGGATATCGCCGAACATGTCGCTCGACAGGCCGGTGAAGAACCCCGTTTCCAGCCCAAGCCTCCCAAGCGCGATCGCGGTGTTGAAAACCGCTCCGCCGGCATA
The DNA here is from genome assembly GCF_000154705.2 of Hoeflea phototrophica DFL-43. Classification (NCBI taxonomy): domain Bacteria; kingdom Pseudomonadati; phylum Pseudomonadota; class Alphaproteobacteria; order Hyphomicrobiales; family Rhizobiaceae; genus Parahoeflea; species Parahoeflea phototrophica. The sequence continues at coordinate 567,324 of NZ_CM002917.1, read as the reverse complement.
GGGCGCGAAAGCATCCTCGCCCTCGGTGGACGCGCGCGGCAACATGTCTATCAGGGCTTCGCCACAGCAGATGATCATCGGAGTTTCCTGTCCTTTAGTTCACAACCTAGCGGCTGGCCGGCAGTTCAGAAACACCGCCATGCTCGCCCGACCATTTCAGCGGCGCATCAAGGAAATTGGCAACCGATTGCAGTGTCTCAGGATCAAAGGCCTTCTGCCTCGTCGCCGCCGCCAGCACATCGCGCCAGGTGGCGAGATAATGCAACTCGACCCCACCATCGGCGAACCGCGCCTCGGCTTCATCGAAAATCCCGTAGTAGAACAAGGCGATGCCGTGATCGACGGTGCAACCGGCGGCGCGGATGGCGTCGATGAACTTGAACATTGACCCGCCGGCCGTGGTCAGATCCTCGATCACCAGAACCCGCGAGCCTTCGCGCAGTTCGCCCTCGATCTGGGCATTGCGGCCATGCCCCTTGGGCTGCTTGCGCACATAGATCATCGGCAGGCCAAGACGTTCTGCGAGGAAGGCTGCGAAGGGAATGCCCGCCGTCTCCCCGCCCGCCACGCAATCGAACTGCTCGAAGCCGGCTTCGGAGAGGATTGATCCAGCCGCAAAATCCATGACTGCAGCGCGCACCCGCGGGTAGGAAATCAGCTTGCGGCAATCGATATAGACCGGGCTCATCATTCCTGAAGCGAGCTTGTAGGGCTCGGCCGCGTTGAAATGCACCGCCTTGATTTCAAGCAGCATTTTCGCAACGGTCGCGGCAACAAATGCCTTGTCGGGGAAGGTGTTGGAAAACATGGGCGTCGCCTCCGGGTCAGCGTTGAACGCGGGGTTCGACGCGGGTCTCGCCGATCCGAATACCAGTTCGGACCGGCGGATTAAAGATCGCTAGGCAACTTCCCAGTGGACGGGGACCATCGGATCGAAAACGGTCACAGGTCCGTCGCCGGTCTCGATCTTGGCAGGCCAGGAGACGGGCGAAGAACGCTTGCGCAGGGTGACCGTATCCGTGTTGACCGGAAGCCCGTACCAGGCCGGGCCGCTGACGCTGGCAAAGCCTGCGAGCTTGTCGAGCGCGCTCTCCTCCTCGAAGACATGCGCGAGGCATGAGAGTGTGTTGATGGCGGTAAAGATACCCGCGCAACCGCAGCCGCATTCCTTGAGCGGATCGACGTGGGGAGCGGAATCGGTGCCCAGGAAAAAACGGGGATCGCCAGAGGTTGCCGCCTTGCGCAGCGCCAGGCGATGGCTTTCGCGCTTGGCAACCGGCAGACAATAGTAATGCGGCTTGATGCCACCGGCCAGAATGGCGTTGCGGTTGATCATCAGGTGATGGGTGGTGATGGTTGCTGCCAGGTTTTTGTCGGCACCACTCACATAGTCGACGCCGTCAGAGGTGGTGACATGCTCGAGCGTGATCTTGAGATCTGGCAGACGCTTGCGCAGAGGATCGAGGACAGTTTCGATGAACACGGCTTCGCGGTCGAAGATGTCGACGTCTGAACTGGTGACTTCGCCATGAATGCACAGCGGCATGCCGATCTCGGCCATTTTCTCTAGCACCGGCATGACTTTGGACAAATCACGCACGCCCGAGTGGGAATTTGTGGTTGCGCCTGCCGGATAGAGCTTGACCGCGGTCACCAGACCCGAGGCGTGTGCCGCGGCGACATCCGCGGGATCGGTTCCTTCCGTCAGATACAGCGTCATCAGCGGCGTGAAATCGAGGCCCTGCGGCAAAACCGCCATGATCCGGTCGCGGTAGGCTTGCGCATCCGTTGCCGTTACCACCGGCGGAACCAGATTGGGCATGATGATGGCACGCGCAAAATGCTTTGCGCTGAAGGGCAGAATGCCTTTGAGCATTGCGCCATCACGCAGATGCAGATGCCAGTCATCCGGTTTTGGAAGGGTGATTTCGTCCAATTTGGCTCTCCCGTTCTAAGCCGCACACTCTGTCCAAAGGTGGTTTGACCTTTCGGCAGACGGCATCAACTGATAATCACCCAGCCTTTAGCAGGCAAATCGCAGCAAGGGAAAGAGAGCATGGATCTTGGATTGACGGGCAAACGGGCGCTGGTGCTGGCGTCATCACGCGGACTGGGGCTGGGAATCGCCGAAGCGATCGCAGCGGAAGGATGCAATGTGATGCTCACCGGGCGCAGTGGCGACCGGCTGGCTGAAGCCGCTGAAGCGATCAATAAGCGGGGTGCGGGCAAGGCGCAGTTTGTGGTGTCCGACCTGTCGGACAAGGCGACACCGGCAATGCTGGCTGACAAGGTGAAAGCCGAGTTCGGTGGCCTGGACATTCTGGTCAACAACACCGGCGGCCCGCCGCCCGGGGCGATGGCCGATGCAGACCTGGAGGTGGTGCATCGCCAGTTTGAAATCATGGTGCTGAGCGTCATGGACCTGACCGCACGGGTCCTGCCGGGCATGAGGGCTCAGAACTGGGGCCGGGTGCTGACTGTTGCGTCTTCCGGTGTGATCCAGCCAATTCCCAACCTCGGGCTTTCCAACGCGCTTCGCTCGACACTGGTCGGTTGGTCGAAGTCCATGGCCAACGAAATCGGCGGCGATGGCGTGACCTTCAACATGCTGTTGCCGGGCCGGGTCGAAACCGCACGGCTCAAAGAGCTTGACGCCGCGAACGCCAAGCGCTCCGGCAAGAGCCTGGAAGATGTTGCGGCTGCAGCGAAATCGCAGATTCCGGCCGGCCGTTATGGTGCCGTCGAGGAATTCGGAGCAACAGCAGCGTTTCTGGTCAGCGCCAAGGCCAGCTACATCAACGGCTCGCTGATCCGTTGCGATGGCGGTGCAATCAAATCCGTCTGAAACGGCATGGGAACCGGGTCGATTGGGCCCGGTTCCGCATTTCAGGCCCCCGACTCAGATCGCCCGCTTGAGGCTCTCTTCGAGATAGGTCTTGCGCAGGCCGAGGGTAACGGGACCGGGCTTGCCACCCGAGAGTTCGACGCCATCGATGGAGATCACCGGTCCGACAAAGACAGAGGCCGAGGTGATAAAGGCTTCTGCAGCCTCGCGGGCCTCATCAATGGTGAATTCGCGTTCTTCGACCGGGGTTCCGCTGGCAGTAGAATAACTCATCAGTGCAGCACGGGTGATGCCCGGCAGGATTGCATTTGACAGCGGGCGCGTGACGATGGCGCCCGTTTTGGTGACGATGAAGGCATTGTTCGAGGTGCCCTCGGTCACCACGCCATCGCGAACCATCCAGGCATCATCGGCACCGCGCGATTTGGCTTCCATCTTGCCTAGCGAAGGATAGAGCAGCTGCACGGTCTTGATGTCGCAGCGGCCCCAGCGCAAGTCCGGGATCGAAACGATCTTCATGCCATTCCTGGCGACTGCGGTGTCGACCAGAGGCCGGGTCTGGGTAAACAGCACCAGTGTCGGCTTGAGTTTTTCGGTGTCGAACATGAAATCGCGGTCAACAGCACCGCGGGTCAGCTGCATGTAGACCACGCCCTCCTCGACCTCGTTGCGGCTGACCAGTTCGCGGTGAATGGCGAGGATTTCCTCGTCGCTGACATCGATCCGCATCCCGAGTTCATTCGCCGAACGATGCAGCCGGGCAATATGGGCCGGAAAATCAATCAGCTTGCCGCCCAGAACCGAGGCCACTTCATAAATTCCGTCGCCAAACAGAAAAGCCCGGTCAAAGACGGAGACCTTGGCCTCGGTTTCCGGCACATAGGCTCCGTTGACATAGACTGTACGCATGGCGATCCCCTGTTTGCTGTGTTTGGGTTTCATGCCAGAAATCCGACGGCATCGCCAATGGCTTTTTGACAGGGCTGCGTGCCTTTCCACGCGAGCTTGATGCGGACATACAGATGCGCGCCGCGGCCGCATACATTCATCAAGCATTGTTCCGGGCGCATCGCTTGCCTATAAGGATTGCGACTGCCTGCGCCCGTCGCAGGCAAATACAAACCGCCAAGACAGGCGCCATGACGAGGATCCCATGCTCGAAGACGGCAAACTCTATATCGGCACCAGCCGCAATCCCGATGACAGCATCAACAAGGGCGAGTATCTGGACCTAAAATACGCAAACCGGCACGGTTTGATCACCGGCGCCACCGGCACCGGCAAGACCGTTACGCTACAGATTCTTACCGAGAGCTTCTCGAATGCCGGCGTTCCGGTGTTTTGCGCGGATGTGAAAGGCGACCTTTCGGGCATTGCCGCGATCGGCGAATACAAGGATTTCCTTGAAAAACGCGCCCAGACAATCGGCCTGGAGCCCTATGATTTCCAGGAGTTTCCGGTCATCTTCTGGGATCTGTTCGGGGAAAAGGGCCATCGCGTCCGCACCACCATTTCGGAAATGGGACCACTTTTGCTGGCGCGGCTGATGGACATGTCGGAGGCGCAGGAAGGCGTGCTCAACATCGCCTTCAAGCTCGCCGACGATAACGGGCTGCCGCTGCTCGATCTCAAGGATCTAAGATCACTGCTTGGCTACATGGCCGGTGAGACCGAAAAACTCTCCGCAATGTATGGCAACATCACCAAGCAATCGCTGGCGACAATCCAGCGCGGGCTGCTGGTGCTGGAGCAGCAGGGTGCCGAACATTTCTTCGGCGAGCCGGCACTGAAAATCTCGGACATTATGCGCACCACCAATGACGGGCGCGGTGCGGTCTCGGTATTGGCCGCAGACAAGCTGATGATGAACCCGAGGCTCTACGCAACCTTCCTGTTGTGGCTGTTGTCGGAACTGTTCGAGGAGCTGCCAGAGGTGGGCGACCCCGACAAGCCGCGGCTGGTGTTCTTCTTCGACGAAGCACACTTGCTGTTTGATGAGGCGCCCAAGATTCTGATCGATCGTGTAGAGCAGGTGGTGCGGCTGATCCGTTCCAAGGGCGTCGGCGTTTTCTTCGTCACCCAGAACCCGTTGGATGTGCCCGAATCGGTGCTCTCTCAGCTTGGCAATCGCGTTCAGCATGCGCTTCGAGCCTATACGCCACGCGAGCAGAAGGCGGTGAAGGTTGCCGCGGAAACATTCCGGCCCAATCCGGCTTTCGATTGCTTTGAGACCATCACCCAGCTCGGTGTCGGTGAAGCGCTGGTTTCGACGCTCGGCAAGAAGGGCGTGCCCTCAATGGTCGAGCGTACCTTGATCCGCCCGCCCTCATCGCGGCTGGGCCCGATTACAACCCCGGAGCGGACCAAGGTGGTCGCCGTCAGCCCGGTTGCAGGTCAGTATGACGAAGACCTTGACCGCGACAGCGCCTTTGAAATGCTCGCCCGCCGTGCCGAGGAGGCCGCAAAAGCCGAAGAGGAGGAACGTCTCCGCGAGGAAGAAGAAGACAGAAAACAGCCAGAAAGCCGACGCTGGACCTTGCCCGGCTACGGCGATGATGATGACGACGACGATGATGATCGGCGCCGCCGCACTTCGCCCAAACGCAGGAAGTCGAGCCGATCAAGGCCTGGCTATCAGCGCCAGACAGTGACCGAGACGGTGATCAAGTCGGTGGCGCGATCGGCGGCGACATCACTGGGACGCGCTTTGGTTCGCGGTATTCTCGGTTCCATCAAGAAGGGCTTCTAAACCGCGCGCCTGACGCACATCCGCTACAGCTTCATCACCTGCACCCTGCCCGTTCCCCCGGCAGGGTGCAGGATAGGTCATCGCGAACAATGCCGTGTCGTAGGCTGCGCCAGGATCAAAGCAGGTTACGCGGCCAACACCGTCAACCCAGAAGCGATGCGGGTCAGCCGGAACCAGTCCCTCAGCGCCGGCCTGCCGGTAGAGTTCGAAGTGCAAATGCGGGATCCCGCCTCCGAGCATGCCGGTGGTGCCAAGTGTGCCGATCCGCTGGCCACGCGCAACCACGTCACCCTTCGAAACCAACCGTTTCTGCAGATGCTTGTAGACGGTTCTGGTCCGCTTGCCGCTTGCATCCGCTCCGTGGGTGATTTCCACCCTGTTGCCATAGGCCGGCTCCGAAAAGGATCCTGTGACCACACCACCGGCAACGGCGATGACCGGATCGCCGACCTTGCCGATCACATCGATCCCAAGGTGTTTCGCACCGGTGGTGGTGAACAAAAACTGCTGGGAGATCGAAGGCGCACCGGCCGGCATCACAACTGTGATCTTGTTTTCCTGCGCGGGCCGGTAAAGCGAGGCCCAACCATGATCTTGCGGAACGCATCCGAGAGCCGGCAGAAGCAATGCAAAGCCAGCCGCCATTGCAATCACGCGCTTGGTCTGCGTCATTCGCCCTCCGCCCTACGGCAATCACAAATCCAACACGAGGTGATGGCTGCTGCGCCGTTGTTTCGCTGTTAGCATGGCGGAAGCGTCATGCTCAAGCAGCCTCGCGTCCAACTGGATGCGATATGTGTTGAGCCGGCTTGGCGTCAGACGACCAGGATGGGGGTACGTGTCGGCACACGGTCGTAGAGATCGCAAACATCCTGATTGATCAGCCGCACGCATCCCGAGGATACCGCCTTGCCGATTGACTTGTATTCCGGGCTGCCATGCACGCGGTAGAGCGTATCCACTCCATCCTGAAAGATGTAGAGCGCTCTTGCGCCAAGGGGGTTGTCGAGGCCGGGCGGCATGCCTCCATTTGCCGCCGACCAGCGCTCCAGCTCCGGCTGACGCTCGATCATGGAGGCAGGCGGCGTCCACTTCGGCCATTCCTGCTTCCATTGCACAATGGCCCGGCCCGACCAGGCGAAACCGTCGCGACCAATGCCAACGCCGTAACGCAGGGCAAGGCCGTCTTCGCGAACGAGGTAGAGGAACCGGTCCGCCGTATCGACCACGAGGGTGCCGGGCACTTCACCGGTTGGGTCAGCCACCTCCTGGCGCAGGTAGACTGGATTGATCTCCTCATAGGGGATGGCCGGTAGCGGGAACTGCTCGTCAAGTTTTGCTGCATACATCGCATCATAATAGGGCGTCCGCCGCACCAGACCCGAATCGGGATTGGCTGTTGAACGAAAGAGCGGTGATGTTTCTGCGACGAATTGCTGTGTGGTTTGAGGCGGTGCGCACCCAGCCAGTGCCGCAGCGCTTCCCAACCCAAGCCCCAAAAGCCCCCGGCGCGTGTATCCCCTCTCGACGCTGAAAAGCTCCGTGTCAGGCAAACCGGCGGCAGTCATAGTGGTTTTGTCTTTGTTCGGTGCCTTCATGTGGCGGGATATCCTTGGGTCGCAGGGTCGGAAGCATCCTTGATGCGCGGGCGAATGGCGTTGTTCCTGCCCGCCTCAACATGCGAGAAAACAGTTGGGTTCCGATTGTGACCATCCCACGTCTGGCTTGTGGCTAACTTGCCACATGGAGGCGAGATGAGATGACATCGGCGTGATCGGCAGCCGAACCTGGATGCTCCTAGCCGACGCCGTTGAGGTCCGGCAGAATCAGCGATGGTGAGAGATCGAGATATTCATCCGGCATCTTGGCGCGATTGATCCAAACCGTGCGAAAACCGAATTTGGTCGCTCCCGCGATATCCCAACGGTTGGACGACTGGAACGAGACCGCATCCGGATAGAGCCGGTAGCTGGTTGTCACCAGATCATAGACCGTCGGATCGGTCTTGAAGGTCTGCAGTGAATCGACCGAAAAAACGTCATCAATCACAGCGCCAAGAGCAGCGTTTTCCACCGCCGAGGCCAGCATTTCTGTCGAGCCATTGGAAAGAATGGCAACACGGGCTCCTGCTGCCTTGAGACGCTTGAGCACTGCGGGGACTTCCGGGTAGCAGTCAAGCTTGAAATAGGCATCCAGAAGCTGTGCGCGCGCGCCTTTGTCGGCGCTGGGAACACGTTCGAACGCATGGTCGAGAGCTTCTTCCGTCAATGCCCAGAAATCGCGCCATTGTCCCATCAACGCCCGGGTCCAGGAGTATTCGAGCTGCTTGGCGCGCCAGATCTCCGACAGCAGCTGTCCGTCCGGCCCCACAGCATCGGCGTGACGGCGCACCGCCGCATGAACGTCGAACAATGTGCCGTAAGCATCGAACACGTAAGCCGCATGTGACATAAATATTTTTCCCCTATGGCCGGCACACGATGCCCTTGTTGCACTGCAACAGTCAAGCAGGCTTCCGCAACGAGCATCTTTGCCGCGGTGCCTTGGCGGCTTTGCAGTCAAACGGATTGTTGCCTGCGGCAATTGCTTGACGCAACGATCGTGCGATTGCACCGCTTAGAACTGAACAAGCGTCGCCTATGACTTGACGACCACCTTTGTGCCAGCCGATTGTCAGGTTCAGCAACAGACATCGCCTGGAGAGGACAAAATGGCCGTCAACACGCAAGCACGCACCAAGACCTGGACCTTTGTTGACGGCGAATGGCTGGAAGGGAACCCACCGCTTATCGGGCCGGTGAGCCATGCCATGTGGCTCGGGTCTACCGTGTTTGACGGCGCGCGCTGGTTTGACGGGGTTGCCCCGGACCTCGATCTGCATTGCCAGCGGGTCAACCGCTCCGCCCATGCGCTGGGCATGCGAGCAACCATGGAAGCCGAGACGATCGAATCGCTGGCGCATGAAGGCCTCAAGAAGTTCGATGGCAAGACCGCAGTCTACATCAAGCCGATGTACTGGGCCGAGCATGGCGGCTACATGTCCGTGCCTGCCGATCCGGACTCGACGCGCTTCTGCCTGTGCCTGTTCGAAAGCCCGATGATCGCCTCAACCGGATTTTCGGTCACTGTCTCGCCGTTTCGCCGCCCGACCTATGAAACCGCTCCGACGAATGCCAAGGCAGGCTGCCTCTATCCCAACAATGGCCGGGCGGTGATGGAAGCCAAGTCGCGCGGCTTTGACAATGCCCTGGTGCTCGACATGCTGGGCAACGTGGCGGAGACCGGAACCTCCAATATTTTCATGGTCAAGGATGGCGTTGTGTTCACGCCCGCGCCGAACGGCACCTTCCTCTCCGGCATCACTCGCTCGCGCGCGATCAAGTTGCTGCGCGATGCAGGAACCGAAGTGGTGGAAAAATCCCTCTCGGTTGCGGACTTCATGGATGCTGACGAGATCTTTTCAACCGGCAATCACTCCAAGGTGGTGCCGGTGATCAAGATCGAAGACCGGGAGCTTCAGGCCGGACCGGTCGCGCGCAACACCCGGGAGCTCTACATGGATTGGGCGCATGGCTGAGCATCGTGGATCAGCCAAGCGGGGAATCAGCTTATGACTGAACGCCGAACGCATGCTACCGGCTCCCCGTTCGAAAAGGCCGCGGCCTATTCCCGTGCGGTCCGGCAAGGCCCGTTTGTGCATGTGTCCGGCACCACCGGTTATGATTATGTGTCGATGGAGATGCCATCGGATGTGGCGGATCAGGCGCGCAATTGCTTCACCACGATCACAGCGTCGCTTGAAGCGCTCGACGCCAAACTGAGCGATGTTGTGCGGGTGCGCTACTACGTCACCAAGCCAGAATATTTCGAGGCCGTCGCACCGGTTCTGGCCGAATTTCTCGGTGGCATCGACCCCGCGGCAACCATGATCGTATGCGACCTGATCCGGCCCGAAATGTTGATCGAGATCGAGGTGACCGCGCAGGTCGATTGACGCGGTTACGGCAGAACATGGCTTTACATTGTTCCGTCCGTCTCGTGCTCGATATGCAGATCCGCGTCAGCAAGTGTCGCGCTTTCAACTTCCGCAAACCAATCTAGCCGATGGCTGCGATATGATTGTCCCAGTGCAGCTGGTAATTGTTGACGCCGATCCGGCCGTGTTCGCTGGAAGCGATCATTCCTGACGCGGTTGCGGCTATGCCGCTGGTGCGTGGCAATGTGGTCAGGCTTACGGTTTGTTTCGTGATCACGTCGAAGACCACATAGCCACCGCCCTTGGGGCTCGAAACACCTGCAAAGCGGCCATCTCGCGACACAGCAACTGCACCAACATAGCCCGCCAGAAGCGACCTGGCCTCGTCAGTCAATGCAACGCTTGCCATCCCTCCATCGCGACCAAGGCGCAGCACCGGCGAAACAGAGGCGAGCGCATCACCCTGATACTGCCCGCCGATCCACAGACTTCCATCGGACGCTGGCACCATATGGCGCAGTGACATGCGCTGGTAGTCCACCGGCAACACCACATTCGACAGGAGCGCTCCGGTCTCGCTGTCGAGCAGGACGATGGTTGATTTCATCTCCGGCAGGTTGAGCTTGGCGCGGCCAAAATCCGGGTGTGTGCGGATGCCACCATTGGCGATGGCCAATGTGCGGCCATCGGGCATCAGAATGACTTCGTGCGGACCGACGCCAAAGGTGTCGAACTCGCCAATGCGCCGGAAAGCATCGCGCGCATCGTAAATACCGATCTTCCCGGCACCGGCCTCAAAATCATTCTCGGCCGCATAGAGCAGCCTGCCGTTCCTGGAAAAAACGCCATGGCCGTAGAAATGCCGCTCTTCGGGCGTGTGAAACAGCGCCGGCTGCTTCTTGCCGAAAGGATCGAACGCGATGGCAAATGTTCCTGGCCGGCGGGCGAAGCCAACCGCCCAACCCGTTTGCTGAGACCAGGTGAAACCATGCGCCCTGCCCGGCATGGTTTCACGATGAATCAGCACGCCATGTTCGTTGACGATGGCAAACCCGTAGGTTCTTGTGTCATCCATGAAGGCTGTGACGAACAGATCTTCGACGCCTGCCAGGGCCTCCGCCCGTTGCGGTGACAAACCGGACAGAAAGGCAGCGCCTGCACCGGTCAGAAATGTGCGCCTGTCAAAGACAATGGCCATCAGTCGCCATCGCCGAAGGAAAAACCGGCCGCCAGACCGGCGGCGGGCGCGATCTCATTGTTGAGGCGCTGAATGATGAAACGGATGGAAAGCTGCAAATAGACAAGCCGCTTACGCGCATTTTCGTCTGCAAGCAGATCTTCCAGAGGCCCATCAAGGCCTTCTGCCGTGCGGATCGATTGATCGAACTCGAAGCGGACCTGGTCGGCCAGATCCCGATCCTGCTCAGGCAAGACCTGCTCGATGCCGCTGTCATTGAACAGGTCTTCGAGACCCTGAAGACCTGCAGAAATGGAGTCCATCGTCAGACCCGCGCGTCGGTAGACCGCGCTTCTCGGTCTGTCTGAACCAGGTTCACGCAAAAAGCCGCCAATACGGATGTCGCGAATGGCTTCGAGCCCATGGATCATGGTTCCGAGCACCAGATTGAGCGCTTCGGTGTCATCGCGAAACAACGGATTGTCGGCGCCGGGTTTCACAAAAAATGTCGCTGCCGGCGTGCCTGCTTCCCAGCCCTGCTGCAATTCGCCAACTATGGTGAAGAGATTGGACGCTACAGAATCTGCAAAGGCGCAACGGAAGGGCGCTTGATCAGTTGCCAGGGCCTCAGAGCCCTTGCCGAACACAAGAAACTCGTAAGCGCCGAGACCCTGCATCGCAACACTCTTGCCAGCAAGAAGGTCAGGCGAAACCACATCTGCCTCTTCGCGGGCCAGCGCGCGCTGAACCTGTTTCAGCCCCGTGCTCTTCCGGTCGGGATAAAACAGGATGCGCTCAAGCCGGTTGCTGGCCATCGCGGGTCCGGTGCGGAACCACTCGATCCGCGACCAAGTAAGCATAGACTTACGAAATGCAATCCGTGCCTCGGCCAAAGCCATTTCCGAGGGCTCTCTGCAGAGTGCGGCGGTGGCCTGTTCCAGCGCCTCAAACCCGGAAGCCAACGCGTCATAGGATGGTCGTATGTAGGAGTTCAGCGTGTCCGCAAGCACCGGTTCTGCGTCAGGCATAACGGCCGGGACATTCTGGGGCCTGGCCTCGGAGGACAAGACCCCCAGCAGGGCCACTGTGGCAAGGAGACAACGGATACCCATCACAGGCTTTCCAGGAAGGCGAGCAGAGCGTCGCGTTGATCGATGCCGAGAGCCGCAAACCCATCCCGTGCAGCCTGCGCTTCGCCGCCATGCCAGAGGATGGCTTCGGTCAGGTTTCGCGCTCTGCCGTCATGCAGAAAGAAGGTGTGGCCCGAAACCGTCTCAGTCAGCCCGATGCCCCATAGCGGCGCAGTCCGCCACTCCTGGCCATCTGCAACACCCACCCTTTGACCATCGGCCAACCCCTCGCCCATGTCATGCAGCAGGAAATCGGAATAGGGCCAGATCAGCTGGAACCGGTGCGCCGGGGTATCGGCTTCGCGGGAGGTTACGAATTTGGGTGTGTGGCAGGACGCGCAGCCCAGGCTGTAGAAACTCTGCTTGCCGGCAAGCACCATAGGGTCATCCACACCGCGCCGAGCCGGAACCGCGAGATTTTCCGAATAGAAGGTCACGAGCGCAAGGATCGGATCCGGTGCCTCGGTATCGCCGAGATCCGGCTGCACGCCGGTCGGCATGGTCAGGCATGCAGCTTCCGCTTCGGTGCAATCACCATGATGGCTTGGCACATCGGGGGTCGAAATTCCGATATCGCCGGCAAACGCGCCTGCTGACTGCTTGCGAACACTGGGGTTCTGGGCCTTCCAGCCAAACCGGCCGAGCGCAAGGTTTCCGGCCGCATCACGCACAAAAGACGGCTTTCCGGAAATCCCGTCACCATCAGCGTCGTCGGGATCGGCGCTCGCCAGCAGATCGGCAGGATGGATTGCCTGAATCAACCCCATACCAATCATCTGAGGCGCAATGCGCGGCGACAGCGTTGTGTCGGGATGCAGCGGGCCATAGGCAAGATCGATGACGGAGTAGGTTGGCTTGCGCAGCTTGACAATTGTGCCATCGCCAAGGGGCACCGGGACTTCCTGATAGCGGATCTGCATATGGCCCTCGGCTTTCAATCCGGGCACTGCCAGATCCTGCAACTGTCCGCCATAGGTCGGGTCCGGGTGATTGGACAGCAGGAAATTCTCGAGAGCTGCGAGGTCTGCATCACTTGATGCGGTGCGTGACACGCGCAGGAACATCGATATTGCATCGGTGTCGCCTTCGGGGGGATGGCCACGGCCATCCTTGAGGTGACAACTCTGGCAAGCCCTTGCGTTGAAAAGCGGCCCCAATCCGTCCGACGCCTTGGTCGAAGCCGGAGACGACACCCACAGCTTGCGAAACAGCGCGTTGCCGAGCTTGAAGTCCTCTTCTTCCTCAAAACTCAGGTTCTGATTGAAATGGGAGAACGCATCACGGCTGATAATCTTGGTCGAAGTGCCAGCGCCGCCCTGCATCAACTCGAAATTTTCGGGCTTAGCGAAATCCTCTGCCGGCCGGGTCACGGCCTGCACGCGCTTGCGGTCCTTGCCGGACAGGTCCTCCCGAGTGGCCCATCTATCAAGAAAAGCGGCGATTTCCGCCTTGATGTTGCCTGAGGCACCGCTTGTGTCGGGTGCCTCTCCCGCGAGTGCGTAGCTGCAGGCGAAGGCTGCGATCAGGATGCCGATCACCACCGGCACGCGACGCACCGGGACGTACCATTCCGGGCCGTTGCCTGGTTGGCTGAGGTAGGTACGGATCCAGCGAAATCGCCATTTGGTTTCAGAAGCCAGACCCGTCATTCTCAATTTTCCTTATTCTGCCTCATCCGCTGGAGCGGCATTGAGCAGGCCGTAACGTTCCTCGCCGAGCTTCGCGAGCAGGTCGAGCTGGGTTTCGAGAAAGTCGATATGACCTTCCTCGTCCTTCACCAGCTCTTCGAAGATGCCCATCGTTGTGTAGTCACCGGCTTCACGACAAATCTCGCGTGATTTGGTGTAGCTGTCCCAGGCATCACGTTCACCGGCAAGATCACACTCAAGCACTTCCTTGACGGTCTGCCCAATGCGAAGCGGCGCAACATTTTGCGCATTCGGGTGGCCTTCAAGAAAAATGATGCGTTCCATGATCTTGTCGGCATGGTGCATCTCTTCAATAGATTCGGCGCGTTCCTTGCGTGCCAGTTTGGTGAAGCCCCAATCATCAAGCAGACGATAGTGCACCCAGTACTGGTTGATCGCTCCAAGCTCGAGAAACAGCGCCTCGTTGAGCCGCTCGATAACTTCCTTCTTGCCCTTCATGTGTCACACCCTTTTCACGTTCCAATCAACACAGGATCAAACGTGACGCTCAGGCAGCCCGCATGTTGGACTTCGCAAGCCGCATTTCATTACGCCGCGTTTCCTGCTCACTTAGCACGTCACGGGTACGGGCGACAAACTGAAGAATTTCTGCTTCCGGTGTGGCATTTTCGCGATGCCAGATTTCCACGCATTTGACGATCACGGCAATGGCGTTGGGAAAACAACCGCAGCATTTGCCGCGTTTTTCCATTGCGTGATAGACCATGCCGACAGTGATCAGCTGCCAGGCATCCTTTGCAAGGAGTTCATCCACGACACTCCTGATGTCGTTCTCGGTAATGATGTTGCACTGACAGACGATCATAGTCCAATGCCCTATCTTACTGAAAAACCGAGCCTGGGTTGTCGAGCGAGTCCGATCCTTCGAGCTCAATCGACCCCAAGTCGAGTGCGGCAATGACCCGTTCGATAGAGCGGGTCTGCTTGACCAGATCATCAATGGCGGCCTGCACTGTGGCATTGCCCTCGGCATTGCCGTTGGCAATCATCTGGTCATAGGCTTCTGTTGTTTCGGCCCGGCTTGCCATGGCTTCCATGGCTTCGACCGTGGCATCCAGATCGGCCTTCAATTCAGCATCGACGTCAGGGGCGCTCGACGCTACCAGCTCGGAAAGCGATGGGCCCGTGAGTTGCGTGCCGTCGACGCGATCATAGGTCCCCAGATACGCATTGCGAATGCCAACTGCGTCATAGAGGTGGGAATTGTGGGTGTTGTCGGAGAAGCAATCATGCTCTTCCTCGGGATCGCCCAGAAGAAGTCCCAGCTTCATGCGCTCACCGGCGAGTTCACCATAGGAGAGTGAACCCATGCCGGTCAGGATGGTGACAAGCCCGCCCGAGACACCCTTGTCCATAAGATCCTTTCGTGCGGCTCCACCCTCTTGCCAGTTGGCGGCCATCTCCTCGAGATCGGCAATCAGAAGGTCCGATGCTGCAGAGAGATACTGCCGGCGGCGATCGCAATGATCATTGCTGCAGTTTTCGAGGCTGAAATCGGTGTAGGGGCGATTGCCGGCACCGGCATCGTTGCCATTGAGATCCTGCCCCCAGAGCAGAAATTCGATGGCGTGATAGCCCGAGGCCACGTTGGCCTCGATGCCACCGGCTTCCTGCAGCGTTTCGGAAATCAACTCAGGTGTGATTTTGGAAGCATCGATGGTTTCGCCATTGATTGTGATCGAAGGGTTGGCGATGACATTGGCTGTGTAGAGAGTGTTCTCGTCGCTCTCGTCGCCGTAGGCGCCAGCATCGACATAGTCGATCAGACCTTCATCAAGCGGCCATGCGTTCACACGGCCTTCCCAGTCATCAACAATGGCGTTGCCGAACCGGTAGACCTCGGTCTGCTGATAGGGGACGCGGGCGGCCAGCCAAGCTTCCTTGACGGCCTGAAGACCGGCTTCGCTGGGGGACGCAAGAAAGGCCTCAATGGCAGCGTCAAGGGCGTTCGCAGTTGCCAGCGAGTCCTCGTATTTGGCCTGCGCGATATCGGCATAGTGTTTGATAACAGCCTCCGGAGCAACATCGGCGAAAGCCGTTCCAGCAAAGCCGACCATGAGTGTCGATGCGGCAAGCAGTGACTTGGTGTAGGTCTTGATCGTCATTTGCAAACTCCAGAAGTCTTAATGCAATGTCGGATTTGGTGCGGCCTGGCCGCCCTTGATGATCCAGTGAACCGTGTCTACCGGGATGGGCAGCAACTGTTGCCCCGCAAATTTCAGCGCCATGGCGAATTCTCCGGCGGACGCAACAACTTCCGACGCGCGCGCATTGGAGGACAGGTTTCCCGCACTCAGATACGCAGCTTCGTCTTCACCATTCTGCAGTCCCGAGATGAGGCCGAGGATCAGACATTCATCACGGCACAGGTGCTGGCTCCCCTGGCAGAAGCACCGCAGCGGACAGCCCGCGCATGTGCCCAACTGCCTGATCATGCTCTCCAGCCCCGCCATCGCGACAAGCGCGGTTGGTTTTCCCAGGTGCCGGACAAACTGAGACTGGATCGTTTCGAGACTTGCAGCGTTCCTTTCGGTCACGAAATGCAACCATCCACGATAGCCGCCAACGACAAGGCTTTCCGGCGTGCGTGCCAAATAGCGCGATGCCGGGCATTGCCCATCGGGTTGCGGCCTCATCTGGTTCACCGGGTCACCTCTTGTTCTTAAGTTCAGTCCACGACTAAACAATTTGTAAAGTTCAGTCAAACACTATAGTTTAGAACGAATCCAAACAGGAAACGGTCGATGAAACTGACGAGCCAAACCAATTACGCTGTGCGCATGCTGATGTTTTGTCACTCGAAGGGCGACCGGGCGAAGGTCAAGGAGATCGCAGCCTTTTACGGATTGCCTGAGCGGTTCCTGTTCAACATCCTGCAGCGGCTGACAGCAGTGGGCCTTATGGAAACCACACGCGGGCGCGGGGGCGGCATCCGTCTGGCGCGGCCTGCCGAACAAATCATGCTCGGAGATGTGGTGCGCCTGGTTGAGGAAAACTTTGAAATGGCAGAGTGTTTCGAGGCTGGCGGAACCGACTGCCCACTGATCAACACCTGTGGACTGAACAAGGCGCTCAGCGAGGCGCTGCGCTCATTCTTTGATTCGCTCAACCGCTATTCGATCGCCGACCTTACCGGCAGCGAGTTCAACATCGATGTGTTGATGCGGCTCAATCTGGCGATGAAAGACCCGGTTCAGGGCAAGGCCAATTGAGAATCTGACGCTCCTTGCTCAGCGCTGCGGATAGGAAATGATCGAAAGAAAGCGAGCCGGCAATGTCACCAGCCGCTCGGGTCCGTGCGGCGCATCGGCATCGAAAAACAGGCTGTCCCCGGCCTGCATGGTGAAAAGTTGTTCGCCGTGCCGGTACACGATCTCACCCTCGAGCATATAGAGAAACTCCATGCCCTCGTGCTGGAAGGTGGGAAAGACATCGGAATCCGTCGTCAGGGTGATCAGATAGGGCTCAACCGTGACGCTGCTGGTGTTGTTGTCGATATGGCCGAGCAGGCTGTACTGGTGCCCGGCGCGCGTGCCACGCCGCTCCGCATTGATGCCCTCTCCCGCTTTCACAAATGTTGCGTTGCGCGGCTCTTCAAAGCCTTTGAAAAAGGCAGTGACCGGAACGCCGAGCGCACGCGACAGGGATTGCAGTGTTGTCAGCGATGGCGAGATGTTTCCATTCTCGATCTTGGAGAGCATGCCGATGGAGACACCGGTTGCTGCAGACAGGTCGGTAACGGTGATTCCAAGCTTCTTGCGATAAGCACGGACCTCGTGGCCGATGGCGCGCTCGAGATTATTCTCGCGCGGCTCGCGCACGGCATGCGGATCCTGCGACAGGATCTGCGGAAAGTCATCGCCGGGACTGGTCTTGATCATGATTGCACATCGCTCCTTCAAGACTTCTTCCTTACAGGAAAAATGTCAGGATTGAGAGGAAATTGCTCTTCGCGTCGCGTTTGGCGTCGACCCGAAGGCCTGGCGGAAACACCGGGTGAAATGTCCGGCGCTGGAAAACCCGGTGGCATAGGCAACTTCCGAGATCGACAAGGGGCTTTGCTCGAGCAAACGCCTTGCATGCCCAAGACGGATGTCGCGATAGGTCTGAAGAAATCCGGTTTTCATATGCTGTGCAAAGAGCCGGTCGAGATGGCGCACGCTGATGCCTGCGAGCCGCGCCATGGATTGCCGGTCCATCGGTTTTTCGATCGTCGCCTCCATTTTCTCAAGCATCGTCAGCAGAGCGGGATGATGTGTGCCGAAACGCTCAGCCGCCGAACCACGTTGCGGGGCTTCCGGTTCGGAAATGAGCGCGTGCAGATACCAGTCGCTGACCCGGCGGGCAAAATGGGTGCCCATCCGCTCGGCAATCAGCGTGTGCATCATGTCAAGCGGCGCCACACCTCCGGCGCAGGTGATCCGGTCCCCATCGATCACATGACGGGCCTGGCGCGGCACCAGATGCACAAAGGCTTCGCGCAACGCCGGCGCATGTTCCCAATGGATGGTGAAATCGCGATTGTCGAGCAGGCCGGCGGCAGCAAGGATATAGGCCCCGCTTGAAATGCCGCCGATGCGCACGCCCTGGCGCGCGAGTCGCCTGAGCGCGCCGTGCACCCTTTGAGGCATGACCCAATCCCGGGGCGAACCGCCTGCGCAGACAAACAGGATGTTGCAACCGCCGCCCAGTGCCGCCAGATCGCCGCACTCCACTGACACTCCGGAGGAACTGGTGACGGCATTGGCATCAATGGACAGCGGCACGATCTCATAGAGATCCGCGCCGGCGATCAGATTGGCAGCCCGCAGCGGTTCGGTCGCCGACGCGTAGGACATCAGCGCAAAATTGGGCGCAAGCAGGAACCCGATCCTGTGGACATTCCTTGTATCGGAAACACTCATGTCCCTTTTTTACCTCTAAATGTCTTTAATGTGCAATCCGTTGGTCATTTGCGGGCGTAAGCTGTTAATCTTGTTCAAAGGTATGACCGATGCGCTATTCCGCCCTTTCCATCCTGATGAATGCCCTACGCGGCAACAAGACCTGGACGCCGGCCTGGCGTGCGCCGGACCCCAAGCCGCATTACGATGTCATCATTGTCGGTGGCGGCGGGCATGGGCTGGCGGCGGCCTACTACCTGGCCAAGGAGTTCGGCATCACCAATGTGGCGGTGCTCGAGAAGGGTTACATCGGCTCCGGCAATGTCGGCCGCAACACCACCATCATCCGGTCGAACTACCTGCTGCCAGGCAACAATCCGTTTTACGAATTCTCGATGAAGCTCTGGGAAGGGCTGGAGCAGGACTTCAATTTCAACGCCATGGTTTCCCAGCGCGGCGTCCTCAATCTCTATCACTCCGATGCTCAGCGGGACGCCTATATCAGGCGCGGCAACGCCATGCGGCTTCACGGGGTGGATGCCGATCTTCTGGGTCGCGAAGCAGTCCAGGCCATGGTGCCATTTCTCGATTTTGACAATGCGCGGTTTCCGATCATGGGCGGGCTGCTGCAGAAGCGTGGCGGCACCGTGCGGCATGACGGTGTCGCATGGGGCTATGCACGTGGCGCGGACAGCCGCGGTGTCGACATCATCCAGAACTGCGAAGTCACAGGCATCCGGCAGGAGAATGGCCAGGTCGCCGGTGTCGAGACCACGCGCGGTTTCATCGGCTGCTCGAAACTGGGCTTGGCCGCGGCCGGCAATTCCTCGCGTGTCGCGGAGATGGCGGGGATGACCTTGCCGATGGAAAGCCACGTGCTTCAGGCCTTCGTGTCGGAGGGCTTGAAACCCTTTATAGATGGGGTCGTTACATTCGGTGCCGGGCACTTCTATGTCTCGCAGTCCGACAAGGGTGGACTGGTGTTTGGCGGCGATATCGACGGCTACAATTCCTATGCCCAGCGCGGCAATCTGGCGACAGTCGAGCATGTGGTCGAAGCCGGCAAGGCGATGATCCCTGCCCTGTCGCGGGTGCGGGTTTTGCGCGCCTGGGGCGGGATCATGGACATGAGCATGGATGGCTCGCCGATTATCGACCGAACCCATCTCGATAACCTCTATCTCAATGCCGGCTGGTGCTATGGCGGATTCAAGGCGACGCCCGCTTCAGGATATTGCTTCGCGCATCTTCTTGCCCGTGACGCACCGCATCCGACCGCAGCGGCCTTCCGGATGGATCGTTTCGCGCGCGGCTTTATGATCGACGAAAAGGGCCAGGGCGCCCAGCCGAACCTGCATTGACCATGCGGATCAAGGACCACTGATATGGCAAGCCTCCTTTCCTGTCCCCATTGCGGCACCCGCCCCAAGGAAGAGTTCACCATCAAGGGTGCGGCTCTCACCCGTCCCGCATCCGACGCGCCTGCCGAGGCCTGGTTCGCCCATGTCTATCTGAGGGAGAACCCCCGCGGCAACTATGAGGAATACTGGCACCATACATCGGGCTGCCGGCGCTGGCTGGTGGTGACAAGAGACACCGCAACCCATGAAGTGGACGGCGTGCGCGATGCCGCGGCTTCACCCAACCGGGAGGGCGCAGCATGACCTCCTACCGTCTCCCCAAAGGCGGCCTGATCGACCGGTCCAAGCCTCTCAACTTTACATTTGACGGCGCGCGCATGGAAGGCCTTGCAGGGGACAGCCTCGCCTCCGCCCTGCTGGCCAACGGGCGGCAACTGATTGGCCGCAGCTTCAAATATCACCGCCCGCGCGGCATTCTGACGGCAGGAGCGGCGGAACCCAATGCGCTGATGACCATCGGCAGCGGCGGCCGCACCGAACCCAATACCCGCGCCACCATGCAGGAGCTATACGAGGGCCTAGAGGCCAGAAGCCAGAACCGATGGCCGTCGCTCGATTTTGATCTTGGCGCGGTCAACGGTCTGCTGTCGCCGTTTCTGGGTGCCGGGTTCTACTACAAGACCTTCATGTGGCCGGCGCCGCTGTGGGAAAAGCTCTATGAACCGCTGATCCGCAGCGCCGCGGGCCTGGGCAAAGCGTCCTATGATGCCGATCCGGATTCCTATGAGAAATGCTGGGCGCATTGCGATCTGCTGGTGATCGGCTCCGGCCCGGCCGGTCTGGCCGCTGCTCTGACTGCAGGGCGTGCCGGGGCGCGGGTGGTCTTGATCGAGGAGCACGCTGTTGCGGGCGGTTCACTGTTGTCGGAAACTGCCACGATCAGCGGGCAGGCCGCCCCGGATTTTGCCGCGGCGGCTGTTGCCGAACTGCGCTCACTCTCCAATGTCACGACCCTCACCAGAACCACCGCCTTTGGCTGGTATGACGGGAATGTCTTCGGCGCGGTGGAGCGGGTGCAGAAGCATGTCAGCGCGCCACTTGCACATCTGCCCGTCGAACGGCTGTGGCGGATCATTGCCAAGCAGGCCCTGCTTGCAACCGGTGCGGAAGAACGCCCGCTGGTGTTTGGCGGCAATGACATTCCCGGCGTGATGATGGCCAGCGCCATGCGCAGCTATCTCAATCGCTATGGCGTTGCGCCGGGCAAATCGGTGGCGATCTTCACCACCAATGACAGCGGCTATGCACTTGCCCATGACCTGATAGCTGCAGGCGTACATCTCGAAGCCATTATCGACAGCCGGCCAGATGTGAACCACTCCATCGATCTCGGTGCGACGCGGGTTCTCACCGGTGCTGTGGTCACAGACGCGCATGGCGGCAAGAAGCTCTCATCGATCCGTGTTGCCAAGGACGGACGAACCGAGACATTGCAGGTCGACGCACTTGCCATGGCCGGCGGCTTCAGTCCCATCATCCATCTCGCCTGCCATCGCGGCGCCAGACCGGTCTGGTCCGACGAAAAATCGTGCTTCCTCGCTCCCGAAGGGTTGAAAGGTCTGACGCTTGCGGGATCAGTCAATGCGACAGACGGCATTCAGGCATCACTGGCGGAAGGCGTCACGAAATCCGCAGCGATGGTCGAGAGCCTTGGCTTCAAGCCGAACCCTCAGGAGTTTGGTCCAGTCGAAGGGGATATGGCCTGCCCGCCGTCCCGGCCGCTCTGGTCTATTCCCGGCATCAAGGGCAAGGCCTTTGTCGACTACCAGAACGATGTGCACACGAAAGACCTGCGGCTTGCGGTGCAGGAAGGTTATGGCGATGTGGAACTGGCCAAGCGCTACACTACCAACGGCATGGCCACGGACCAGGGCAAGCTGTCGAATGTGAACGCAATCGGGCTTCTGGCCGAGGTGCGCGGAACCACACCAGACGCAATCGGCACGACCACCTTCCGGCCGTTTTACACGCCGGTTTCGTTCGGGGCGCTGACAGGCACCGCGCATGGCAAGCACTTCCGGCCTGTTCGCAAATCTCCGTTGCATGATTGGGCCGCCAGGAACGGCGCTACCTTCGTCGAGACCGGGCTGTGGTACCGCTCGGCATGGTTTCCCCGTGAAGGCGAAACCACCTGGCGCGAGAGCGTTGACCGGGAAGTGCTGAACGTGCGGAAGAACGCCGGGCTGTGCGATGTGTCGATGCTCGGCAAGATCGAGATCATGGGCGCGGATGCGGCAGAGTTTCTCAACCGGGTCTATGCAAACGGGTTTCTCAAGCTGCCGGTGGGCAAGGCGCGGTACGGGCTGATGTTGCGCGAGGACGGTCACATCTTTGATGACGGCACAACCAGCCGTCTTGGAGACCAGCACTTTTTCATGACCACGACAACGGCCTATGCGGCCGAGGTGATGACCCATCTGGAGTTCTGCTCCCAGGCGATCTGGCCGGATCTCGATGTGCGGTTGGCTTCCGTCAGCGATCAGTGGGCCCAGATGGCGATCGCCGGCCCCAAGGCGCGTATCATTCTGCAGCAACTGGTGGATGAGGACATCTCCAACGAGACATTTCCGTTTCTGGCTGCGCGGACGGTATCCCTGTGTGGCGGGCAATTGCATGGACGATTGTTTCGCATCTCCTTTTCAGGCGAGCTCGCCTTCGAACTTGCGGTCCCGGCAGGTTATGGCGAGAGCATCGCCGACACACTGATGGAGGCCGGACGGGAGTATGGCATCCAGCCCTATGGCATCGAGGCGCTGAGTGTGCTGCGTATCGAGAAAGGCCATGTCACCCACAACGAGATCAACGGCACGGTGGTGCCTGCCGATCTCGGCTTTGGGAAGATGGTTTCGTCGATCAAGGCGGATTTCATCGGCAAGCATATGGTCGGCCGTGAGGGCCTTGTTGCACCAGACCGGGCGCAGCTGGTGGGTGTGGCCCCGCTCGACCCCAAAGCAAGCTTCCGCACCGGCTCGCACATTCTCGAGAAGGATGCCGCAGCGGCACTGGAGAATGATCAGGGCTATGTGAGCTCGTCCGCCTATTCACCACATGTGGGCTCGACCATCGGGTTGGCCCTGGTCAAGAGCGGGGCGAACCGTCACGGCGAGGAGATTGTGATCTGGGACGGCCTTCGCGACGCGTTCACGCCCGGTCGTCTGTGCAATCCGGTCTTTGTCGACCCAGCCAATGAGAAGCTTCATGTCTGACCAAGCCACGGGCAAGCCAGTCATCACCCACCGTCCGGTTTTGGCAGCCAGGAAACCGGTCATCGGAACCGGGGTGAGCATTGAAGCAATACCTGAGGGGCATGTGATCCACGTGCTCGCAGGGAAGGGCGCGGAAAACCTTGCGCCGTTTCTGGCCGAACACGCGCCGGAGCAGGCATTGTTCGCGGTGCGTGCCGTCTCACCCGGGCAATGGTTCATTGTCGGTAAAAAACCGCTCTCCAATTCCGAGAGCACAGCACTCATCTCCACGCTTGAGCCGAAAGCCGATTGCGTTGATCAAAGCCATGGCCGGGTGCGCATCCGTGTCAGCGGTTCGAAGGTTGAGCAGATGCTTGCGAAGGGCACGGCGGTTGATCTTGCGCCCACCGCCTTTCCATTGGGGCATGCCACCACAACGCTTATCGGCCACGTCGCGGCCCACATTACCCGGACTGATGCCGAGAGTTTTGAGATCATTGTCCTTCGTGGTTTTGCGGAAAGCCTCTGGGACGACTTCGAGACGATGGGCCGCGAATTCATCTGACCTGAGAGGCGGCTTGAAGAGCGCAATGAATTACTGTACGATTTTGCCTAATAAGAATATTTTTTTCTCTAAAGTTGATTTCCGGCAGACCGCATGATAGCGAAGTCTGAAAGTGAAATTGGAGACGCCTTGGATGTGCGGAATTGTTGGATTGTTTCTGAAAGACCCGGCGCTTGAGCCGCAACTGGGTCAGTTGCTGTCGGACATGTTGATCACAATGA
This sequence comes from Hoeflea phototrophica DFL-43, assembly GCF_000154705.2. Lineage (NCBI taxonomy): Bacteria > Pseudomonadati > Pseudomonadota > Alphaproteobacteria > Hyphomicrobiales > Rhizobiaceae > Parahoeflea > Parahoeflea phototrophica. The sequence goes on along the minus strand of NZ_CM002917.1, from coordinate 543,463 downwards.
CCGACCGTGGACCTGATTCCGCCGGGATCGCCATCTATGGCGCAGCTGATAACGGCAAAGCCAAGGTGACGGTTCAGTCAGCAGATCCCGACACGGATTTTGAAGATCTGGAGGCTGCACTCAAGGCGGCGGATCTCGACGCCAAGGTCACCGTCAAGAGCACCCATGCGGTGGTCGAAGTGGCTGCGGCCGATGCAGCCCGCGTGCGGCCAGTGCTGGCTTCATTGCGCCCCGATGTGCGCATCATGGGATCCGGTGATTGCGTCGAGATCTACAAGGAAACCGGTCTGCCGAAGGATGTCGTTGCCTGCTTTGACGTGCGCTCGATGCGCGGCACGCACGGCATCGGTCACACGCGGATGGCAACCGAGAGTGCGGTCACAACACTTGGTGCTCACCCTTTCTCGACGGGTTCGGACCAATGCCTTGTCCACAATGGCTCGCTGTCAAACCACAACAATCTTCGCCGCGAACTTGCGCGCGAAGGGATCGCCTTCGAGACCCAGAACGATTCCGAAGTCGCTGCAGCCTATCTGACCGCGGAAATGGCCAAGGGCAAGGATCTCGGCGAAGCGCTGACTGGCGCGCTTGATGATCTCGATGGCTTCTTCACCTTCGTGGTCGGAACCAAGTCGGGCTTCGGCGTTGTGCGCGATCCGATCGCCTGCAAACCTGCGGTTATGGCTGAAACGGACCAGTATGTTGCCTTCGGCTCCGAATACCGGGCGCTGGTCAACCTTCCCGGGATCGAGACCGCCCGGGTCTGGGAGCCGGAACCGGCCACCGTCTATTTCTGGGACCACAAAAATGCAGCTTGATATCTCTCACCCCAGCCGATCGGGAGCGCTCTGATCCATGCCCGTTTTCGATTTGTCACAGACGCCCCTGCGTGATCTCAACTCGGCACTTCACGGGCTTGCTTCCGGCGCGAATGATGTCGATTTCGAAGTCATCAACCCGCGCGGTCATCACGCCGTTGCTGTCGGTGTCGACAGCCCAATCAATATCACAGTGCGCGGATCAGTGGGCTACTACTGCGCCGGCATGAATGATGGTGGCACGATCACGGTGCATGGCTCCGCAGGCCCCGGCGTTGGCGAGAACATGATGTCTGGCACGGTTGTCATTGAGGGGGATGCCTCCCAATATGCCGGCGCCACCGGCCATGGCGGACTTCTGGTCATCAAGGGCAATGCGGCATCACGCTGTGGCATCTCGATGAAGGGGATCGACATCGTGGTGTATGGCAATATCGGTCACATGTCGGCCTTCATGGGGCAGTCCGGTCATATGGTGGTGCTCGGCGATGCGGGCGAAGCCTTGGGCGACAGCCTTTACGAGGCAAAGCTGTTCGTGCGCGGCAGCGTGAAGAGCCTTGGCGCCGACTGCATCGAAAAGCAGATGCGGCCCGAGCATCTTCAAAAACTGGCCGAGCTGCTGGAAAAAGCCGGTGTGGAAAATGTGAAGCCGGAAGAATTCAAGCGCTACGGGTCGGCCCGAAAGCTCTACACTTTCGATATCGACAACGCTGACGCCTACTGAGCCGAGGGACCAAAATGAGCTACAACATTCCCCCCACCCCTCCGCGCAAGTCGGCGACCTTCGACGACGCAACGATGGCCGAGATTAGGCGCGCCGCAGCCACCGGCATTTACGATATCCGTGGCGGCGGCACCAAGCGCAAGGTCCCGCATCTTGATGACCTCTTGTTCCTTGGGGCCTCGATTTCACGCTACCCGCTCGAAGGTTACCGCGAGACCTGTGACACCTCCGTGGTGCTCGGCACCCGCCATGCCAAGAAACCGATACATCTGAAAATCCCGATTACCATTGCCGGCATGAGCTTTGGGGCGCTGTCCGGCAATGCCAAGGAAGCGCTCGGCCGGGGTGCCACGATTGCCGGCACCTCGACGACCACTGGCGATGGCGGCATGACCAATGAAGAGCGCGGTCACAGCGAGTTGCTGGTCTATCAGTACCTGCCATCGCGCTACGGGATGAACTTGAAGGATCTGCGCCGCGCCGATGCCATCGAGATCGTCGTCGGCCAGGGCGCAAAGCCTGGCGGCGGCGGTATGTTGCTGGGACAGAAGATTTCCGACCGCGTGGCCGAGATGCGCAATCTGCCCAAGGGCATCGATCAGCGTTCGGCCTGCCGTCACCCCGACTGGACCGGCCCGGACGATCTGGAAATCAAGATCCTGGAACTGCGCGAAATCACCAACTGGGAAAAGCCGATCTACGTCAAGATTGGCGGCTCCCGGCCCTATTATGACACCGCGCTGGCGGTAAAATCCGGTGCGGATGTCATCGTACTTGATGGTATGCAGGGCGGCACTGCAGCGACGCAGGATGTGTTTATCGAGCATGTCGGCATGCCCACGCTCGCCTGCATCCGCCCCGCGGTTCAGGCTCTTCAGGAACTCGGCATGCACCGCAAGGTGCAGCTTGTTATCTCAGGTGGTATCCGGTCCGGCGCAGACGTTGCGAAAGCTCTGGCACTGGGTGCAGACGCTGTGTCGATCGGCACGGCGGCAATGGTGGCGCTTGGCGACAATGATCCGAAATGGGAAGCCGAGTATCAGGCACTGGGCAGCACCGCCGGAGCCTATGATGACTGGCATGAAGGCAAGGACCCGGCCGGCATAACCACGCAGGACCCGGAGCTTGCCGCACGGCTCGATCCGGTTGCCGCCGGTCGCCGTCTGGCGAATTACCTCAAGGTGATGACGCTGGAGGCCCAGACCATCGCGCGGGCCTGCGGCAAGAGCCATCTGCACAATCTGGAGCCGGAAGACCTGGTGGCGCTGACAATGGAAGCCGCCGCAATGGCGCAAGTGCCGCTTGCCGGAACCAACTGGTATCCCGGCAAGGCAGGGTTTTAAGCATCGAGTACAAGGCGATGCATTGGAGGATGTGGTCGGCTTTTTGACAATGTGAACGAAGCAAAACAAAGGGGAATGACGTGACACTGGACCTCGCTGCATTCGCGGCCGAAAAGGGCGTGAAATACTTCATGATCAGCTTCACAGACCTGTTTGGCGGACAACGCGCCAAGCTGGTTCCGGCACAGGCGATTGCCGAGATGCAGGAAGAAGGCGCGGGTTTTGCGGGTTTTGCAACCTGGCTCGACCTCACACCCGCGCATCCGGATCTGTTTGCCATTCCCGACGCGTCATCGGTCATTCAGCTCCCCTGGAAGAAAGATGTCGCCTGGGTCGCTGCCGATTGCGTGATGGAAGACAAGCCGGTCGAGCAGGCGCCACGCGTCATCCTCAAGAAGCTGATCGCGGAAGCCGCCGAGGCCGGACTTCGCGTCAAGACCGGTGTCGAGCCGGAATTCTTCCTGATTTCGCCTGACGGTTCGGAGATTTCGGATTCCTTCGATACCGCCGAAAAACCCTGCTACGACCAGCAGGCGGTTATGCGGCGCTATGATGTGATCGCGGAAATCTGCGACTACATGCTGGAAATGGGCTGGAAGCCCTATCAGAACGACCACGAAGACGCGAACGGCCAGTTCGAGATGAACTGGGAGTATGACGACGCGCTCCGGACCGCCGACAAGCATTCCTTTTTCAAGTTCATGGTCAAATCCGTTGCCGAGAAGCACGGGTTGCGCGCCACCTTCATGCCCAAGCCGTTCAAGGGTCTGACGGGCAATGGCTGCCATGCGCATATCTCTGTCTGGGACATGGACGGCAAGGTCAACGCCTTTGCCGATGATGCGCTGCCGTTCGGGCTGTCCGAGCAGGGCCGGACCTTCCTCGGCGGGATCATGAAGCATGCCAGCGCGCTCGCGGCGGTGACCAATCCCACCGTCAACTCCTACAAGCGTATCAATGCGCCCCGAACCCTGTCTGGTGCGACCTGGGCACCAAACACCGTGACCTGGACCGGCAACAACCGCACCCATATGGTGCGCGTGCCGGGTCCGGGCCGCTTCGAGCTCCGCCTGCCCGATGGCGCGGTCAATCCCTACCTGCTGCAGTCCGTGATCATTGCTGCCGGGCTCTCTGGTCTGCGCTCGAAGGCCGATCCCGGTCGTCACTACGACATCGATATGTACCGCGAGGGTCATACGGTCACGGACGCGCCGAAACTGCCGCTCAACCTTCTCGATGCCTTGCGCGAATTCGAAAGCGACAGCGGGCTGCAAGTGGCGCTTGGAACCGAGTTTTCAAAGGCCTATGTGAAACTCAAGACGGACGAATGGAACAGCTACTGCTCCCAGTTCTCGGCGTGGGAGCATCAAACCACACTTGACGTCTGATGCATGTCGCAATCAGACAGGTCCACTGAAACAAAACAGGACATGCATTGTTCCCGGAGCTCACAGCGCCGCTGATATCCGAATGGATTCATGGTGCTGGGGCTTCTGGTTTGCCTCGGACCATTGCCCGCAGGCCTAGCAAATTGAATCACAGAAAGACTGCCGGATGACGACTTTTGTTCTGACCGTAAGCTGCCCGTCCACCCGTGGCATCGTGGCCGCCCTTTCGGGCTTTCTGGCCGAGATGGGCTGCAACATCGTTGACAGCTCGCAATTCGATGACCTGGAAACCGGCAAGTTCTTTATGCGGATCAGCTGCGTGTCCGAGAAAGATGCGACACTTGAAAAGCTTGCTGAACGGCTGAAACCGATCGCCGAAAAATTCTCGATGGAAACCGGAATCTTCGACCAGTCAGACCGGATGAAGGTGATGCTGATGGTGTCGCGCTTCGGTCATTGCCTCAATGACATTCTTTACCGCTGGCGCATTGGCGCCTTGCCGATCGAGATCGTCGGCGTTGTTTCCAACCACCTCGATTACCAGAAAGTCGTGGTCAATCACGACATTCCGTTTCACCACATCCCGGTGACCAAGGAGAACAAGCCGCAGGCGGAAGCCCGTATCATGGAGCTGGTCGACAGCACCGGCACCGATCTCATAGTGCTGGCGCGCTACATGCAGGTTCTCTCGGACAAAATGTGCACTCAGATGTCGGGCAAGATCATCAACATCCACCATTCGTTTCTACCAAGCTTCAAGGGAGCCAATCCCTACAAGCAGGCCTATCAGCGTGGCGTGAAACTGATTGGCGCAACGGCGCATTACGTCACAGCCGATCTTGATGAGGGCCCGATCATCGAACAGGATGTGGTCGGCGTCACCCATGCGCAAAGTCCCGGCGATTACGTTTCGCTTGGGCGGGATGTGGAGGCGCGGGTTCTTTCGCGCGCCATTCATGCGCATATTCATCGCCGTGTCTTCTTGAACGGCAACCGCACTGTGGTGTTTCCGCCAAGCCCCGGCTCCTATGCCTCCGAACGGATGGGCTGAGGCGCTTTTCGGCTTTCGGCCGTCTTGGTCCGCCACTGGTCGCTTGTCACCGCGCCAATTGCCGGCCTGCTGAAGCCCGACAACCAGGGCTGCGCGCTCAACCGTGCCTGCTCCGCCATCTGATCCCGATAGATCAGGTGGCGTTTGCCTTTTCAAATCCTGCTGAACGCTTCCAGACCGACACTGGCCTGCCCGGCCGGGCGGCCCTGCTATTCCTGCGCCGTATTGAAGCCGGTTTGGCTGGGTTGCTGTGAGTTTGATATTGACTTTAGTTGCAGATGTAACCAAAACATGTTTGTTGCATTTGCAACGAACTGGGTCCGTCATCGAGATGGAAAGTTCGCAAGAGGGAGAAGGATCGGCATGTCCAAGGCATTTGCGTCGCAAGGTGACCTCACCGAGAAAAAGACCAGCTTCACCGAAGTGGGTGAGGGCCTGTGGGCCTTTACCGCTGAGGGAGACCCAAATTCCGGCGTGATCATCGGCGACGACAGCGTGATGATCGTCGAGGCGCAGGCCACGCCGCGGCTTGCCAACAAGGTGATCGAATGCGTCCGCTCGGTCACCGACAAGCCGATCACACATCTGGTGCTCACCCATTATCATGCCGTGCGCGTGCTCGGTGCTTCGGCCTATGGGGCACAGCAGATCATCATGTCTGAGAAGGCGCGCGCCATGGTCGCCGAACGCGGGCAAGAAGACTGGGACAGCGAGTTCGCACGCTTCCCCCGGCTTTTTCAGGGTCATGAAAGCATTCCCGGCCTGACCTGGCCGACCACTACCTTCAATGGCCGCATGGCGGTGTATCTCGGCAAGCGCCGGGTCGACATCATGCAGCTGGGACGTGCCCATACCGCTGGCGATGCGGTGATCTATGTTCCCGACCAGAACGTCATGTTCACTGGGGACATCGTCGAATACCATTCGGCCTGCTATTGCGGGGACGGTCATTTCCATGACTGGCCCGGTACGCTGGACAGGATACGTGCATGGGATCTCGACGCCATCGCGCCCGGCCGCGGCGACGCGTTGCTGGGACGCGAGATGGTCAATGCAGCCCTCGACAGCACGGCCGATTTTGTTCGGTCTACCTATCGTCCGGCAGCCCGTGTGGCTCTGCGGGGCGGCAGCCTCAAGCAGGCATGGGACGCGGTGCGTGCCGAATGCGACCCGAAGTTCAGCGACTATGCGATCTACGAGCATTGCCTGCCCTTCAATGTCGCGCGCGCCTATGACGAAGCGCTTGATATCGATACCCCGCGCATCTGGACGGCTGAGCGCGACCGGGAGATGTGGGAACAGCTCCAGGGTTAAGGTCTGACAGGGAGGAAGGACCATGCTCGACGACCGGTATTCACTGGCATTCAAGCTTTACCCCTATATGCGTTCACCCGATCAGGATGCTCCTTCACCGGTGCGTCATCCCGTGGTGGTGATGGGCGGCGGCCCGATCGGGATCGCCACTGCACTCGACCTGGGGCTGCAAGGAATCCCCGTCGTCCTGCTCGATGATCATGAGGGCGTCGGCGTGGGCAGTCGTGCGATCTGCTTTGCCAAGCGGACGCTGGAAGTCGCCGCGCGCTATGGCTGCGGTGACGAAATGCTGGACAAGGGCGTCATCTGGAATGTTGGCAAGGTGTTCCACAAGGACCGCAAGGTGTTCGAATTCAACCTGCTGCCAGAGGACGGACACAGATATCCGGCCTTCATAAATCTCCAGCAGCCCTATTTCGAAAAATTCCTCGTTGACCGGGTCCGTGCGGCACAGGCCGAGGGCGCACCGATTGATCTGCGCGGCAAAAACCGCGTGGATGCCGTCGAGGTCAAGGACGACCATGTGGTGCTTGACATCACCACGCCTGACGGTCCTTACCGGCTTGAGGCCGAATGGCTGGTCGGATGCGATGGCGCGTCCTCGCCGCTGCGCAAGATGCTGGATCTCGATTTCGAGGGCCGGGTGTTCCAGGACAGCTTCCTGATCGCGGACATCACCATGACGGCGGACTTCCCGACCGAGCGCTGGTTCTGGTTCGAACCTTCCTTCAAGGATTCCGGTGCATCGGCACTGCTGCACAAGCAGCCCGACGGGGTCTGGCGGATTGATTTTCAGATCGGCTGGGACGTTGACCGCAAGGAAGAGCTGAAAAAGGAAAACGTCCGGCGCCGGCTTGATGCCATGCTTGGCCCGGATGTCGAGTATGAACTCGTCTGGACCTCGATCTACACCTTCCAATGCCGCCGGATGAAGAAGTTCCGCCACGGCCGGGTGATCTTCGCCGGCGATGCCGCCCACCAGGTCTCCCCCTTCGGGGCACGGGGTGCCAATTCAGGAATACAGGACGTCGACAACCTGGGCTGGAAGCTCGGACTGGTGCTCCGGGGGCATGCCCCTGAAAGTCTGCTCGACAGCTATGACGAGGAGCGCATTCATGGAGCTGACGAGAACATTCTCAATTCCACCCGCGCGACCGATTTTATCACGCCGAAGTCGAAGGCCAGCCAGATTTTCCGCAATGCGGTGCTTGATCTTGCCGCCGAATATCCTTTCGCCCGGCCGCTTGTGAACTCCGGGCGGCTTTCCGTGCCTTGCATCTATGAAGGGTTGTCACTCACGGGTGCCGATGCGCTGGCGGGCGGCCCGGCGCGCACCCGCCCCGGCGCGCCCTGCCCGGATGCGCCGCTCAATGACGGATATCTGCTTGACCGGCTTGGTGGCGGTTTCATGGTCCTGGCGATCAACACTGATGCCCCGGAAGGGCTCGAGGTTGACGGCATTCCGGTGCGGACAGTTCAGCTCGCATCTGCCGATGACCCGACCGGCAACCTTGCCGCCCGTTACCTGGGTGCGGCCAGTTCGGCTGTCTATCTGGTTCGCCCGGATCAGCATGTGGCCGCAAGATGGAACAGTCTGGACGACAACGCCCTTGCCACAGCCACGCGCCGGGCCTGCGGAAAGGAGCCTGCATGAGCGATCTGATCACCACGCCCAACATTTCCGATCCCGATGGCTTCTACGCCGAGCTTATCGCTGCACATGACGGGCTGGGCGATGACGACAGCGCCGCGCTCAACGCTCGCCTTGTGCTCATTCTTGCCAACCATATCGGGGACCGCGCCATTCTGGCCAAGGCCCTCAATGCCGCTCGCTCGTCCAGCCCCTCAGGAGATCCTTCATGAACGAGACCGCACCCATCACGATGATCCAGTCCGACGGACGTGCAACCCACCCCGGCTACATGCCCGGCTGGGCCAATGATTTCGAGACCGAAGCCTTGCCCGGCGCGTTGCCGCAGGGGATGAACAGCCCGCAAAAATGCGACTACGGGCTTTATGGCGAGCAACTGTCCGGCACCGCTTTCACCGCCAATCCGCCAGAGCGGACCTGGTGCTACCGCATCCGCCCCTCGGTCAAGCATTCAGCCCGCTACACAAAGATCGAGCTGCCCTACTGGAAATCAGCCCCCAACGTGGTTGAGGACGTCACATCGCTTGGCCAGTATCGCTGGGATCCGATGCCACATTCCGATACGCCGCTCACATGGCTTACCGGCATGCGCACGATGACAACAGCGGGCGATGTAAACACCCAAGTGGGCATGGCGAGCCACCTCTATCTGGTGACGGACTCGATGAAGGACGCCTACTTCTATTCCGCCGACAGCGAGCTTCTCGTGGTGCCTCAGGAGGGACGGCTGCGCTTTGCGACCGAACTCGGCATCATCGACATCGAGCCCAAGGAGATTGCCATCATCCCGCGCGGGCTGGTCTACCGGGTCGAGGTGCTTGAGGGTCCCGCCCGCGGCTTTGTCTGCGAGAATTACGGACAGAAGTTCGAGCTTCCGGGCCGTGGTCCGATCGGCGCCAACTGCATGGCAAATCCGCGCGATTTCAAGGCCCCCGTGGCGGCCTTCGAGGATCGCGAAGTGCCCTCGACCCTGACCATCAAATGGTGTGGCCAGTTCCACGAAACCCTGATCGGCCAAAGCCCGCTGGATGTGGTTGCCTGGCACGGAAACTACGCACCCTACAAATATGATCTGCGCAATTATTGCCCGGTGGGTGCGGTCCTTTTCGACCATCCCGACCCATCGATCTTCACCGTTCTCACAGCGCCCTCGGGGCAGCCGGGCACAGCGAACATCGATTTCGTGCTGTTCCGCGAGCGCTGGATGGTGGCCGAGGACACGTTCCGTCCGCCCTGGTACCACAAGAACATCATGAGCGAGCTGATGGGCAACATCTATGGCGAGTATGATGCCAAGCCTCAGGGCTTTGTCCCCGGCGGCATGAGCCTGCACAACATGATGTTGCCGCATGGCCCCGACCGCGAAGCCTTTGAAAAGGCCTCCAACGCGAATCTCGGGCCCGACAAGCTCGACAACACCATGTCGTTCATGTTCGAGACCCGTTTCCCGCAACATTTGACCGAATTTGCCGGCAAGGAAGCCCCGCTTCAGGACGATTACATCGACTGCTGGGACACTCTCGAGAAGAAATTCGACGGGACGCCAGGCAAGAAATGAGGCGTGACAGCTGCCGTCAGCGCCTGCAACGATTTTAGCGTATCGCTCTCACGCTGAACGGCGCAGCAAGGTTCTGTCCGGTTGTGATTGCCGGGCAGCCGATTGCTGCGCACGGAGCACAACCTCGATCTCCTCGCCCGGCACCGCCTTGCTGAACAGATAGCCCTGCAACTCCTGACAGCCATTGCGGAAACCCCATACGGCGGAGGCAAGCGCTCGACCAGGCCAGCCGATAACTCAGCGCACATAGCCCTGGCTGGCAAATCCGGCCAGGCCGCCCGATTTGCTTTGGAAGGCTTCAACATGACGGCACCGAGGAAGTGCGAGCATGGTCTGCCGCAAATAGGAAGGAATCGTTGCTCACATAGAGATTGGCTCTTGGTGCAGATTGTGAGAGATAGCCCTTGGCTCCTGACCGGGAGCGGTGCACTTGCCATTGGCGATTGGTCATGGCTTTTGGTTTTGTGTGAATCAGGATCCGCAGCGCCTGTCCAAAACAGTCAAACCGCTGACGGTCGGGAGAGAAATGTCACAACCATCACCCCAGCAAGGCGGAACCACTTGGCAAGAGCGGCTCAAAATGATGCGGACGGGTTCCGGCCTGGTTCTGTTTTTCTATGTGTTGGCGCATTTTTCCACCCACGGCCTCGGGTTGATCTCCCATGAAGTGCTGAGTGCGGCGGGCGAAATCACGGAGGAGTTCTGGGGATTCCTGCCAATCACCATCCTGCTTTACTGGGCTTTGGCGACTCACTTCGTGACGGCGCTGGTTGGACTGGCGCTTCGCCGCAACTTGCAGATCACGTTGCGCGAATGGATCCAGGCCGGGCTTGGCCTGTCGATCCCTTTCCTGATGCTTGTTCATGTCATGGGCACCAGATACGCATCAGCCCGGTACGGGTTGGACCCCTCCTACACCTATGTGCTGGTTTCCACATTCATAAGTTCGCCAATCTACATCGTTCTGAATGCCGCCGGGCTGGTCGCTGCCTGGGTTCATGGCTGCATCGGGCTCTACATGTGGTCCCGATTCAAGGATTGGTATCGCTCTTGGTTCGAGCCGGTCGGACTGGTGCTGGCCACACTTATCCCGGCGGTCTCGTTGGCAGGTTTCCTTTCTGCCGGCCGCAGAGTGGAGTTGCTTGCCCAAGACCCTGAGTTCATGGACACCTATCGTGAGGAGTTGAATGTAACCGACCCGCAGACCTGGACATCCCTGACAGCGGACATGGATGCGACACGGTGGGTGCTCAGCGGCGCGGTTCTGGCCGTGATCGTGTTGCAAATCCTCCGCCGTGCGGCGCGGCGGCGCAGCAAAGAGATCACCATTACCTATCTCGACGGGCCAAAGGTGGTGGTCAACAAGGGAGGAACCGTTCTCGAGGCAAGCCAGGGAGCCGGTGTTCCACATGCGAGCGTTTGCGGTGGCCGCGGACGCTGCTCAACCTGCCGAGTGCAGATCATCGAGACGGCAGTCCCGACCACACCGCCGCTTGAGGCCGAAAGCCGAGTGCTTGAGCGGATCCGCGCACCCGAGAATGTCCGCCTCGCCTGTCAGCTGCGCCCGGAAGGTGACATCAAGGTTCAGAGGCTGTTGCCTTCAGACGTCACTGTCAAGACCGCCCGGACCGTTTCCCCCTGGTCGAATGGGCGGGAGAAGACCGCTACAGTCATGTTTGTGGATTTGCGCGACTTCACCAAGATGACTGAAACCCGATTGCCGTTCGATGTGGTCTATCTGATCAATCAGTTCTCCAAGGCCATGGGTGAGGTGGTTGAAAGCCAGGGCGGACGCATCGACAAATTCCTGGGCGATGGATTCATGGCGCTTTTCGGCGTTGACAGCGACGTCAGGCCTGCCGCCGAAGCCGCCCTTTCCTCTGCCGGAGAGATGATCGGCCGGCTTCGAACCCTCAACGAACAACTGGTGGGCGAGCTTGATGAACCCCTGAGAATGGGCATCGGCCTGCACACCGGAACCGTCATTCTGGGCGAGATGGGCTATGGCTCGGCGCGGGGCCTGACCGCGATCGGCGACACGGTCAATGTGGCAAGCCGACTGGAAGCCGCAACCAAGGATCTCGGCTGCACCCTGTGCATATCGGAAGATGTTATCACAGCGGCCGAACTGGCTGTCCCGATCTCCGCACAACAGAAGATTTCGGTCCGCGGCAAACGTTCCAAGGTCAGCATTTTCGGGGTCAATCATCCGGACGACCTGACCGCCCCCCGCCAGGCCGCTGGCCTGCCCCAGAACGATGGCCCAGCTCATGCAGATACCACTGAACCGGCCGATTCAGGGCAGGACAAAGCCTGAACCATCTTGTGATGTGTTGCCGGGAGATGGATTTACTAGGCTCGTCTTGTTTCAGCCTCGTTGGTTGGGTTTGACCCTGCGAGCCGTTGATTAGGCCGGCGATTGCACAGCAAAAGCAAAGCGGTTTTTCTGCAAGTTACGGATTCTGGAGGTATTTCCACGGCTGCGGGCGTAGGTTTTTCACGCCATGCATTTAGTTTTGCTCAGGAACACCAAAGTCCCTGGTGTTTTACCGTTTTTTTTATGATTGTTATGTTTATGATTTGGTTGCGGGGGCAGGATTTGAACCTGCGACCTTCAGGTTATGAGCCTGACGAGCTACCGGGCTGCTCCACCCCGCGTTAAGTTCTGAGCGCTCCGGGATCTGCCCGGATTTTTTTGCTTTGCCGGTCCTCGAGGCTTTGCCTCTGCGGGTCGACGGGGGCTGCTCCATGCCCCGCGTTAAGTTCTGAGCGCTCCGGGTTTTGCCCGGGTTTTTTTGCTTTGCCGGTCCTCGGAGCGATGCTCCTGCGGGTCGGCGGGGACTGCTCCACCCCGCGTTAAGATCTGAGCGCTCCGGGATCTGCCCGGATTTTTGCCGGCCTTGGGAGCGTTGCTCCCTGGGTTTCGGCGGGGCTGCTCGGGCCCTTGGGTTGCCTTGATGATTACTCAAGGCGTTCAAAGCAAAAACGGGCCGCGATATGCGACCCGCGGCGGTTCCAATTTTCGTAATGTGAGAAGATTTTGTTGCGCTTTGCAGACCTGGCAGCGACCTACTCTCCCGCGTCTTAAGACGAAGTACCATCGGCGCTGGGGCGTTTCACGGCCGGGTTCGGAATGGGACCGGGTGCAGCCGCCCCGCCATAACCACCAGGTCGGCAAAGCGCAACATTTTTACTGGCCAATGCAGCTTGTCCTGCTCGTTGCCTCGCAGGACGCATTGGCTGACCATGTTCTAAGACAGAACATTTCAGTAAATCTGTATGAGAAGCTGGCGGGCGGCTAACCCTTTGTCTTTGAACACGTCTGTTTTGTCTTCACGCTGCCGCAATCTGACGATTGCTGCGCTGCAGACGGCGCGCCAAATGATTGGCGACGGGAACTTGCCCTTGCGAAGCGATGCTTCGAATTTCTTTCCCCTGATAGATCAGGGACAAGGAACCAGAGCAAAGCTCTGCAAGCGCGACTGCGCGCCGGCCACTTTTGGCCGCCCCGTCCGGAGGATAGTCACGTTAGTGACGCTCATCCGTGAGGACATGTCATTGTTGAAGTGCTTTGCACTTCAAGATGAGCACAAGCAATGAGAACGATCAAGCCGATCGAGCTATTAGTACTGGTAAGCTTCACACATTACTGCGCTTCCACACCCAGCCTATCAACGTGGTAGTCTTCCACGACTCTCAGGGAATACTCGTTTTTAGGTTGGTTTCCCGCTTAGATGCCTTCAGCGGTTATCCATTCCGTATATAGCTACCCTGCTATGCCGTTGGCACGACAACAGGTCCACCAGAGATACGTCCATCCCGGTCCTCTCGTACTAGGGACAGATCCTATCAATATTCCTACACCCACGGCAGATAGGGACCGAACTGTCTCACGACGTTCTGAACCCAGCTCACGTACCGCTTTAATTGGCGAACAGCCAAACCCTTGGGACCTGCTCCAGCCCCAGGATGCGATGAGCCGACATCGAGGTGCCAAACAACCCCGTCGATATGGACTCTTGGGGGTCATCAGCCTGTTATCCCCGGCGTACCTTTTATCCGTTGAGCGATGGCCCTTCCACGCGGGACCACCGGATCACTATGACCGACTTTCGTCTCTGCTCGACTTGTCAGTCTCGCAGTCAGGCAGGCTTATGCCATTGCACTCGACGACCGATTTCCGACCGGTCTGAGCCTACCATCGCGCGCCTCCGTTACTCTTTCGGAGGCGACCGCCCCAGTCAAACTACCCACCATACACTGTCCCGGACCCGGATAACGGGCCGCGGTTAGACATCCACGAAGATAAGGGTGGTATTTCAAGGATGGCTCCACGCGAGCTGGCGCCCACGCTTCAAAGCCTACCACCTATCCTACACATGCCTTGGCGAATGCCAGTGTAAAGCTATAGTAAAGGTGCACGGGGTCTTTCCGTCTGACCGCAGGAACCCCGCATCTTCACGGGGAATTCAATTTCACTGAGTCTGCGTTGGAGACAGCGGGGAAGTCGTTACGCCATTCGTGCAGGTCGGAACTTACCCGACAAGGAATTTCGCTACCTTAGGACCGTTATAGTTACGGCCGCCGTTTACCGGGGCTTCGATTCAAAGCTTGCACCTCTCCTCTTAACCTTCCGGCACCGGGCAGGCGTCAGGCCCTATACGTCGTCTTGCGACTTCGCAGAGCCCTGTGTTTTTGATAAACAGTCGCTACCCCCTGGTCTGTGCCACCCTCATCTGCTTGCGCAGAAAAGGGTCACGCTTCTTCCGAAGTTACGCGTGCAATTTGCCGAGTTCCTTCAACGCAGTTCTCTCAAGCGCCTTGGTATTCTCTACCTGACCACCTGTGTCGGTTTCGGGTACGGTCTATACGGTGGAGCTATTTCCTGGAACCTCTTCGCTGCACCTCCAATCCAATAAGGAGATACAACACACGAGATCCGTCACTACCACCAGGCCCACGATTATTAACGTGGTTCCCATCGACTACGCCTTTCGGCCTCGCCTTAGGGGCCGGCTAACCCTGCTCAGATTAACTTTAAGCAGGAACCCTTGGTCTTTCGGCGAGGGAGTCTCTCACTCCCTTTATCGTTACTCATGTCAACATTCGCACTTCCGATACCTCCAGGAGCCCTCACGGGTCTCCCTTCACAGGCTTACGGAACGCTCCGCTACCACGTGCAGTAAACTGCACATCCTCAGCTTCGGTGCATGGCTTTAGCCCCGGTACATTTTCGGCGCAAGACCCCTTATTTAGACCAGTGAGCTGTTACGCTTTCTTTAAATGATGGCTGCTTCTAAGCCAACATCCTGGTTGTTTTGGGAGTCTCACATCCTTTCCCACTTAGCCATGACTTGGGGACCTTAGCTGGAGGTCAGGGTTGTTTCCCTCTTCACGACGGACGTTAGCACCCGCCGTGTGTCTGCCGACTAGTACTCCTCGGTATTCGGAGTTTGGTTAGGATCAGTAAGACGGTGAGTCCCCATAGCCCATCCAGTGCTCTACCCCCGAGGGTATTCGGTCGACGCTCTACCTAAATAGATTTCGCGGAGAACCAGCTATCTCCGAGTTTGATTGGCCTTTCACCCCTAACCACAAGTCATCCCAATCTATTGCAACAGATGCGGGTTCGGTCCTCCAGTTGGTGTTACCCAACCTTCAACCTGCTCATGGCTAGATCACTCGGTTTCGGGTCTAATGCAACAAACTAATCGCCCTATTAAGACTCGCTTTCGCTGCGCCTACACCTATCGGCTTAAGCTTGCTTGCTGCACTAAGTCGTTGACCCATTATACAAAAGGTACGCCGTCAGGCTTACGCCCTCCGACTGCTTGTAGGCATCCGGTTTCAGGTACTATTTCACTCCCCTTGTCGGGGTGCTTTTCACCTTTCCCTCACGGTACTTGTTCACTATCGGTCATGCACGAGTACTTAGGCTTGGAGGGTGGTCCCCCCACGTTCAGACAGGATTTCACGTGTCCCGCCTTACTCTAGGACATGACTAAGGATTACGTGTACGGGGCTATCACCCACTACGGCCCGACTTTCCAGACGGTTCCACTTTACTTAATCATGCCACTGGCCTGGTCCGCGTTCGCTCGCCACTACTTACGGAG
>NZ_CM002917.1:300000-522500 GCF_000154705.2 Hoeflea phototrophica DFL-43 | reverse complement strand
TCCGTGGCAATGAAAGGCGAGCCGATATAGGCCATGTCGGCGCCCATAGCCTGGGCCGCAAGAATTGCGCCGCCGGTTGCGATTGAACCAGAAAGCAGAAGCGGGCCGTCGAACCATTCGCGGATCTCCTGGATCAGCGCAAATGGTGACAGTGGACCAGCGTGACCGCCTGCCCCCGCCGCAACGGCGATCAGGCCATCGGCCCCCTTGCGGATGGCCGAATTGGCATGACGGTTGTTGATGATGTCGTGAAGAACGATGCCGCCATAGGAATGAATCGCATCATTGACCTCGGGCACCGCGCCCAGCGACGAAATCACCACCGGCACCTTGTATTTCACACACATGGTCAGGTCGTGCTCGAGCCGCGTGTTGGAGCGGTGGACGATCTGGTTGACGGCGAAAGGTGCTGCCGGGCGATCCGGATTCTTTGCATTGTGATCGGCAAGTCCTTCCGTGATCTCGGCCAGCCACTCGTCGACCTGGGATTCAGGCCGCGCATTGAGTGCGGGAAACGATCCCATGACACCCGCCTTGCACTGGGCCATGACCAGCGGGGGGTGTGAAATGATGAACAGGGGCGCAGCCACAACGGGCAGTCGGAAATTGTCCTTGAGAACGGCAGGAAGGGTCATAAGGCCTCGCAAATCAATATGACGTTTACGCAAACGTCAATTTTCATAGCAGAGCCGATCTTCGCTGAAAAGGCTTGTTGAAAGAGGATATCCTCCACCCATACTCCACCTGATGCTCACATGCTTGAGTTTTGGCGGCTTAGCCGCTACGCACATCGCATATTCGGCGTTTTCGGTGCTTTAGGGCGCGCGTGCGATGCGTCAGAACCGGGCTGAAACGGAGTCGGGCTATTGAAGGGCATGGAAGCGGCAATTCGCGGCGCATTGGAGCGGGCAGGCATTCCCGGAGCGCAGGAACGTGTCCGCATCTATGATTCCGCGCGGCTGGCGCTTGACCGGAGCCTCGAGCGCCAGGGGGTGCATGAGGTCGGCAGGGTCGAGGCTCACCGGGCCCGGCTTGAAGAGCTGATTGCGGGGATCGAGGCAGAATGGCGTCCACCAGAAGCTGATGCGCCTCAACCTCCTCCGCCGATCCCTCCATCGGTATCCGCGGTTTCCGCCCCGCAGGGAACCATGCAATCAGCAGAGTTCGCAGAAATTGTTCATCCCGACAGGGTGGAAGCACCCGCAGTACGGCAGAACCCGACGGCCGATTCGGCCCCGTTGGTAACCTCGCCACGGGCTGATCCGGGTCACGTGCCCCAGGGCGATGGCGGCGAAGCGCGTCTCGATTTCGCACCGGAAGCACGCGGCACAGCAACACCGGCTGAAAAACGTCTGGATGATATCGCGCCGGTGAGGCCGGACAAGGTGTCAGCGGCACCTCTAGCGCCTGTAGCACCGGCCGCCAGACCCGAAAGGGCCGCAAAGCTGCAAAAACCTGCAAAGAAGGTCAAGGTCCCGAAGGCCAGGCCGGAAAAACGCAAGCGGCCGGTGTTCGCCGCGATCTTTTCCGGCGCGGTGATGCTGTCCTTTCTCGGCATCGGGGTCTGGTGGCTGATTGAAAGCGGCGCGCTGACCACCGCTGCGCAGCGCGATACCGGCGTGCCAAACCCGCCGCCGTCGCTGACGCGGGACGATTTCGCAGGTGGCCCGCAGCAGTTGAATCCCGGCTCGGGCTTTTCAGGCGAGTGGGCCAGCGTCTACACGCCTGGCCGCGACGGCGCGCCGGTAACCCGGGCCAACGCCAGCGCAGAGGTGATCGAGCAGGAAGATGGCAATATACTGCGGATCATTTCGAGGTCGGGCGACCAATCGGGAGAAGTCCTGGTCCCGCTCGGCGCGGATGTCATGCAGGCGCTGGCCGGGCGTCAATCGGCGCTGGCGATCTCGGTGCGCTCAGCCTCCTCTGAGACAACCCAGATCTATGTGAAATGCGACTTCTCGGTCCTCGGCGATTGCGGCCGCCGCCGTTTCGATGTGACCTACGACACCTCCGACATCCTTCTAAGCCTCGATTATGACCGCGCGCTGGCGCCCAACGAGGCAGGATATCTGGCGATCAACAGCGACATTGCCGGTGGCGGCAAGGGCATCGACCTTATGGCGATCCGGATTCGTCCGCTCAATTGAGGCCATTCCCGTTCTCGCCCCCCATCTACGATACAAAGCCATCCGCCTGCGTTTAACCGGGAGGATGGCTGAAAACAAATGCCGGGAATGAACCAATCCTGTCGTGAAAATCAATCGACCGCCAATGATGCCCTTTCCCTGGATCGAGACAGTGTTGTGCATTTCAATCACCGATCCCAGGCGAGCTCGCAGATCGCCTGATGCTGGCTCAGGAACACCCTGCCGGTAAGATGGGTTAGGAAGTCGCAGGTCTTGAGGCGATCCATCACCGGCCCCTTGATTTCGCTGAGATGGAATTTGACGTTGAGCGCTTTGAGCCGCTCATTGATCGCCTCCAGCGATTCGAGCGCACTCATGTCTATCTCGTTGACCGCCGGGCACATCAGGATGAAATGCTCTAGGCCCGGACGCTGCGCAACCATGTCATAGACCTTGTCTTCAAGATATCGCGCATTGGCAAAGTACAGGCTCTCATCGACCCTGAGAGTCAGGATGGCGCTGTCGGTTTCAACGGCATGCCGGTCGACATTGCGGAAATGCTCAGTGCCCGGCACCCGGCCGACCACCGCCATATGCGGACGCGACGACTTGTAGAGATGGATGAGGATCGACAGGACAACACCAGCGGTGACGCCGATCTCCACACCGAATCCTAGTGTTAGAAAGATGGTGGCGCTGACAGCGGCGAAATCCGCACGGGAATAGGTCCAGGTCTTCTTCAGGATCGACAGATCCACCAGTGACAGAACCGCAACGATGATGGTGGCGGCAAGCGTGGCTTGCGGCAGATGATAGATCAGCGGGGTCAGCAGCATGGCCGCGAGAAGCAGGCCCAGGGCAGTGTAGGCTCCGGCGGCCGGAGTTTCTGCGCCCGCGTCGAAATTGACCACCGAACGGGCGAAGCCTCCGGTCACCGGATATCCGCCGGTGAAGGCGGCGCCGACATTGGCGGCACCCAGGCCGATCAGTTCCTGATTGGGGACGATGCGCTGACGTTTGCGCGCGGCCAAAGTCTGCGCCACCGAGACCGATTCGACAAAGCCGATGATCGAAATCAGCACCGCAGAACCGATCAGGGTGCCCCAGAGGTCGGCCGAAAACGACGGCATTGTCAGCGGCGGCAGGCCCTGCGGCACCTCGCCCACCACGCGCACACCGTGGCTTGCATTGAGATCAAGGGCCCAGGCGGCAAAGGTTGTGACGACGACCGCGGCCACCGGGCCGGCCTTTGCAAGCACACCGGCGAGCTTGCGGTTCATCCCGGTCGCCAGCAACAGCGGCATCAGCCCCTTGCGGACCCAGAACAGGAAAGCCGTAGCGCCGACCCCGATCACAAGCGTAGCCGGATTGATCTGGCCGATGTTTTCGATCAGCGAGCCAATTTGTTCAGGCAGATTGGCGCCGCCACCGGAGATGCCGAGAACATGACGCAGCTGGCTAAGCGCGATCAGGATTCCCGACGCGGTTATGAAGCCTGCAATGACCGGGTGCGACAGGAAGTTGGCGAGGAACCCGAGCCGGAACACGCCCAGAAGGATCAGGAAGAGGCCTGAAATCAAGGCCAGCGTGATTGCTGCCACCAGCAGTTCGGGCGATCCGGGTTCTGCAAGGTTTCCGATCGCTGCCGCAGTCATCAGTGACACCACTGCGACAGGACCGACAGCCAGGGCGCGGCTGGTGCCGAAAACCGCGTAGAGAACAATCGGTGCAATCGAGGCGTAGATGCCGGTTTCGGCCGGAAGGCCTGCGAGCAGCGCATAGGCCAGCGATTGCGGGATCAGCATGATGGTGACGATGACGGCCGCCACCATGTCGTTGCCGAGCGCATCGCGGTTGTAGGTTCGGCCCCAGTCGAAGACCGGGATGAACCGGGATAGCCGATCGGCCAGGGTGGATTTCTCCTGCATCTTGGACTCCTGGGGCGGAGCGGCGCTTCGCCGGCTCGCGGAATGGAAGAGGCACCGGTCCGCTCATGGCGGGCCGGATAAACAAAGGGGCGCCTCGCTTGGAGCCTTGTTTTACGCAGTTTCTTCCAGCCGGCTCATCGGTTCCCTGCTGCAAGCAATCGGCATCTGGCGGGCTTCAAAACCCTGTACCTGGACTGCATCGTTGAATGCGGCCGCCGCTCAAAGTCCGTTGACTGGAACCTTGAGCATCGGCCGTCCGTCCTTGTCGGTCGGCACCTCGCCAGCGCGCATGTTGACCTGCAGTGACGGAATGATCAGGCGCGGCATGCCAAGCTGCTTGTCGCGCTCGGTTCGGAACTTGATGAAGTCATCGCGGGTCTTGCCGCCGCCGACATGAATATTGTGAGCCTTCTCGTCGCCCACCGTGGCTTCCCACTGAATGTCGCGGCCATTGGGGCCATAGTCATGGCACATGAACAGCCGGATATCGTCCGGCAATGTCAGCACCTTCTGGATCGAATCATAAAGCACGCCTGCATCACCGCCCGGGAAATCGGCACGTGCCGATCCTCCATCGGGCATGAACAGCGTGTCGCCGACAAAGGCGGCGTTGCCCATCACATGAACCATGCAGGCCGGAGTGTGGCCGGGCGTGTAGATCGCAAAGGCCGTCATGCCGCCGATCTGGTAGCTGTCACCATCCTTGAAGAGGGCATCGAACTGTGAACCGTCACGCTGGAATTCCGTGCCTTCGTTGAACACCTTGCCGAAGGTGTCCTGCACCACCATAATCTGGTCGCCAATCCCGATCTTGCCGCCAAGCTTCTCCTGAATGTAAGGTGCGGCTGACAGATGGTCGGCATGAACATGGGTTTCGATGATCCATTCGAGCTTGAGCCCGTTGGCCGTGATCCAGGCGATCATTTCGTCGGCATGGCCATAGGTGATCCGGCCTGCGGCATAATCGATGTCCATTACGGAATCGACCACAGCGCAGGCGTTTGAGCCCGGGTCCTTGACCACATAGCTGATGGTGTTGGTGTCGGGATCAAAGAATGCCTTGACGTCGGGGGTTACAGACATATCCACGGGATAGTTTGGCATTTGAGCATCTCCTGTTGTCTGTCTTTGAATTCACAATGGCGTGCATTGTGTCTGTTTTCCAGAGACCCGGCGGGCCGCTCAGCCGCGGGCCGTGATGGTCACATTGATTTGTTCAGAACGCCTTTGCAGGCTTGTGTCGCAGAGCGTCCACCGAGCGCGCAAGCACAATCCCGATCACCATGGCACCGACAAAGGCGATCACCGGAACGCCCCCAAATCCAATCGCGGGAATAGCACCTCCAGGACAAAAGCCGGCGATGCCCCAGCCTACTCCAAAGACGGCTGAGCCTGTGACCAGGCGGGCATCGATGGACTTGTTGATCGGCAAGTGAAAACTGGCTTCAAACAGCGGGGCCTGGCGGGCCCTGAAGACCAGAAGATATCCGATTGCGGTGGTGATCAGCGCGCCTCCCATGACAAAAATCAGGCTTGGATCCCAACTTCCGGCGAGGTCGAAGAAGTTGAGCACCTTGGCCGGGTTGGCCATGCCAGAGATGGCGATGCCAAGACCGAAGATCGCACCGGCTAGGCCTGAAGAAATGAGTTTCTGCATGGCTCAGGCTCCTGCGATGTGACGAACCACATAGACGGTGATTCCGGTTGCGATCATGAAGGTGACAGTGGCGGCAATCGAGCGCGGCGAAAACCGGGCCATGCCGCAGACACCATGGCCCGACGTGCAGCCCGCGCCAAAGTAAACGCCGACGCCGACAATCAGACCGCCGAGTGCCAGAAGAGGCAGGGAAACCGGGACCGCATAGGCAATCTCGCCACCAGCGGCCAGATACAGAATCGGTGCGACGATGGCTCCTGCAAGAAAGGCAATGCGCCAAGGCCAGTCCGCTGAGAATGGCGGAATGATACCAGTCATGATGCCGGTCATGCCTGCGATGCGGCCGTTAAGCGCCATCAGCAGGATTGCCGAGAGCCCAATCAGAACACCACCTGCCAATGACAGCCAGGGCGTGAATTCGGTTTCCATGGCCATATCCCTCTTGATCGTTTTCGCCTTCAACGAAGGCATCATTGTGCCTTGCGCTACATATATATAAGCACTCATCCATATTCAAGAGATTAAATGTTTAAGTCGCCCGGCGGATTGCCGCGGGATATGAAACGCCAAAAGGGCGCCGTGTGGCGCCCTTTGACAATTGCACAGATGCCGGCCGGCTAAGCAGCCGGTTCCTTCGATTTGCGTACATCGGGATGCAGGGTCTTGCCCAGCATGTGCTCATCGGAGCCGATGACATGGCTGCTCGAGCCAACGATCAACCGGTCGGGATGATGCACGATCAGGTGATCCTTGTTGGGATAGGGCAGACTGGACAGGAAATGCTTCATGCAATTGAGCCGCGCGCGCTTCTTGCAGTCGGATTTGACAATGGTCCAGGGCGCATCTGCGGTGTCGGTGTAGAAGAACATTGCTTCCTTGGCTTCAGTGTAGTCGTCCCATTTGTCGAGCGACGCCTTGTCGATGGGAGACAGCTTCCATTGTTTGAGCGGATCCTTCTCGCGCTGGCCAAAGCGCCTCAGCTGCTCGCCTTGCGTGACCGAGAACCAGTATTTGAAAAGCAGGATACCGGAGCGCGACAGCATGCGCTCGATCTCCGGCGCCTCGCGCATGAATTCGAGATATTCCGCTGGCGAGCAGAAGCCCATGACCCGCTCGACACCGGCGCGATTGTACCAGGAGCGGTCGAACAGCACCATTTCACCGGCTGCGGGCAAGTGCTCGATGTAGCGCTGGAAATACCATTGCGAGCGCTCACGATCAGTCGGCTTTGAAAGAGCCACAACGCGCGCCATGCGTGGATTGAGGTGCTCCATGAAGCGCTTGATGGTCCCGCCCTTGCCCGCCGCATCCCGGCCTTCAAACAGCATCACCACCTTCTGACCGGTGTCCTCGATCCAACGCTGGGCCTTTAGAAGCTCGACCTGAAGCTTGGCCTTTTCCTTCTCATAGGCGGTCCGGCGCATTCTGGTCTTGTAGGGGTAGACGCCCTGCTCGAAGAGCTGTGCGATTGCGGCTTCATCCTTGCGGATCTCTGCCGTGTTCAGACGAGGCGGTTTTGCCGGTGCGGCATCCGTCTCCACTGCCTGGGCAGTGTCGAAATTTTCATTGGCCACGGCCTCCGGATCAACTTCCGCAGTCACAACATCAGGTTTCATGTCAGTCTTGTTTTTGGCGTCTGTCATTCCGGCCCCTTTCCGGTGAAAGACGCACCATGACCGGAAAGCGGGCCGAGCGCTTTGACTCGTGTCAATTCACCGCAAACAAATGCGATCGTGATCGCCGCCGCAGGGATCAGCGCAGCTTCATATGATCCAGGAGGTGGACCAGAAGACCCGCCAGCAGCCCCCAGAACGCGGCCCCTATGCCAAAGGCTGCAACACCAGACGCTGTGACCGCGAATGTCGCGGCGGCAGCGAAACGTGTTGCCGGCACATCGAACGCAGAGACAAGCGCGCCGATCAGCGGCGGGATCAGCGCGAGACCGGCCACCACCGCAATGATCTCCGGCGGCATTGCGAGAATGGCCGGCACGATGACAGGGCCGAACAGGCCAAGCATGCTCCAGACCGCTGCATAGGCGAGGCCGACTTTCCAGCGCTGGGACTTGTCTGGGTGAACGTCGTCGCCCAAACAGATGGCGGCCGTTATGGCCGCCATGTTGATCGTAGGCGCGCCGAACAATGCGAAAAACGAGGAGAGGATGCCGGTCACGCCAAGCGCTTCGGTCACCGGCGGCTCGTAGCCATGGGCGCGCAGCACGGCAAAGCCCGGCAAGTTCTGCGACGCCATTGTGACGAGATAGAGCGGCACGCCAAGACCGAGCAGCACGGCGGGATTGAACTCCGGCCTGACGAAGGTCAGCAAGGTCCAGTCGACATCAGTCGAGGGCGGCGGCGCACCTCCATAGGTAAAGGCCATAGCCAGACCGGCCATCAGCGCCGCCAGAACCGCCATCAGCGGATTGATCAGGCGCACCACCACAAACACCGCAATCAACGGCAAGACCAGCGCGGCTTCATTGGCCGCATGCAGGGCCACTGCCATGGTGAAGGGCAGCAGCACCCCCGCCAGCATGCCCGAAGCTACACCGGTAGGAATAGCGTTGACCGCCCGGTTGAGCGGACGGATGGCCGCAGTCAATGCAATCAGCAATCCGGCAAAGATGAACGCACCAACGGCCTGGTGGATATCGACCCCGGTGGAGGCTGCAATGAGTGCTGCGCCTGGCGTCGACCAGGCCAACAGCACCGGAATTTTCTTCCAGGTGCTCAAAAGCGCGGCGCCGATTGCCTTGGAAAAGCAGACCGCCGCCACCCAGGAGGCGGTCTGGCCTGAATCCGCGCCAACAGCGGCTGCGGCGGCTAGCACCAGGGCAATGGTCGAGCCGTAGCCGACAAGAGCTGCCACCAGGGCTGCGGAGATCATCGAAACGCGCACTCAAGCGCTCCTGAAACGAAGGGGCAATCTTCCGATTCGGGCTGGTTCGGCGCCACCGTTCCAACACCAGATCGCGGTGATCATCAGCTGGCGGCCAGAACAGTTGCCACACGATCGATCGCCAGCAGATAGCCTTGCGTTCCGCAGCCGGCGATGACGCCGTCGGCTCTCAGCGACACAAATGAATGATGACGGAAGTCCTCACGCTTGTGCACATTGGAAATGTGGACTTCGATCACCGGACCTTCAAAGGCATTGAGCGCATCAAGGATCGCCACCGAGGTGTGGGTGTAGGCGGCCGGATTGATGACGATGGCAACCGCACTCTCGCGAGCTTCATGGATCCAGTCGATCAGCTGATGTTCGGCATTGGACTGCAGGAAGCGGGTTTTCAGACCATGAACAGCGGCGCGCTCAGCGCATGCGCTTTCCACGTCTGCAAGCGTTTCATGGCCATAGATGTCGGGCTGGCGCTTGCCGAGCAGATTGAGGTTGGGTCCATTGAGGACATAGATCGTGCCTGTCACTGCCTTGGCCTTTCGCTAGCTGGCCCCGTGATTGGGGCACTCAAATTCTCAGCCTGTTCCCGGTTCCTAACCTGCCCGGGCGGTCCGCTGCAAGTCTTGCGCAGAACAGTGCGCGCAGTATGGTTGTCAATCTAGATCATAGGGAACCGGCTTGCGCCTGTCGGGATCGACCAGCAGGCGGCGTTTGAGCGGCGGCACGGCGCGCTGGTGACATTCGCGGCGCTCGCAGATCCGGCAGGAGACGCCAATTGGCTCAAAGGCTTCGGCGCGGGCGACATCAAGATCATCGGCATAGACCAGTTCGCCTGCGTGGGCGACCTCGCAGCCGAGTGCCAGGGCATAGAATTGCACCGGGTCGCGCCAGCCCCCCGAAGGTTTCGAGACTGTAGTGGCGAGGCAGAGATAGCGCACGCCATCGGGCGTTTCAGCCAGTTGCCTTATGATGCGGTTCGGAGTCTCGAAGGCCGAGTGCGCGTTCCACAATGGACAGGCCGAACCGAAGCGGGCGAATTGCAGCTTGGTCGCCGAGTGGCGTTTGGTGATATTGCCGGCCTTGTCGACCCGGGCAAAGAAAAACGGCACACCTTTCTGGCCGGGACGTTGAAGGGTCGATAGCCTGTGCGCCACCTGCTCCAGGCTGGTCGAAAACCGGTCGGCCAGAAGCACCAGATCGTGACGCAGCTCACGCGCTGCGGCAGCGAACGCGCCATAGGGCAGGATAGCGGCGCCGGCAAAATAGTTGGCCAATCCGATGCGGCAGATCGCGGCGGCATCGGCTGAGCGGAAGCGGGCTTCCTCGATAATCCGGCGCATCACCGCATCATGTTCGATCAGCGCAATCTGGCAGGCGATCTGGAAGGCTTGCGTGGAGACCGGGCTGCGCGGATTGAGCCAGAGCACGCGGCTGACCGGATCGAAGCGGCGCAGGCCAACGGCGTCACCCTCGCCCTGCCCGGCGCCTGCTTCACCGCCCGCACCGATCACCACCCGGACGCGGTGGCGGCGCTCGATGTAATCCGCCAGAGCCTTGAGGCTGACGCCGCGGCTTTTTGCCAGCTCCTGGTTCAGCGCCTCGCCGGCCAGATCGAGCTCATGGATGTAGTTGTCGACATAATGGAAGAAGTCACGGACCTCTTCATAGGGGGTAGGATCTGTCAGCGCGCCGGACCGTTCCAGAGTCTCGTCGAGCTCGGCAAGCTGATCGCCGGAGCGGCGCATGGCCTGGTGCAGGGCGACGAATGCGCGCGCGAAGGAAGGCGCGTTCTGCACCACCAGCTTGACGTCGGTGAGCGAGGGCTGGGTTCCGCCCGAGACCGGATCGGCCAGCGCCTCGGACACATCGGCTAGCAGCCGGTCGGTGTCCTGATCCGACAAGGTGGTGATATCGACCGAAAAGGCTTCCGCCAGCGCCAGCAGCACGGACGCACTGACATGGCGCTGGTTGTTTTCGATCTGGTTGAGATAGCTGGTCGATATGCCAAGCTTGGTGGCAAAGCCTGCCTGCGTGAGGCCCTGCTCGCCGCGGATGGCGCGGATCTTTCCGCCAATGAAGAGTTTGCGTGCGCGCATCAAACTTCGCAATATTGCAAAAATACAGTTGCAAACATTGCTAGTGCAACATGCTTACCTTTTCAACCCTGTTGCCTTAGCTCCAATCGCGCTACCACTCACGGCTGCTGCTGCGGCCATACCGGGTTGGGCCTGCTTGGTGTTTCCGGCAATATCGGTGATGGTGGCAAAAAGGGGAGACTTGAATGCGCGACATTATCGAAGAAGTCGAACAGCGGCGCGCGGAAGCCCGGCTGGGTGGCGGCCAAAAACGGATCGATGCACAGCACGCCAAGGGCAAGCTGACCGCACGTGAACGCCTTGACGTGCTGCTTGATGAGGGGTCGTTCGAAGAGTACGACATGTACAAGACCCATCGCTGCACCGATTTCGGCATGGAGCAGCAGGTTTATCCGGGCGACGGCGTGATTACCGGCTGGGGCACCATCAATGGCCGCCCGGTCTATGTTTTCTCCCAGGATTTCACCGTGTTCGGCGGCTCATTGTCGGAAACCCATGCAGAGAAGATCTGCAAGATCATGGATCTCGCCGTGCAAAACGGCGCTCCGCTGATCGGCTTGAACGATTCCGGCGGCGCGCGAATCCAGGAAGGCGTGGCCTCGCTCGGCGGCTATGCCGAGGTGTTCTGGCGCAATGTGCAGGCCTCGGGCGTAATCCCGCAGATTTCAGTGATCATGGGCCCCTGCGCGGGCGGCGCGGTCTATTCTCCGGCCATGACCGACTTCATCTTCATGGTGAAGGATACAAGCTACATGTTCGTCACCGGCCCGGATGTGGTCAAGACCGTGACCAACGAGATCGTCACGGCTGAAGAGCTTGGCGGCGCGTCCACCCACACCAAGAAATCTTCTGTTGCCGATGGGGCCTATGACAATGATGTCGAGGCGCTGATCGAGATCCGCCGGATGTTCGATTTCCTTCCGCTGTCGAGTCGCGAGACACCACCGGAGCTTCCGACCGCCGACCGCGCCGACCGGCTCGAGAATGCGCTTGATACGCTGATCCCGGACAATCCGAACAAGCCCTATGACATGCGCGAGGTGATCCTTCGGGTGGCCGATGAGGGCGACTTCTTCGAGATCCAGGCGAACCATGCCAAGAACATTCTTTGCGGCTTCATCCGGTTGAACGGGACCACTGTCGGCGTCGTCGCCAACCAACCAATGGTGCTGGCGGGTTGCCTCGACATCGATTCGTCCAAGAAAGCAGCCCGCTTCGTGCGCTTCTGCGACGCCTTCAACATTCCGATCCTGACGCTGGTCGACGTGCCGGGCTTCCTTCCGGGCACGTCCCAGGAATATGGCGGCATCATCAAGCATGGCGCGAAACTGCTGTTTGCCTATGCCGAGGCCACCGTGCCGAAGGTCACCGTGATCACCCGCAAGGCCTATGGCGGCGCTTACGACGTGATGGCCTCCAAGCATATCCGCGCCGACGTCAACTATGCCTGGCCGACGGCACAGATCGCGGTGATGGGGGCCAAGGGCGCAACCGAGATCCTCTATCGCTCCGAACTTGGCGATCCGGACAAGATCGCGCAGCGCACGGCGGACTATGAAGACCGTTTCGCCAACCCCTTCGTCGCCGCTCAGCGCGGCTTCATCGACGAGGTGATCATGCCGCACTCGACCCGCCGCCGCGTGGTCCGCGCCTTCGAAATGCTGAAGACCAAAAAGGTCACCCAGCCGCTGCGCAAGCACAACAACATTCCGTTGTGAGAGGCTAATGGCAGAGGGAAGCGACAAGTCGCCGATCAAGGTCGATGTTGGACTTAGTGCAAAAGCTGAGATCAAAGGTGAAGTTCCGAGCAGCTCGTTGGGACGATCTCTCGACGCTCTCGTTGACGCGTTTCGCCCCTTTACAGAAGCTCGAGGCTTGAAAGCAGATCAAATACGCCTTCAACGTGAAGATGTGTTGCTGCAAATAGCCTCAAAAGCGCAATCTAGGCTTGCGCTTGAGGGCCAGCAATCCAAACCGGTCCCCTTAAAATTTCTCGCAAACTTTATGGAGAAAGCGTCCCAAGAAGATATTACTAATGAAGTTTTGGTTGATGCCTGGGCCAACCTGCTAGCAAGCTCTTCATTAAACAACAAAGAAAACCACCTAATTTTTCTAGATATACTGTCTCGACTGGATTCCAAACACGTAGAATTGCTAAATTTTATTTGCTTTGATCCGACCCGCCCTTTGCATTTTGCGGATGCGCCTTATGAGAAACGAGAAACATCATGCTTATATAATTTGAAATTGAAGCTCAAAGAGATTGAAGACAAAAAGGCGTCAGGTGAGATTCTGCTGCATAGCGATTTGGAATCACTAATTGGCGTAGGAGTAGATTTTTTTGATTTTCCAGGAGCAAAAATATCCAACATAGAGATGTATTCTGATGAAGCCGCGGATGGTTCATACTATAAGCCAGAATTAGAATATAAAATAATATTAGACGAATTCCCTGAAAGCATAATTTTTGCTTTGAAATCAATCGGCCTAATAGATGTCGTATCAATCGATATGGACAACCTGCATTCTGACACGCTGGAGTTTGGCTTTTTCCTCCACGCTGCTGTTGTGACACACTTGGGTGCCGAGATGTATGCAACTTGCATAGCTGGGCCGAATTCCTTTGAAAAGAACCAAGAATGACAATCGATTTCCCCACCCAAAGGACCACGCCATGAAGATCACACGCGCCGGAGCGACGGCATCGGACAAAGGGCCGGATGATTACTTCACCGGCGCAGTGCGCCTCGACAAGCTGTTTGCGGCAGAGGCGCCGGGGCGGGTTCAGGGCGCATCGGTGACATTCGAGCCGGGCGCGCGGACGGCCTGGCACACGCATCCGCTGGGGCAGACGATCATCGTGACGTCGGGTCTCGGCCGGGCGCAGCGCGAGGGTGGACCGATCGAGGAGATCCGGCCGGGCGATGTGGTCTGGTTCGAACCCGGCGAGAAACACTGGCATGGCGCCTCGCCCGATGTGGCGATGACGCATCTGGCCATCCAGGAAGCTCTGGACGGTGTTGCGGTGGTCTGGCTCGAGCATGTGAGCGACGCGGATTATGCGGGCTGATATGATGATGTCTGAGATGAGTGCAGTGGCGAACGTATGCGCCACCTCCCCCTTGAGGGGAGGTCGGAGAAGCAAGGCGGACGCGAAGCGGGCGGCGCAGCTGATCCGGGTGGGGGTATGGGCGCGACGTGGGCTCAATGACCCCCCACCCGGATCGCCTGCGCTGCGCTTGTCTCTCCGACCTCCCCTCAAGGGGGAGGTTGACACACCGTACAGCCAATTCCCCTGCTGCAATCGCCTGCAAACTACCTATATTCCGAGGTGAACCTTATCTCACCAACAAGGACCAGATTTCATGACTGATGACACAAAATTCCCGCCCGAGAACAATTTCCCCGCTGGTTATCAGCCGGCGAAAGTATGGGAATGGCAGAAGGGCAATGGCGGCCAGTTTGCCAATATCAACCGGCCGATCGCCGGTGCAACGCATGACAAGGAGCGGCCGGTCGGCAAGCATCCGCTGCAGCTTTATTCGCTGGCAACACCCAATGGCGTGAAGGTGACCGTGATGCTCGAGGAGCTTCTGGCTGCCGGGCATTCGGGCGCGGAATATGACGCCTGGCTGATCAATATCGGCGATGGTGATCAGTTCGGCTCGGGCTTTGTCGAGGCCAATCCGAACTCGAAGATCCCTGCCCTGATGGATCACTCCACACCGGAGCCGACACGGGTGTTCGAAAGCGGCTCGATCCTGATCTATCTCGCGGAGAAATTCGGGGCATTCCTGCCCA
This sequence comes from Hoeflea phototrophica DFL-43, assembly GCF_000154705.2. Taxonomy (NCBI): domain Bacteria; kingdom Pseudomonadati; phylum Pseudomonadota; class Alphaproteobacteria; order Hyphomicrobiales; family Rhizobiaceae; genus Parahoeflea; species Parahoeflea phototrophica. The sequence continues at coordinate 507,994 of NZ_CM002917.1, read as the reverse complement.
CCGATCACAAGGCGCGTACGGAAGCCATCAGCTGGCTGATGTGGCAGATGGGCTCAGGCCCGTATCTCGGTGGCGGCTTCGGGCACTTCTATGCCTATGCGCCGATGAAGATCCAGTATGCCATCGACCGCTTCGCCATGGAGGTCAAGCGCCAGCTCGACGTGCTCGACCGGCATCTGGCTGACAATGAATATATGGCTGGCATGGAGTACTCGATTGCCGATATGGCGATCTGGCCCTGGTATGGCCGACTGATCAAAGGCGGAGCCTATGAGGCTGGCGATTACCTCGATGTGACATCCTACAAGAACGTCACCCGCTGGACCGACCAGATCGCTGAGCGCCCGGCCGTTGAGCGTGGCCGCATCGTCAACAAGTCTTTCGGCGAGTTGTCCGAGCAGTTGCATGAGCGCCATGACGCATCGGACTTCGAGCTTCGCACGCAAGACAAGCTCGAAGCCGCAAAAGAAGGTGGGGCATGAATGGCAAAACTGCCTGAAATGACCAAGCATCGTGGGATCCCGTCCGGCCTGCCCGGCACGGGGTTCCAGTTCACCATCCGCCGCGCGAATCCGCGCGGCGTGACGGCGATCATCAAGCGCCAGCGTATGGCGGACCGGACGCCGACGGAGAAGCTCGCCGACACCGCGTTCCTCCACGCGTTGTGGCACAAGTTCGGCGATGAGCCGTTTGAGCGCGGCAATCTCGATGCCGGTCGCATCAGCTGGCTGTTCGGCCGTGAAATCGTGCCGGCCGAAGAGTCTTTTGATCCGCAGTCCTACACGGCGATGCTCCGGATCGACGAGCGCGTGGGGCGGGTGAGTATGCCCGACGCATTCGAGGATGTGCTGGAGGTTTAGGTCGAGCCTCAAGCATCTCGTCATCCTCGAGCTTGACCCGAGGATCCATAACCAGACGAGGCTGTGAGTGGCCGGTGCTGCAGGCACTGAAGTATTGGGTCCTCGGGTCAAGCCCGAGGATGACGACGGTTAGTAACGGGCCGCCGGCCCATCAGCGGGGGAAGAAGTGCATGTTTTCCAAAATCCTCATCGCCAATCGTGGTGAAATCGCCTGCCGGGTGATCAAGACCGCGAAGAAGATGGGCATCAAGACGGTCGCCATCTATTCCGATGCCGACCGCAACGCGATGCATGTGGAGATGGCCGATGAGGCCGTGCATATCGGTCCGCCGCCCGCCAACCAGTCCTATCTGATTGCTGACAAGATCATTGCCGCGTGCAAGCAGACCGGCGCGCAGGCGGTGCACCCCGGTTACGGTTTCCTGTCCGAGCGGGCCTCGTTCTGCGATGCACTGGAGAAGGAGGGGATCGCCTTCATTGGCCCCAAGGTCAAAGCCATCGAGGCGATGGGCGACAAGATCACCTCCAAGAAGATCGCCGCGGAAGCCGGTGTGTCGACCGTGCCCGGCCATATGGGGCTGATCGATGATGAGGCCCACGCGGCGAAGATCGCCGCCGAGATCGGCTATCCGGTGATGATCAAGGCCTCTGCCGGCGGTGGCGGCAAGGGGATGCGGATCGCCTGGAACGACGCCGAGGCGCGCGAGGGCTTTTCCCGCTCGAAATCCGAAGCGGCGAGCTCGTTTGGCGACGACCGGATCTTCATCGAGAAATTCGTCGAAGAGCCACGCCACATCGAGATCCAGTTGATCGCCGACAGCCACGGCAATGCAATCTATCTGGGCGAACGCGAATGTTCGATCCAGCGGCGGAACCAGAAGGTGGTGGAGGAAGCCCCCTCGCCGTTCCTGGATGAGGCGACCCGCAAGGCCATGGGCGAACAGTCGGTGGCACTGGCAAAGGCCGTGGATTACCAGTCGGCTGGCACCGTGGAATTCATCGTCGACAAGCACCGCAAATTTTATTTTCTGGAAATGAACACGCGGTTGCAGGTGGAGCATCCGGTGACGGAACTGATCACCGGCGTCGATCTGGTTGAGCAGATGATCCGGGTCGCCGCCGGTGAAAAACTCCCCTTCAGCCAGGACGATGTGACGCTTGATGGCTGGGCGGTCGAAAGCCGGCTCTATGCCGAGGATCCCTACCGCAACTTCCTGCCCTCGATCGGCCGGCTGACGCGCTACCGGCCGCCGCAGGAAGGCAAGATCGACGGCATCACCATCCGCAATGACACCGGGGTGAGCGAAGGCTCGGAGATCTCGATGTTCTATGATCCGATGATCGCCAAGCTGTGCACCCATGCACCGACCCGGCTCGAAGCGGTCGATGCCATGGCTGACGCGCTGGACCGGTTCGAGGTCGAGGGCATCGGTCACAATCTGCCGTTTCTTTCCGCGCTGATGCAGCATCCGCGCTGGCGCGAGGGACGGCTGTCGACCGGCTTCATTGCCGAGGAGTATCCCGACGGCTTTGCCCCGGTTCCACCCAATGAAGCGACCGTCGAACGCTTTGCCATCGCCGCGCTTCTGCTCAGCCATATCCTGGGCGAGCGCAATGCTCAAATTTCCGGGGCGAGGTTCAGCCAGGCGGAAAAGCGGGCACATGAGGACAAGGTGGTGCGGATCGCGGACAGTGAGATCACCGGCCATATCGACGACACCGACGACGTCTACATGGTGCGGCTGCCGGGCCGGGAACCGCTGGCCGTGATGACCGACTGGACGCCGGGGGCCAAGCTGGCGATCTTCGATATCGACGGGGTTACAAACGCCATCAAGGTCGAACCCGCCGACGCCGGATGGCGATTGCGGCAATTGGGCGTCGACGTGAAGGTACAGGTGTTCAGCCCGCGCGTTGCCGAGCTGGCCCGGCTGATGAAGGAAAAGGTGGCGCCCGATACATCCAGCCTGCTGCTTTGCCCGATGCCGGGCCTGATCGTCTCGATCGCCGTCAATGAGGGCGACGAGGTGCAGGAAGGCCAGACGCTGGCCGTGGTCGAGGCAATGAAGATGGAGAATGTGCTCAAGGCCGAGCGCAAGGGCATCGTCTCGCGCATCCCGGTGAAGGCCGGCGACAGCCTCGCCGTCGACGAGATCATCATGGAGTTTGCCAAGTGAACGCCTTGCTCACGTTGAAACTCCCCTCCCCAACCGGGCGAGCCACGGGTCTCGCCCGTCCTTCGGACCCCCACAAGGGGGAGGGGCAAGGTGCGAGCCGCCGCTTTGTCACTCCTGCTGAAACGTCGGTCCCACGGCAGGTTGAAGATCGTCCGCTGCAAGGGTTACCGGCTCCCCACCTCCCCCTTGAGGGGAGGTCGGCAATTGGCGCGCGGAGCGCGACAGAGCCGGGTGGGGGTGCTTGCGCGCCGCGTCATTCGTCCCCCGTACCCGGAACGAGATTTACCCCCACCCCTAACCCCTCCCCTCAAGGGGGAGGGGGATGGATCGCGCAGTCCGCCATCCTGCCTGGGAGAGGTGAAAGGATCTGACATGACCAAAACCACCCGCGACTGGCTCGATCTCGCCACCAGGGATCTCAAAGGCAAGCCGATCGAGAGCCTGAACACCGAAACGCCCGAAGGCATCACGCTGAAGCCGCTCTATACAGAAGAGGACCTGCCCGAGAGTGCCGCGTCCGAGCTGCCGGGCTTTGCGCCATTCACCCGCGGGGTGCGGGCCACCATGTACACCGGACAGCCCTGGACGATCCGGCAATATGCGGGCTTTTCGACGGCGGAGGAATCCAACGCGTTTTACCGCAAGAACCTCGCGGCCGGTCAGAAAGGCCTGTCGGTGGCCTTCGATCTCGCCACCCACCGGGGCTATGATTCCGACCACCCGCGGGTGACCGGCGATGTCGGCAAGGCCGGTGTGGCAATCGATTCGGTCGAGGACATGAAAATCCTGTTCGACGGCATTCCGCTGGGCGAGATGAGCGTGTCGATGACCATGAACGGCGCCATCATCCCGGTGCTGGCGATGTTCATCGTTGCGGGCGAGGAACAGGGCGTCGAGCGCAAAGCGCTCACCGGCACGGTGCAGAACGACATCCTCAAGGAGTTTATGGTCCGCAACACCTATATCTATTCGCCCGAACCCTCGATGCGTATCGTGGCCGACATCATCGAGTTCACCTCGAAGGAAATGCCCAAATTCAACTCGATCTCGATTTCTGGCTACCACATGCAGGAAGCGGGCGCGACGCTGGCGCAGGAGCTGGCCTATACGCTGGCCGACGGCATGGAATATGTCCGTGCAGCCCAAAGCAAAGGGCTCGATGTCGACGCCTTTGCAGGACGGCTGTCCTTCTTCTTCTGCATCGGCATGAACGTCTTCATGGAAGCGGCGAAACTGCGCGCGGCGCGGCAGATGTGGTCGAAGATCATGACCGACTTCGGCGCCAAGTCGGAGCGCTCGAAGATGCTTCGCACCCATTGCCAGACCTCCGGCGTGTCTCTGACCGAGCAGGACCCTTACAACAATGTGGTCCGGACCGCGTTCGAAGCGATGGCGGCGGTGCTCGGCGGCACCCAGTCGCTGCACACCAATTCGTTTGACGAGGCCATCGCGCTGCCGACGGAGTTCTCTGCCCGCATCGCCCGCAACACCCAGCTCATTCTGGCGCATGAGACGGGCGTTACCAATGTCGTCGATCCGCTTGGCGGCTCTTATTATGTCGAGAAGCTGACGGCTGATCTGGCGGAGAAAGCCTGGGAACTGATCGCCGAGGTCGAGGCGCTCGGCGGCATGACCAAGGCCGTCGAGCAGGGCCTGCCGAAGATGCGGATCGAGGAAGCCGCCGCGCGGCGGCAGGCGCGGATCGACCGGGGTGAGGACGTCATTGTCGGGGTCAACCGGTTCCGGCTGGCCGACGAGCCGCAGGTCGATATTCTCAACATCGATACCGACAAGGTGCGCGCCGGCCAGGTGGCACGACTGAAGAAGATGCGCGACAGCCGCGACCCGAATGCTCACGAAGCCGCGATCGCGGCGCTGGAACAGGTGGCAAAATCCGGCAAGGGCAATCTGCTCTCTGCTGCCGTGGATGCGGCACGGGCACGGGCCTCGCTGGGCGAGATTTCCGACGCGATGGAACGCGGCTTCGGCGGCCGTCACCATGCCGTGACCAAGGTGATCAGCGGGGTCTACGAGAATGTCTATCACGATGATCCGGAGTACCAGGCGATCCAGTCGCGCATCGCGGACTACAAGACTGATAAGGGCCGCGCGCCGCATGTGTTGGTCGCAAAGATGGGCCAGGACGGTCACGACCGCGGCGCCAAGGTGATTGCCACCGCCTTCGCCGACATGGGCTTCAAGGTGGCCCTCACCGACATGTTCGAAACGCCGGCGGAAGTCACCGACAGGGCGATCGCACTCGGCGTCGACGTGGTCGGCGTCTCATCGCTCGCCGCAGGACACAAATCGCTGGTGCCGGAGCTGATCGACCGCCTGAAAGACAAGGGCCGCGCCGACATCCAGGTGGTCGTCGGCGGCGTTATCCCCGAACAGGACTACGCGTTCCTGCGCGAAAAGGGCGTTGCCGAGATTTTCGGGCCTGGCTCGAATGTGCTGGATGCGGCCAATGCCGTGTTGGCGCGGATTTCAGGGCTTAAGCGGAACGTGTAACCCCTCGTAAGCGGGAGCCTATTCGCCCCACGTCCGCTCCAGCAGCGAAGTCCAGTTCTTGCAGGCAATTTTCTCGATCAGCTCTTCGCCGTATTGATGCTTGCGCATCTGCTCTATCAAAACCTGGACGCCGGTGACGTCGCCGATGACGTCGGGGAGGTCGGCGCCGTCGAAATCGGAGCCGAAGCCGACATGGTCTTCGCCGAGCTTTTCGACGAGATGATCGAGGTGGCGCATCACCGGGTCCCAGCCGCAATCGGTTGACTTGCGGCCATCCTCGCGCAGGAACACGGTGGCGTAGTTGAGGCCGACCATGCCGCCGCTCTCGCGGATCATCGCAAGCTGCCGATCGGTGAGGTTGCGGGTTGAACGCGTGACCGCGTGGGCGTTGGAATGGGTGGCGACCAGCGGCGCATCCGTGAGGCTTGCGACATCATTGAAGCCTTTCTCATTGAGATGCGACAGGTCGATCATGATCTTGAGCTCGTTGCAGGCCCTGACCAGGTCCTTGCCGGCTTCGGTCAGGCCGGGTCCGGTGTCCGGATCGCCGGGAAAGCGGAACGGGACGCCGTGGCCGAACACGGTCGGGCGGCTCCACACCGGGCCGAGCGAGCGCAGGCCCATGGCATGGAAAGCGTAGAGTGCGTCGAGATCGGGCCCGATGGCTTCCGCGCCTTCCATATGCATGATCGCGGCAATGGTTCCGTCCGCCATGCAGGCGCGCAGATCAGCGGAGCTGCGGCAGATCCTGAGTGCGCCCTTGGAGGCCCGCTCCATCCACATCAGATGCCCGGCCATCTTAAGGGCCGTGGACTGGGCTTCGCTCGCGTTCATCAGCGCAGGCAGCGGCAGATCATAGGGCGGGTTGTCCATCATTGCCTGGTAATCAGACGCATTCTCGTCATGTGGCGAGGGAATGTAGATGGCAAAGAAACCGCCGGCGAAACCGGCCTGTTGCATCCTCGGCAGATCGAGATGGCCTTCGGTTCCCTGCTCCAGCCAGAGCGTCTTGCGCTGATCCGGCGCCCCCCGCAATCTGAGCAGGAAATCATTGTGACCGTCAAAGAAGGGGGTATCGGCCATGGTGCGAGATCCTTTTTTGTCGCGCAGGGAGACCGGCATGCATGGTCCCGGTTCGCTGTCAGCCATAGTCTTGTCTAGCTGTTTGCTGCGGCGTGGTCCATCTGATCGGCAGGTTTACCAGTGGCAACAGGGACTATGCCTGGCTCACCATAGGTCGCCAGTCAGTAGAAGCCGACTTCACGGATTTCGACGTCGGCCTTGTGATCGCGTCCGAAGGCGACGATGCCGATCGATTTGAGGCTGGAGGCCTTCGGGGTTTTGCCGAGAAAGCGTCCCGAGCGTTCAAAGCTCGCAAGAGGCAACCGCACCTCGCGCCATGCGCCGGTGGTGGAAAAACCTGCCTGGTAATATTGCCAGGGCAGGATCGTGCCGGAGGTTCTCAGATGCACGAAATACCGCTCGCCATTGCCGCGAACCAACAGTCGTACGCCTTGCGCGTCATCCGGCACCGATGCCAATTCGCGGCGGATCTGGATGAACCCGCCATTGTTGGCGGTGCTGACATCGCCGGTGAGCCTGGCATAGGCCTCTGCGCCGCTGCTCTTGAACTCGACCTGCCCGGTTGAGCGACCACCCATCACGGTGTCCGCGACAAAGCGCCAGCGTTGCTCCGGACCGGATTTGAAATCGTCCACGGTGACCTGCCCTCCTGCTGCGAACATGACCGCCGTCAGCGACATCGCAAATACCCCTACAATCAACCTGATGATTTTCATTGCCGCAATGGCTCCATGGTGTCGATGGTTCGGGATCCTGGTGCAGGTCATTCCCTTGCATCTGGGTTTATCAGGGCCGCGCCCTATCTCAGCGTTTGGACAACACACTGACGGGCTGTTCCGGCATCGGCCCACGGCTCGGATCATCCGAGACAACGGCGAAAGTCTACATCGGGATATTGGCGAAAGAGAGTTTGGCAATGCGTTGGTTGATGGTTGTGTTTTTTCTGCTTCCCGGCACCGTGTCGGCCAATGACTGGGCGGCGCTGGAGCAGCCCGGCGCGGTTGCAATCATGCGCCATGCACTGGCACCGGGCACCGGCGATCCGCCGACGTTCCTGGTTGGAGACTGCACGACGCAGCGCAATCTCGATGAGCGCGGCCGGGCGCAGGCCCGCACCATCGGTGAGGCGTTTCGCGGGCGCGGGATCGATTTCGACAAGGTCTTGGCGAGCCAATGGTGCCGGACAAGCGAGACCGCGGAACTGCTCGGACTTGGCGAGGTCATCGAGGAACCCGCGCTCAACTCCTTCTTTCAGGATTTCTCGACGCGCGACAGCCAGACGGCGGATTTGCGCGCGCTGCTTGAGCGCGAACAGGGCCGCCTGATGCTGGTCACACACCAGGTCAATATTTCCGCGCTCACCGGACGGGCCACCCGCTCGGGCGAGGTGCTGGTGATACGGGCCGATGATCAGGGCGTGAAAGTCCTCGGCAGCATCCTGATCGCGCCTTAAAAATCCAACCGGCTGTTTGTCTGGACAATGATCCGCAAGACCTTACTGTCGGCCTGACGGGTGGAGGCCGCATGACGCAGACAATCGAGTTGCCGCTTTGGGTGGTCGTGATCGCCGCCATCTTCGCGATGATTGCCATTGCCGACCGGCTGTTGTCACCAGCCGTGCGCTGGTTCTTCCGGCGCCGGGTCAATCAGGCGATCGATGAGCTCAACACAAGGCTGCAGCTCAAGATCAGGCCATTCGGCACCACCCGCAGGGCCGTTCTGATCGACCGTGTGGTCAATGATCCTCAGGTGGTGGATGCAGTCGCCGAACATTCCCGTGAGACCGGGGAACCGATCCAGGTGGCAATGGCCCGGGCGGCGCGCTATGCCCGCGAAATCGTGCCGATGTTCAATGCCTACGCCTATTTCCGCATTGGCACCCGGCTGGCGCGATGGATCGCAACCGCGCTCTACCGTGTGCGGCTGGGCTACACCAATACCGAAGCGCTTTCCAAGGTAGAGCCGAATTCCTCGGTGGTGTTCGTGATGAACCACCGTTCCAACATGGATTATGTGCTGGTCACCTATCTGGCGTCATCCTCGACGGCGCTCTCCTATGCGGTGGGCGAATGGGCACGGCTGCCGGTGCTGCAAACCCTGATCCGTTTCATGGGCGCCTATTTCATCCGCCGCAATGCCCGAAACACGCTCTATCGGCGGATCCTGGCAACCTATGTCCGGATGGCAACCGAAGCCGGCGTGACCCAGGCCGTTTTTCCCGAGGGCGGCCTCTCACGCGATGGCAGGCTGCGGCCGCCACGGATCGGGCTGATCTCCTACATCGTGTCGGCCCATGACCACGTCTCCCATGATACTGTGTTTATTCCCGTCGGGCTGAATTATGACCGGGTTCTGGAGGACCGGTCGCTGGTGTTCGAAGTTGATCATCAGGCGGCGCCGGTTTCGACCTGGGAGAAATCGACCCGGACGCTGGCCTTTCTGTTTCGCAACCTCAGGCTCCGGATTGCCGGCAAATGGCACCGCTTCGGCTATGCCAGCGTCTCGTTTGGCAATCCGGTTTCGGTTGACCAGTTCCTGGCCGACCATGGGGTTGGCAAATGGGCCGCCCTTGAAGAGGGCGCGCGCGACAGGTTGACCGAGGAACTGGCACATCAGCTGATGCGCTCCATAGGAGGACTGATCCCGGTGCTGCCGGTGTCACTGGTTGCGGTTGCGCTGCTGGAGAGCCCGGATCAGCGGATTGACCGGCTTCACCTCAAAGCACGGGTCGGCGCGCTGATCGACCGGTTGATCGGTGCCGGCATTCACATCCATGTCCCGCGGCAGGACCGGGACTACGAGATTGATGTCGGGTTGCGGATGCTGACCCTGCGCCGGATTGTCACTGAAGAGCCTGACGGCGCATTGGTTATTGCGGACAGGGACCGGCCTTTGGTGTCCTACTACGCCAATGCCATCCAGCACTTGTTCGAGACAATCTGAATTGCGGGCCGCGCCCTACCGGCGCCAGAGCGTGTTTTGCTCATGTTTCATGATGGTGCTGCGCAGGTTGGAAAATTCTGCATCTACGAACCGGCGGAACCGTCGCACCGAGGGCCGCTCGGTTTGCGTCGGGTTCCACATCTGCCCAAGACTTCGTTGCGGGTGATTGATCCTGATCGGCAGTGCGGCAAGTGCCTGCTGACGCCGCTGCATGAACACCACGGAATAGGGAAGAACGGTCAGCGCATCCGAACGGGTCAGAATGTTGGTGATGGAAGCCAGCGTACCGCCGGAGAAACTGACTTTGAAATCGATCATTCCGATGCCTGCCAGAATGCTGCGCAGATCCTGATAGAGCGGGCTATCCACCGGCGGCGCAATCCAGGGGTAGGGAGCGATTTCCGACAGCCGCAAGGACGGCTTTCCAGCCAGAGGATGGGTCGGCGCGCAGGCAATCACGTTGCGGCCATCAAGCAGCGGCGAAAAACTCAGATGTTCAGGCAGGGCACTCACATCCATGGGACAGATCGCGACATCAAGGGCATTGCTTTCAAGCTGACGAGAAAGCTCCGCCGCGTAGGCATAGGATTGCTCAATACGAATGTCGGGAAAGGCGCGTTGGAATTCGGCAATCATGCCTGAAATGACGCCGTCCATGAAATACGGGCTGCCACCAACCCGGACCACGCCGGATTTACCATCGATGTAGCGTCTGACCAGCGCCGAGGCCGCATTGTTGGCGGCAAGAACCTTGCGGCCTTCCACCGCCAGCGCAAGACACAGATCGGTGGGTTGCAGCGGCCGGCGGTTTTTCTCGAACAACCGCCCACCGACCCGCGACTCCAGCATTGCGACTGTTCGCGACACACTGGGCTGAGACTTGCCAAGCGCTTCCGCGCCCTCCGTCAGACCACCATGATCGACAATCGCCGCGATGATTTCGAGATGACGCGCATCCAATTTCATAACGGAAAGCTATATAGTCTTGCAGCAATTGGATCAAGATATCTCCTATACAGTGTTATCTTCCTGTCTGGTCCTGCACGCCTGAGGAGGTGAGCTGCACGGCGGGGGAGGAACAATGTCGCTTTTTCAGGCCAGCTTCGAGGTTCAGAGTGCCGCAGTCCGCGTGCGCTTCGGCGAGGGCATCCGGCGCCAGATCAGCTCTGAGGTCGAGCGCCTGGGTCGCAAACGCGCATTGGTGCTTTCGACCCCTCCGCAAGCCGATGCCGCGATGGAGGTGGCAGCAGATCTCAACGGGCTGGCCGCAGGCATCTTCACAAAGGCGACAATGCACACACCGGTGGACGTGACCGCGGAAGCGCTCGAGCATGCCGGCGCCGTTGAAGCCGATTGCCTGGTCGCACTCGGCGGCGGATCGACGGTCGGGCTGGGCAAGGCCATCGCCTATCAGACCGATCTGCCGCAGATCGTGGTCCCCACCACCTATGCCGGCAGCGAGGCAACGGCAATTCTGGGCCAGACACAGAACGGTGTGAAGACCACCGTCACCGATCCGAGAATCCAGCCCGAAGTCATTCTCTATGATGCCGAGCTGGTGCGCACCCTGCCGGTGGCGATGACCGTGACCAGCGCACTCAATGCGATGGCCCATGCCGCGGAGGCGCTCTATGCGCAAAACCGCAATCCGATGTCGACGATGATCGCCATTGAAGGGCTGAAGGCGTTTGCAGCCGCCCTGCCCCGGGTTCTCGACAATCCGGATGATCTCACTGCGCGGGGCGAAACGCTCTACGGGGCCTGGCTCTGCGGAACCGTGCTGGGACAGGTCGGCATGGCGTTGCATCACAAGCTTTGCCACACCCTTGGCGGTTCCTTCGATCTGCCGCATGCCGAAACCCATGCCGTGGTGCTGCCGCATGCAATCGCATTCAATGCCCGCGCGGTTCCGGATCTGCTGGCACCGGTCACTGAGATCTTTGGTGGTTCCAATCCCGGGCGGGCGCTTTTCGATTTCGCCAAATCCATCGGCTCACCATTGGCACTTCGCGAACTTGGGCTGAAACAGGATGACCTGTCCACGGCCGCCGAACTGGCCACGCGCAAACCCTACTGGAATCCGCAACCGGTCACCCGACCGGCAATCAATGAGCTTTTGCTCGCCGCATGGGCTGGAGGCCCGCCGGCAGCATAGGAAAGAACTCTTTGCCATCAATCACTGGGAGGAAGCCATGATTACTCGTCGTACACTTTTGAAGACATCCGCCGCCACCGGCCTGACGATCGCTGCAGGCGGTCTGGCCGCACCGGCCATTGCACAGGGCGCCAAGATCAAGCTTGGATATGTCAGCCCGCAATCCGGACCGCTGGCAGCGTTTGCCGAAGCCGACAACTTCATCCTGTCCAATTTTGGCGCCACCGAAGTGGCCAAGAATTTCGAGGTCATCGTCAAGGACAGCCAGTCCAATCCGAACCGCGCGGCCGAAGTCGCCAAGGAACTCATCATCGATGACGAAGTCGATATGATCCTTGTCGCATCGACGCCGGAGACCACCAATCCGGTCGCCACGACCGCAGAAGCCGAAGGCGTGCCGGTGATCTCGACCATCGCGCCCTGGCAGCCATGGTTCATCGGCCAGCAGGGAAATCCCGGCGCACCGGACAGCTGGCAGCCGTTTGACTACGCCTATCACTTCTTCTGGGGTCTCGAAGACGTGATCTCGGTGTTCACCGCCATGTGGGCTCAGCTCGACACCAACAAGCAGGTCGGCGGCCTGTTCCCCAATGACGGTGACGGCAATGCCTGGGGCGATGCGAATGTGGGCTTCCCGCCGGTTTTGGAAAAGCTCGGTTACGGTCTGGTTGATCCCGGCCGCTACCAGAACCTGACCGACGATTTCTCGGCGCAGATCAACGCGTTCAAGCAGGGCAATGTTGAAATCGTCACAGGCGTTCCGATCCCACCTGATTTCACCACCTTCTGGAACCAGGCCAAGCAGCAGGGCTTCACACCAAAAGCGGCGTCCATTGGCAAGGCGATCCTGTTCCCGCAGGCCGTCGAGGCGCTGGGTGATGCAGGCAATAACCTTTCCTCGGAAGTGTGGTGGTCTCCGAGCCATCCGTTCAAGTCCTCGCTCAACGGGCTGAGCTCGGGCGAGGTGGCTGCTGCCTACACAGAGTCCACCGGCAAGCAGTGGACCCAGCCAATCGGCTTTGTCCATGCCCTGTTCGAGCTGGCAACCGACGTCATGGGCCGCGTCAGCGATGCGGGCGATGGCGACGCAGTGGCCGAGGCGATCGCAGCCTCGAACCTTCAAACCGTTGTCGGCCCGGTCGCCTTTGACGGCAAAGGTCTGCCGCCATTTGCCGCCAAGAACATCTGCAAGACACCGCTGGTCGGAGGTCAGTGGCGCTTGAAAGACGGCGGCGGCTACGACCTCGTCATCGTCGACAATTCCGACCAACCGTCGATCCCGACGGCTGGCACCATGCAGCCGATCGGCTGATCCCAAGACGGCTGGCCTGGGCGATGTCTTGCCCGGGCCAGCTCCCTTCTTCCCCCAGAGCCGCCGTTCAAATGACCATTCTCGCCCTTAAAAACGTTTCCAAGAGCTTTGGTGCCCTGAAGGTGACAGACAATGTCAGCTTCGAGGTTCCCGAAGGCATGGCGCTCGGCATTATCGGACCCAACGGCGCGGGCAAGTCCACGCTGTTCAACCTGATCACCGGCAACATTGGTGCCGACAGCGGATCAATCGAGTTTCTCGGCCGTGATGTCACCCGTACGCCTGCACGGCAGCGCTGCGTGTCTGGCGTGGGCCGCTCGTTCCAGATCCCGCAACCGTTTTCCAAGCTGACGGTTTACGAAAACCTGCTTGTGGCGGGCACATTCGGGCGCGACAAAAGCGAGGCCGAGGTCGCTCACACATGCGCCATTATTCTTGAGCGGACCGAACTTATTTCAAAAGCCAACGCCCCAGCGGGCGGGCTGTCGCTGCTCGAGCGCAAACGGCTTGAACTGGCCCGTGCCATGGCAACCCATCCGAGACTGTTGCTGCTGGACGAAATCGCGGGCGGTCTTACTGACGCCGAGTGCCAGTCGCTGATCGAGACCATCAAGGCGATCCACGCGGAGGGTGTCACCATCATCTGGATCGAACATGTCCTGCACGCCCTCAATTCGGTTGTCGAGCGGCTGCTTGTTCTTGATTTCGGCAAGGTGATCGGCGTTGGCGATCCCGCCGCGATCATGGAGTCCAAAGAGGTCAAGGAAATCTACCTGGGGATCGAGATATGACAGTGCTCATTGAAACTCGGGACCTGACAGCCCGCTATGGCGATTTCCAGGCCTTGTTCGGCGTGGATCTGACGCTTGGCGAGGGCGAGACCGTGGCAATCATCGGCGCCAACGGCGCAGGCAAGACGACGCTGATGCGCTCGCTCTGCGGAGTCTTGAAGAATGCGCCCGACAGCATCCGCTTCGAGGACCGCGCCATTGGTGACCGGCCTGCAGACGAAATCATGGCAATGGGCATTGCAATGGTGCCGGAAGGGCGAAAACTGTTTCCATCGCTCAGTGTCGAGGAAAACCTCCAGATCGGGGCCTATGGCCGCCAAACCGGTGGGTACTGGTCGCTGGAAACCGTCTACGAACTGTTTCCCGTGCTCAAGGAACGCCGCCGCAATCCCGGCACAGCGCTTTCGGGCGGACAGCAACAGATGGTCGCGATCGGGCGGGCACTGATGAGCAACCCACGGGTGTTGCTATGCGATGAAATCTCGCTCGGGCTCGCGCCGGTGATCATCAAGGATATCTACAAGGCGGTTCCCAAGATCCGTGCATCCGGAGCTTCGATGATCGTGGTCGAGCAGGACATCGGTCAGGCCATGGCGGTGGCCGACCGGGTCTACTGCATGATGGAGGGACGGATCACACTTTCGGGCCGCCCCGGCGAACTGGAGCGCGAAGCCATTCACAACGCCTATTTCGGAGCTGCAGCATGATCTGGGTCGAGACCATCATCCAGGGGATCCTGCTTGGCGGGCTTTATGCTCTGTTCGCCGCTGGATTGTCGCTTGTGTTCGGCATCATGCGGCTGGTCAATCTCGCCCATGGCGACCTGATCGTGCTGGGCGCCTATCTGATCCTGCTCCTGGTCACGCTGACCGGATTGTCACCCTTTGTTGCCGCTGCCGTCGCCATGCCGTTCATGTTCGCGCTCGGTTACGGATTGCAGAAATTCATGCTCAACCGGGTCCTAGGCGACGACATCCTGCCGCCGTTGCTTGTCACATTCGGCCTCTCAGTGGTGTTGCAGAATGCGCTGCTGGAGGGGTTTTCAGCCGACAGCCAGCGCATCCAGTCCGGTCCGCTTTCCACTGCATCAATCGAAGTCGCCGGACTGAACCTCGGCGTCATGCCGCTGCTGACATTCGCTTCCGCACTCGCGGTGATCATCGGGCTCAACCAGCTGTTCTACCGGACTTCGCTCGGCCGGGCGTTCCGCGCCACGTCCGATGACCCGACAACCGCGAGCCTGATGGGCATCAAACCCGCCGGCATCTTTGCCAAGGCCACTGGTATCGCCATGATCATCGTCACCATTGCAGCACTCTATCTCGGCATGCGCTCGAACTTCGATCCGAGCATCGGCCCGGCACGTCTGATCTATGCCTTCGAGGCCGTCATCATCGGTGGCCTGGGCTCGCTTTGGGGAACGCTTGCGGGCGGCGTGATCATCGGTGTGGCTCAGACTGTGGGGGCCGCGATCAATCCCGAATGGCAGATCCTGGCCGGGCACATGGCTTTCCTGATCGTGTTGCTGGTGCGTCCGCGTGGCCTGTTTCCAAGAGCGGTGGATTGATCATGACCAACGCACATTCAGACTATTCGGTTCAGACGCGAACAAAGGCTTCCTCCATCTCGTCGGTTGTGGCGGTTCTCCTCATCGTGCTGGCAATCGCCCTGCCCGCCTTTGCCTCGCGCAGCCTGATCCAGGACATGTTCTTCATCCTCACGATGCTGGTGCTGGCGCAGTTCTGGAACCTGCTTGCCGGCTATGGCGGACTGGTTTCGGTCGGTCAGCAGGCTTTCGTCGGGATCGGTGCCTATGCGATGTTCTCCGTGGTCATCCTGATGGGATTTGATCCGGTTCCCTCGATCCTGATTGCCGGCGTGGCAGCCCTGCTGCTGGCCATACCAACCGCGTTTTTCGCCTTCCGCCTGCAGGGTGCCTATTTCGCCATCGGCACCTGGGTGATTGCCGAAGTGGTGCGACTGCTGGTGGCCCAATGGAAAGCCGTTGGTGGCGGCACAGGCACCTCATTGCCGCGCACAGCCACCCGCGAGATGTGGTTCACGGAGACAATCGAAACCCTGTTTGGTGTTCGCAGTGCCGCCGCACGCGACATTCTCGCCTACTGGCTGGCCGTGGTCCTGGCTGTCGCCACCATCGCCGGGATCTACTGGCTGCTCAGGACCAAGCGGGGCCTGGGACTGGCCGCGGTGCGCGACAACATCGAGGCGGCAAAATCTGTCGGCGTCGATGCCGTTAGGATGAAATGGACCGTGTTTCTGGTCTCGGCTTTCGGCACCGGGATCGCCGGCGGGCTCATCTATATGCAGAAGGCGCGGATTTCGCCGGATGCGGCATTCTCGCTGCAGGACTGGACCGCCTATGTGATCTTCATCGTCGTGATCGGCGGCATGGGCACCATCGAAGGACCGATCCTCGGCGTGCTGGTGTTCTTCATTCTGCAATCGTTGCTGGCCGATTACGGCAGCTGGTACCTGATGGCACTTGGTGTCATCGGCATCACAATCATGCTGTTTGCGCCGCGCGGGCTTTGGGGCCTGTTTTCCGATCGCACAGGCATCGAACTGTTTCCGGTGCGCCGTCGCCTGACTGGCGGCCCCCTATCCAACACACCACCATCATCGAAGGAGGAATAGATCATGGCTGATATCGAAACCGACGTCCTGATCATTGGCACCGGCCCGGCCGGATCGGCTGCGGCGGCGTTGCTGTCGACCTACGGGGTCGAAAACATGGCGATCAACCGCTACCGCTGGCTGGCCAACACACCGCGGGCGCACATCACAAACCAGCGCACCATGGAAGTGCTGCGGGATCTGGGAAAGGATGTCGAGGGCGAGGCCTACATGTTTTGCTCCCACCAGGACCTGATGGGCGAGAACGTGTTCTGCGAAAGCCTGGTCGGCGAGGAAATCGGCAGAATGAAGAGCTGGGGCAACCATCCGCTGTCCAAGGCCGAGCATCAGCTGTCCTCGCCGACGATGATGAACGACCTGCCGCAGACCTACATGGAGCCGCTCCTGTTCAAGACCGCCTGTTCACGCGGCACCCAGGCGCGGATGTCGACCGAATATCTGAGCCACACGCAGGACGCGGAAGGCGTCACCACCACCTGTCTCGACCGGCTGACCGGCAAGGAAATCACAATCCGCTCAAAATATCTGCTTGGCGGAGATGGCGGCAATTCCAAGGTGGCGGAACTGGAGAAGCTGCCATTCGAAGGGCAGATGGGTGTCAGCGGTTCGATGAACATCATCTTCAAGGCCGACCTGAGCAAATATGTCGCCCACCGCCCCTCAGTGCTCTACTGGGTGGTTCAGCCTGGTGCAGATGTCGGCGGCATCGGCATGGGCCTGGTGCGGATGGTCCGGCCCTGGAACGAATGGCTGATCGTCTGGGGCTATGACATCAACGGCCCCGCGCCGGAGGTGAACAATGCCTTTGCCACCAAGGTGGTGCGCGATCTGGTTGGCGACCAGTCGCTGGAACCCGAGATCACCTCGGTGTCGACCTGGACGGTCAACAACATGTACGCGACCCACATGCAGGCGGGCCGGGTCTTCATCATGGGTGACGCCGCGCACCGCCACCCGCCCTCCAACGGCCTTGGTTCCAACACTTCGATCCAGGACGCTTTCAACATCGCCTGGAAACTGGCCGCGGTTCTCAAGGGCCATGCCGGGGCAAGCCTCCTGGATACCTACAGCCAGGAACGCGCACCGGTGGCCAAGCAGATCGTGACCCGCGCCAACCAGTCGATCGGCGAATTCGGCCCGATCTTCGAGGCTCTTGGGCTGACGGAATCAACCGACCCCGAGGTGATGCAGGCCAATATGGACAAGCGTTGTGATGCGACCATGGAAGCCGAGCAGCAGCGTGCGGCCATCCGTGAGGCAATCGCCTTTAAGAAGTACGAGTTCGATGCCCACGGCGTGGAGATGAACCAGCGCTACAAATCCGGAGCGGTGGTGACCGACGGCCAGATGGAGCCTGCCTACGAGCTTGATGCGGAGCTGCACTATCAGCCGACCACATGGCCGGGGGCCCGGCTGCCCCATGCCTGGCTCTATGGCCGCAATGGCGATAAGCACTCGACCCTCGATCTCGTTGGCCAGGGCCGGTTCACCTTGCTGACCGGCTTGAGCGGTGAAGCCTGGGCTGCGGCCGCCGAAAAGGTGGCAAAGGCGATGAGCATCGAACTTGCCGTCCATGTCATCGGGCCGCGCCGCGATATTGTCGACCATCATGGCGACTGGGCCCGCGCCCGGGAAGTCGGAGAAGGCGGCTGTGTGCTGGTGCGTCCGGACCAGCATGTCGCCTGGCGCGCCGAAGATCTCGCTCAGAACCCGGAAGCGGAACTCACCCGGGTGCTTTCAACGATCCTGCACCGCGACAGCGAAGCCGCACGGCAGGCAGCACAGTAAGGAGCATGGCATGGATACGCATGAACAGGGCTTCTTTACAGAAGAGAACTCCGCCGACGTGGTGATCAGCCGCAACGCCAAGGCTGAGAATGCGCGCCTGGCGGAGGTCATGGCGGTGATCACCAAACATCTTCACGCTGCGGTCAAAGAAATTGGGCCGACCCAGGAGGAGTGGTTCGAAGCGATCATGTTCCTCACCCGAACCGGGCAGATGTGCAATGACTGGAGGCAGGAATTCATCCTGCTGTCGGACGTGCTCGGGGTGTCGATGCTGGTCGATGCGGTCAACAACCGCAAACCTACAGGTGCGTCCGAATCGACCGTGCTGGGTCCGTTTCACGTTGAAGATGCTCCGGAACTGCCGATGGGCGCGGATATCTGCCTTGACCAGAAAGGCGATCCAATGCTGGTCAAGGGCCGGATCACGGCAACCGACGGGACACCGATCGACCATGCGAAGATCGATGTCTGGCAGGCCAATGATGAGGGCTTCTACGATGTCCAGCAAAAGGGTATTCAGCCGGACTTCAATCTGCGCGGGGTATTTCGCACCGGAGCTGACGGGACCTACCACTTCAGGGGCGTGAAGCCGAAATACTACCCGATTCCTGATGACGGGCCAGTGGGACAAATGCTCAAGAAACTGGGACGGCATCCCTATCGCCCGGCACACCTGCATTACATTCTCGAGGCCAAGGGCTTTGAAACCCTGGTCACCCATATCTTTGATCCCGATGATCCCTACATCAATTCCGATGCGGTGTTTGGCGTGAAGGAAAGCCTGCTCGCCAAATTCGACTGGATCGAAGACAATGACCGGATTCAGGCCGCCGGGATGGAAGGCCCCTATTACGAGGTTGTCCATGACTTCGTGCTGGTTCCGACTGTTTCCGCTGATTGATTGAAGCCGCGGGACAGCAAAGCGCTCGCTTCGAAGGCAGATCGAGGGCCGCCATGTCCATATTGGCGGCCCGGTTTCGCCTCGTTCATTCTTGACTCCGCTATGCAGGGTTGATCAAACCTAAGAGCAACTCAGGGAGAAGGATCCGAGGCATGAACAAGATAGCATCGCCGGTCGATCCCGACGGTCTTATGGAATTTTCGGTGGTCTTTACGGATCGCTCCCTCAACCACATGTCGAAAGCGTTTCAGGGGGTCATGAACGACCTGAATGCGCTCTTGCGCGAGGTCTACCAGGCCGATGCCGCGGTTATCGTTCCTGGCGGCGGCACCTTCGGCATGGAAGCCGTCGCGCGGCAGTTTGCCGGCGATGCGAAAGTCATGGTGATCCGCAATGGCTGGTTCTCCTATCGCTGGACACAGATCTTCGAAAAGGGTGACATTCCATCGGAGACAACCGTCATCAAGGCGAGCCAGGTCGGCAATGAAAGCACCTCCGCCTTTGCACCGCAGCCTATCGAGACAATCACCGCCAAGATCCGCGAAGAGCGTCCGCAGGTGGTTTTTGCGCCGCATGTGGAAACCTCCGCCGGCGTCATCCTTCCCGATGACTATCTCAAGGCCATCGCTGATGCGGCCCATGATGTGGGGGCGCTGTTCGTGCTCGATTGCATCGCCTCGGGCTGCATCTGGGTCGACATGGTGGCAACCGGCGTCGATGTGCTGATCTCTGCCCCGCAGAAGGGCTGGAGCGCGTCGCCATCGGCCGGGCTGGTGATGCTGAGTGAACGCGGTGTTGCGCGGCTCCTGGAAACCGAGAGCAACAGCTTCGCAGTCGATCTGCGCAAATGGTATGACATCATGCAGGCCTATGTGGATGGCGGGCATGCCTATCATTCGACCATGCCGACCGACGCCCTCACCGTGTTCAGGGACCGGATGGTCGAGACCCGCGACTTCGGGTTTGAGCTTGCCCGAGAGCGCCAGTGGGAGCTTGGAACCAGAGTGCGCGCTTTGCTCGCCGGACGCGGGTTCAAGTCTGTCGCAGCACCCGACTTTGAGGCACCGGGCGTGGTGGTCAGCTACACTGCGGATCCCGAATTCCAGAACGGCAAGAAATTCGTGGCCGAAGGCATGCAGATCGCTGCCGGGGTTCCGCTGATGTGTGACGAGCCGGCCGATTTCCGCACCTTCCGGATAGGATTGTTCGGGCTGGACAAGCTTGGCGATGTCGATGGTACTGTCGCCAAGCTCGAAACCGTGCTGGACACTCTCGACACGGCTTGAGCGGATTGCGAGACGTTGGGTAAGTTTTTACTTACCAATAAAACATCTCGAGTCTAGGGCCTGTGGACAATCATCTTGACGCAATCAGGGTCGCGGCAAGGTTCCAACTGGCTGTGTAGCTACAGTCCGTTTTGTCATAGCGTGTTGCTATGCCTCTGAATTCCTTGATCTTCGCGAAGTAGTTTTCAACCAGATGCCGCCACTTGTAGGCTTCGACATCGTAGTCACGCTGTTGCTTTCGGTTTGATTTCGGTGGGATCACGGCGCTTGCGCCACGCTCATCCAACTCCTCTAGAAGCCAGTTCGCGTCGAATGCTTTATCCGCCATTAGCGCGCCGAAGGAGACATCCCGGATCAGCGGCGCAACGCCTTTCATGTCGTGCGCATGACCCGGCAGCAGCAGAAAGCGGACCAAGTTGCCAAGAGCATCGACGAGTGCAACGATTTTGGTCGTCAGGCCGCCGCGTGAGCGCCCGATGGCCTGAGCCTGAGTCCCCCTTTTGCGCCAGCTGCCTTCTGGTGAACCTGAACAATGGTGCCGTCGATGAGCGCATATTCGAGGTCGGGGTCACCGCTCATGGCTTTGAAAAGACCCTCGAATACTCCCGCCTTCGCCCAGCGGCGAAACCGCCGAAACTGACTGTTCCAATTCCCGAAAGCTGGCGGCAGGTCGCGCCATGGTGAGCCGGTCCGAACGCGCCAAAAAACTGATTCAAGAAACAGCCGATTGTCTCTTGCCGTGGCTCCCGCATCGCTGGCCTTTCCACGCAAATGCGGCTCAAGTCGCTGCCATACATCATCCGTCACCACAAAGCGCTGCTCGTTCATTCAAACCTCCGTTTGGAAAGTTTGAATCAGAAATCAAACCCGATGGGAATCCTGAATGTCCACAGGCCCTAGATACCAACAATTCCTATCGAGACCGCAGCCCAGGCCAGTCCGAGCAGGAACAGCGTTTCAGCCACGATCACGGCGACATGCCGCCAACCAAGGTTGAGCATCGCCTTCATGTTGGTGCGCACGCCGAGTGCCGCGATGGCGATCACTAGCAACCAGGACGATGCATCCACCAGCAATGCAGCCAGTGCGGCCGGGATAAGGCCGGTGCTGTTGGCAATGGTGACAAGGCCGAAGCCGATGACGAACAGCGGCAGACGGACATGGGAGAAACCGCCACTTTCGCGGCCCGCTACAGACAGCGCCACGATGATCAGCACCACCGGCAGCAGCGTGACCCGCAGCAATTTGACAATGGTTGCGGTGTCACCTGCTTCGGTCGAGATCGAGTAGCCGGCGCCAACAACCTGCGCCACATCGTGAACGGTCGCGCCGATCAGGAAGCCACTCTGGGCATCACTCAAGCCCGCCAGACCAAACAGAACCGGATAGATGATCATCGCGATGGTCGACAATGTGGTGACCGCGACCACCGTAAACAGCACATTGCGCTCGGTCTTGTCGTTGGCGGGGATGACGGCAGCGAGCGCCAGTGCCGCCGAGGCGCCGCAGATCGCTACAGCACCACCGGTCAGAATGGCGAAACGCCAGCCGCGCGAGAACAGTTTTGCGCAGACAAATCCAAAACCGATGGTCAGCGCCATCAGGCTGGCAACGGTCAGAAGTCCGGAGGTGCCAATGCCGGCAATGTCGCCAAGCGTGATGCGCGCGCCCAGCAGCACGATGCCCAACCGCAACAATGATTTGGAGGCGAAGACAACACCTTCGCCGGTGTTTTCCTGTTCTGCCATAAAGTTGAAGGCCATGCCGATCAGCAGCGCGAACAACATCACCGGTGCCGCATAGTGCTCGGAGAGAAACTTCGCAGCCGCCGCGATGGTCAGCGCAAGAAGCAGTCCGGGGAACAGTGTTTTCGCGCGCAGTTGCAGGTGAGACAGGGATGCCATGGGCTTGGTGGTCCAATCGTCGGAAATGAAACCGCCCGGACGCTGATGGTCCGGGCGGCCTGTTGTGCGTCGAGTCTCTCTTACGCCGAGCGATAGAGCTTTGTCATTGAGAACTCTCTGTGACCGAGTGCTTCGGCTGCGGTTGCGCGGCCGTTGGAGGTGCGCACGATCATCTCGATGAGGGCGTCGCCGGCCTCGTCGATGGTCATTTCGCGGGTCAGCACGCCAGTCACGTCAACATCGATATGCTCGCTCATGGTCCTGAGCGTGCGCGGGTTGCCCGAGATCTTGACCACCGGCACGATCGGATTGCCCACCACGTTGCCCTGACCGGTCGGGAACGTGTGGATCACCGCACCGCCCGCCGCCATCAGCGTCACGCACTCGGCAGCCGCCGAGGACGAATCCATGAAGTAGAGCCCCTTGCCCGATTTGGGCTCTTCGGCCGGATCAAGGATATCGATGAATTGCGACGTCCGGCCGATCTTCTCGAGATTGCCCAGCGCCTTCTCCTCGATCGTCGTCAGGCCGCCCTCGATATTGCCCTTGGTCGGCTGGCTGTCGGACAAATCATCGGTCTGATGCGCGAAGATGACGTCGTCCTGATAGGCCTTCCACATCTTGTACCAGCGCGCGCCGACCTCCTCGTTGACCGCCCGCTTCTGGCAGATATGCTCGGCGCCGGTGATCTCCGAGGTCTCGCCGAAAAACCCGGTGATGCCCTCGGGCAACAGCTTGTCATACATGTTGCCCACCGTCGGGCAGGAGCTCAAACCCGTCGTCGTGTCGCTCTCGCCGCACTTGGTCGAGACCCAGAGTTCGGAGATCGAGCATTCCTCGCGCTGCATCTCGGTGGCATGGTGCACGAATTCCTTGGCCTTCCAGCCCGCCGCACGGATGGTCTCGAAATCGCCCTTCTGCTCGATCGAGAATTCGGCGACCGGCTTGCCCGTCGCGCGAATGCCGTCGGCGATCCGCTTGGTCCAGCCCGGCTCGATGCCGATCACCACCACGGCCGCAACATTGGGGTTGGCACCCGTGCCGATGATGGTGCGGAAGTGAACCTCGAGATCCTCGCCGAACTGCAGCCGCCCATAGGCGTGCGGGATCGCCATCGTGCCCTTGACGTTGTTGGCAACCGCCTCGCAGGCCGCATTCGAGATGTCGTCGACCGGCAGGATGATCACGTGGTTGCGCACGCCCACACGCCCGTTCTCGCGCCGGTAGCCCATGAATGTCATGTTGGAATATTTCGATGCCATGATGAGAGCTCCTACCAGCGCTTGGTCTTGAGATTGTGGGTGTGGACGTGACCGCCCTTCTCGACGTCGGCGACAAACTTGCCGATGTCCTCGCCATATTTGATCGCCGTGTCGCCCGACTTGATGTCAGACAGCGCGATCTTGTGGCCGATCGGAACATCAGCCTTCGAGACAAGCTCGAAGCTCGAATTGTCATGCGTGACAACGCAAAGCATCTTCGTCCCGGCCGTCAGTCCCTCAACCACAACAACGCCGACATTGTCCTTGTCTTCATGTACCAATAAATGGGGGGCACCCATATCGTGTCTCCTTCTGAGCTTTGGAATGGCCTGATTGAAATCAGGGTTTGAGGATGATCTTCGGGGCTGATGCCCGTCCGTTCAGAATGTCTGCAAAGGCTTCCGCACCACTTTCGAGATCGCGGATTTCAGGCCAGTCGAGCCGGCCCAACCGGCCATCGAAAATGGCCGCTGCGGTCTCGCGAAAATCTTGAGGTGTGTAGGTGTAGGCACCTATGAAGGTGATTTCCTGCAGCGTCATGCGGCGGATATCGAGGCCGCCATCGGCGTCGCCCAGACCGATGTGAACAATGACACCGCCGGGCCGCGCAGCCCGGCTTGCGCTTGCCCGGGTCGCAGCAAAGCCCACGCCGTCAATCACCAGATCGTAGCCGCCGGGTGCCTCCGCGGTAATGGCATCAGGAGAGGCGATGGTGAACGCCCCGGCCGATTTCAACGCCGGCAAGCGACGCGGATTGGCCTCGGATATGGTGACATCACGTGCGCCCTGCGCCGTGAGTGCCAGAGCCGCTCCGAGCCCGATGGCGCCGCCGCCGATCACCAGACAGCGGGCCTCGGCCAGTGGCAGATCGAGAGCAGCCGCACCCAAGCGGACGCCATGCCAGCCGCAGGCAAGCGGCTCGGCCAGACAGGCCTTTTCAAAGGAAACATCGTCCGGCATCTCGACCAGGTTTTCAGTCGGAATGGCAATCAGTTCAGCAAAGGCACCCTGCCGCGGGTCCATCGACAGGATCTGACGATTGGGGCAGAGATTGTTGCGCTCGGAGAGACAGGCGCGGCACTTGCCGCAGGTGGCCAGCGGATTGACCGTCACACGCTTGCCCTGAAGCTGGCCTTCAACAACGACACCCGCGGCCTCGTGTCCCAAAATCAGCGGCGCGGGACGGCGCTCATCATGGCCGAGATAGGCATGCATGTCGGATCCGCAGATGCCGACGGCCTCCACCCGAACCAGGCATTCACCGACCGGCACGACCGGGTCCGGCTCTTGGCGGAAAACCAACTCCCGGGGGGATGTGTAAACCAGCGCTTTCATTTGGCTGTATAGCCTCCGTCGACAAACAGCACCTGCCCGGTGACATAGGCCGAGGCGTCAGAGGCGAGGAACATCAGCGGCCCCTCAAGATCAGCCATTTCACCATTGCGGCCGATGCAGGTGGCGCGGGCATGATGTGAGGAGACGTCCTTGTCGGCAAAGACCGGCCCTGTCAGCTCGGTGGGGAAGAACCCCGGCGCCAGCGCATTGGCAATGATGCCGTCGCGCGACCAGGCTTCCGCCATGGCTCGCGTCAATTGCTCGACACCGCCCTTGGAAGCACCATAGGCAATGCCATTGGCAAAGGCCCGGCGCGACTGAAGAGAAGCGAAATTGATGATCCGCCCCCAGCGTTTCTCACGCATACCGGGCACCAGTGCCTGGGCCAGAAAGAACGGAACCGTGAGATTGAGGTGGATGGTATCGCGCCACCCCTCAGCGGTTACCTTATCCGCCTGCTGGCGCAGATTGAGGCCTGCAGCATTGACCAGTATATCCGGCGCGCCAAATGGATCCGACACGTCAGCGACAAGAGCTTCGAAATCCTGCATGGTTCCAAGATCGGCCGCAATTGCTGCCGTTTCTCCGCCGGCCTCGGCGCGCCAGGCTTCCAGCGCGTCGGCACGGCGCGCCAGGCCGATGACCCTTGCGCCGGCTTTTGCCAGGAAATTGGCCGAAGCACGCCCGAGACCGGAGCTCGCACCAGTTACGAGCGCGACCCTGCCCTCTACGCCAAACACAGATCCGGTTGTCATCTCAGATGTCCTGATCCACGCCCGAAAGATCGAAATTGTCGAGCGGAAAGTATTTGCGCAACCGTATGTCGGCGGTGCGGGCATGGCCCTCCATGCCTTCAAGCCGGGAAATCCGCGCCGTCGCTTCGGCGATCGGCCGGGATCCGTCCCTCGTGGCGCGCTGCCAGGTGACGATCTTCATGAACTTGTGAACAGACAGGCCGCCGGTGTAGCGCGCGGCGCCCGAGGTCGGCAGCACGTGGTTTGTGCCAGATGCCTTGTCGCCAAATGCCACCGTCGTTTCCTCGCCGAGGAAAAGTGAGCCGTAGCAGCTCAGTCGATCAAGCCACCAATCCAGATCAGCGGCCTGAACCGTCAGGTGTTCGGGCGCATAATCATCGGAGGTCCGAGCCATCTCCTCACGGCTGTCGCAGAGGATGACTTCGGCGAAGTCGCGCCAGGCGGCCTCCGCATTGTCACGGTTGACCTGCGGCAGATCGGCAATAAGCCGCGGCACCAGCGCCATCACGGTTTCCGCCAAAGACTTGTCGTCGGTGACCAGCCAGACCGGAGAATTGTAGCCGTGCTCGGCCTGGCCGACGAGATCGGCAGCGACGATTTCCGGGTCGGCATCCTTGTCGGCAAGGATCAGGCTGTCGGTGGGGCCAGCGAACATGTCGATGCCGACGCGGCCGAACAGAATCCGCTTGGCTTCGGCAACAAACTGGTTTCCGGGACCGACGAGAATACCGGCTGGCGGCACATCGAACAGACCGAAGGCCATCGAGGCCACGCCCTGCACTCCGCCCATGGCGAGAATGGTGTCGGCGCCACAGATATCGGCGGTGTAGAGAATGGCTGGATGGACGCCGACATCAGGACGTGGCGGCGAGCAAACGGTGATGTGCTTGCAGCCGGCGACCTTCGCCGTGGTCACGGTCATGATCGCGGAGGCGACATGGCTGTAACGGCCACCGGGGACATAGCAGCCGGCCGATTCGATGGGGATGGTTTTCTGCCCGGCGACGAGACCCGGCACAATCTCGAGCTCGACATCGCCGAGTGTCCCCTTCTGTGCTTCGGCAAACCTGCGCACATTGTCATGCGCAAAGCGGATGTCATCCTTGAGTTTCTGCGGCAGGCTTGCCGCTGCACGCTCGATTTCTTCCCGGGTGACGATGATGTTGCCGGTGTAGCGGTCGAATTTCTCCGCATACTCGCGTGCTGATGCCTCGCCACCGGCTTCGATGGCATCAAGGATCGACTGCACTGTGTCACGGACCGAACCGGAATCTGTGCTTGCGGTTTTTTCTGCTTTCTTGAGATAGATGCGGGACATGGCCGCGGAACTCCTACTGGTAGATTTCGGGCAACAGGGTTGTTGAGAGTGCAGGCACATAGGCAATGATCAGCACTACGAGCAGCATGAAGAATACGAACGGGATCGCTTGCCAGGCTATTTTCAGAATCGACTCACCGGTGATGCCAGACACGACAAACAGGTTGAGACCGAGCGGTGGAGTGATGAAGCCAACTCCGAGCGATGTGATCATCATGATGCAGAACTGGATCTCGTTCATGCCGATGTTGTCGGCCAGTGGTTTGAGGATCGGAGCCAGGATCACGATGTTGGGCGTCGTTTCCATCACGCAGCCGGCAGCGATCAGGATGAAGATCATCAGCAGGATCAGAATGTAGGGATCCTCGCTGATCGATGTGACGGCAGCGACAAAACCCTGCGGCACACCCATGATGGCGAGCGCCTGAGCCAGCGGCAGCGAGAAGGCGATGATTGGCAGGATAACGCCGACCACCTTGGCAGACCCGAGCAACATCGCCGGAAAATCGGACAGTTTCAGCGTTTTGAGGAAGAAGCCCATGATGATGGTGACGATGACGGCGGTGGCGCCAGCCTCGGTGGGTGTCAAACGCCCGGAGAAGATGCCGTAGAAAATGATTCCGGGGACCAGGAACGCGTACCAGCCTGACTTCAGTGTCGTCCCCAGATTGCTGGCCCACTCGGCAAACGTCATTGGTTCGCCGCCTTCATATTTGTAGATGCGGTTGACCACGATGTTGGTGATCAGGATCGAGACCAGGATACAGATCCCGGGAATGAGCGCCGCCAGGAACAGCGTGGAGGCCGAGATGCCGAGCACCAGACCGATGATGATGTAGGCGATCGATGGCGGGATCAGGATGCCGGTACAGGCACCTGCTGCAACCAGGGCACAGGCATAGGGCCGCGGATAGCCGCTTTCCACCAGGCGGCCGATGGTCATCCGGCCCACGGCAGCCGCACCGGCGGCATCGGAACCCGAGATCGCAGCAAACATGCCGCACACCAGAACCGTGGCGGAGCCAAATCCGCCCTTGGTCCAGCAGGTCAGCGCCTCGGCCACATCGAGAAACTTGCGGCTGAGACCGGTGCGGACCAGCACATCGCCGGTCAGGATAAAGAGCGGGATCGCGGTGAGCGCAAAATGGTCAATCCCGTCAAACAGGGATTCGCCGACCAGAGAGAGCGGCAGCGCGCCGGACATGATCAACATGACGATCGCGGCCGAGCCGATTGCGGCCCACACCGGGATGGCCAGCGCGCACAGGATCACAAACAGGATCACCGGCGCATAGAAGTCCCAACCCAGTTCAACCGTATTTAATTGCTGATTCCACAACATGGCTGGTCCTCAATCAAAAAGCTGGTTGCCTTCGAACACCGGCTTGCCGGTTCGAAGCGAGTTGAGATCATGGATGAAGGACTGAATCAGCCGCGCGATGAGAAGTGTGAAACCAATCGGCACCGCCAGCAGGAACCAGACCATGGAAATGCGCAGGCCGTGGCTGACAGAGCCGAATTTCCAGGAGACCGTGACGGTTTCAAAAGACCAGTAGAGTGCAACCAGAGCCACCGACAACATCACAAGATCGCCCAGCATGTAGAGCAACGCCTTCAGTCGCGGCCCGAGGTAATGCATGATGACATCAATGCGGATATGCGCGCGCTCGCGCACCGCAGATGCCGCCCCGATCCAGGCAAGGTAGATGAAGGAATAGCGCACCACTTCCTCGCCCCATATCGATGAGTAGGAAAAGGCTTCCCGCCGTAGAACTTCAACGGCCATCGTCACCACAAGCAGAACGTAGAAGACCAGCAAGGCCCACCGTTCCGCATTCCTGTCCAATGCTCTTAGAAATCCTGGCACGTCTATCCCCTCCTGCGCGACCGCCGGGGCGGCTCCCCGTGGTGCAAGCTGACATGAAAGACTTTCGAGTGGAGCCGGCGCCCCTTAAGGCGCCGGCCAAGATCAAGCGTTACGCGTCGTGGACGTAGTAACGGCCCATGGTGCTTGCGGCTTCGTCAAGCTTGTTGAAGACATCCATCGACCCGGCAAGTTCCACCTTGAAGGAGTCCCAATCAGGCTTCTGATAGCCGCCAACATCTTCCCATTCCGCAAGCTGATCATCGGTCAGCGAATGGAACTCGACACCGGACTTGCGCAACTCAGACATGGCGTAGTTGCGGGCCGCGGGAACCTTGGCGAGGTTCTGCTGCGCGGTAATCTCACCGGCGAACTCGATGCCTTCCTGCACGTCCGCGGGCAGACCGTTGAACCATTCCAGGTTCATCGAGAAGACCTGGCTGTCAGGCACGGCCTGGGTAAAGGTCACATGGCTGAGGATATCCTTGAAGCCGAAGACATAGAGCGCCCCGACGGACGGATCCAGCGCATCGGCAACACCCTGCTTGATGGCAGAGGGGGTTTCGCCCCAAGCCACCGGCGTCGGGTTCGCGCCGACCATACGGTAGTATTGCTGCAACATCGCCGAGCCGGGTACGCGGAACTTGACGCCTGCCATGTCAGCCGGCGACATGACCACATTGCCACCCTTGCGCACGGCGACGACACGGGGGTCGATCACAATGTAGAAAAGGGGCTTGAAACCAGCCGCCTCAATCTTCGGATGGACTTCCGACTTCCAGGTGTCGGACGTTACCAGATTGACGAATTTCTGGTTGGCGCCGCAGAAATACGGCAGGTTGATCAGGTCGGCAGCAGGCGCGAAAGGCGCGAAGTTGGACAGCGAATGCTGTGCCGCCTGAATAGTACCGCCCTGAACCTTCTGCACGAGAGCGCCACCGGCGCCGAGCTGGCCGCCAGGTGCAAGCCGGACATAGACCTTGCCGTTTGTGGCGTTCTGGATGTTTTCCTTCAGGTCCAGCTGCATGATGGGATAGCTGCGGGATGCACCGAGAATATAGGCGGTGGCAATGGTCATGACGTGCTCGGCCGCAGCCTCGCGCTCACTCTCTTCCTTGGCGGTCTGCGCCACGGCCTGATCCGACCACAGCGTGCCCGCGGCACCAGCCACCATTGCGACGGTGAATGCACCGGCCCCGGTCAGCTTGAGAAAATTGCGCCTCTCGATCGAAGCCACTTCATTCTGAATTGTCTTGTCATTCATCGGGTTTCCTCCTCCCCATTCGTGATTGAATTCTCACCGGCCTTGTTGTGCGCTTCTATGAAGAGCAGACCGGCGACAAAGAAACTGCAGGAGAGCGCAAGCGTCGCCGCCTGCGCAACATCGGACAGGAATTCGGCGCGGAAAAATGCGCCAGCAACCACGTCGACCGAAAAGACGGTCGCACACAGCCCGGATACCCAGAATGCCAATTTTCCTGATCGTGTCATGACCCCTCCCAAGGCTCCAACAAGATCAGTGTAAGCGCTTACATGGTGATGCGCAAGCGCTTACAGTGTCCATTGCGCATTTTCTTCGTATAGTGCCGCCAGGAGCATTGATGAGCGAATTTGCCAGACCAACACTTGATGATGTGGCCAGGGCGGCTGGGGTGTCGACGGCAACGGTTTCGCGTTGTCTCAATTCCCCGAACCAGGTGATCCCAGCCACGCGGCAACGCGTCATGGAGGCGGTTCAATCCTTGGGCTACACGCCCGACTTTGGCGGACGTGCGCTCGCCTCACGGCGCACCAACACGGTTGGCGCCATCATCCCGACTATGGAAAACGCCATCTTTGCGCGCGGTCTGCAATCTTTCCAGGAAGCGCTGACCAAAGCAGGCAAGACCTTGCTGGTGGCCTCATCCGGATACGATCCGGCGCGCGAGCGCGAGCAGATGGAAGCGCTGATCAGCCGTGGCGCCGACGGACTTCTGCTGATCGGCTCCGCCCGGCCGGAGGCAAGCATCGAGTATCTGCGCCGCCGCGGCGTACCCTATATCGGGGCCTGGAACCTTGGTGGACCGGATGGATATTTCGTGGGTTTCGACAATGCTGCTGCAGCCGCGAAACTGACCGAAATGGTGATTGCGAAGGGCCACCAGCGCATTGCCATGATCGGTGGCATCTCCGACATGAATGACCGTGCTGCCGCCCGTATCCTTGGTGTGCGGCAAACCATAGCAGCAGCAGGGATCGGCGATGGTTCGCTTCGGGTGATTGAGGCGCCATATGCGTTTCAGAACGGGGCTGACGCCTTTGGTGCGCTGATGGAAACAAGCCCGCGCCCGACGGTCGTGATGTGCGGCAATGATGTGCTTGCCGTTGGCGCCTTGCAGAAGGCACGCGAGATGGGGCTGCGTGTTCCGCAGGATGTGTCGATCACCGGGTTTGACGACATCGACATTTCCGCCGTCGTCGATCCGGGGCTGACCACTGTGCGGGTG
This sequence comes from Hoeflea phototrophica DFL-43, assembly GCF_000154705.2. Taxonomy (NCBI): domain Bacteria; kingdom Pseudomonadati; phylum Pseudomonadota; class Alphaproteobacteria; order Hyphomicrobiales; family Rhizobiaceae; genus Parahoeflea; species Parahoeflea phototrophica. The sequence continues at coordinate 476,608 of NZ_CM002917.1, read as the reverse complement.
CCGCACAGGCGCATGGGTGAAGCGGCGGCGGAGATGCTGCTCCGGCTGATCAACAAGGAGACAGTCGAGCGGCAAGTGGAAATTCCAACTGCGATTATCGAACGCGGAACTTTGGGGCCGCCACCTGCCGCGTAAGAAACCGGCAAGCTGAACGTCCAGTTACGCCGTAGATGCCTCTCAATGGAAATTGCGGCCCTTGGGCAGTGCCTGAATTGCGGTGCGAGACGTTGCCAGTTGCTCGTAGTCGCGGCGCAGTTCCGGCGCATCGCGGATCAACCGGACGATCTTGGCGGCAGGCTTTCGCTCCTGCGCCCTTGTGTCCTCAATCGGGCGGCGGACCTCATCGGCATTGGCGAGGCCGCCCATCTGGTCGGCCATGTCGGAAATCTGCGCCATTGCCGGGGTCAGGTCTTCAAGTTCATCGGCCACCACATGAATGACGCCCTCCTCATTCTGCAGCTTGCCGCGCACGCCGACGCAGCGGCTTCCAAGTACGATGGCGCGAAATTTCTCGAACACCTTGGGCCAGACGATGATGTTGGCGACACCGGTCTCGTCTTCGATGGTTTCAAACACCACACCCTTGGCCGAGCCCGGTCGCTGCCTGACCAGCACCAGGCCCGCAACCTTGACCCTGACGCCGCTGCGGATCCCGGCCAGATCCATATTGTGCCTGAAGCCCGAGCGGGCGAGGTTGGCACGCAGGAACGAAATCGGATGGGCCTTCAGTGAAAAGGACAGCGACTGGTAATCATTGATCACCTGCTCGCCCAGCGGCATCGGCGGCAGATCAATGTCAGGTTCGCGTTGCAGGTTGCTTGTGTCAGCGATGGCGAACAAAGGCAGCCGCTCGGCGCTCGAAAGCGGATCGAGCGCCTTGACCGCCCAAATGGCATCACGGCGCTCAAGCCCGATGGAGCGGAAACAATCAGCCTCGGCCAATTGCTCGATGGCGCGCCGCGACAGGCCCGAGCGCATCCACAGATCGCGCACGCTGTCATAGCCACGCCCGCGCTTGTCGACCAGCATTGCCGCATCCGCCTTGCCGAATCCCTTGACCTGCCTCAACCCCAGCCGCACCGCATGGCTGTGCTTCATGACATCTGCCATGTCGTGATGGCGCTGTGAGACCGGCTGCGGGTTCGCATCCGGCTCTAGTAGAGCGTCCCAGCTTGAAAAATTGATGTCGACGGGCCTGATTTCGACACCATGCTCGCGGGCGTCGCGGATCAGTTGCGCCGGGGCATAGAACCCCATCGGCTGGGAGTTGAGAATGGCGGCGCAAAACACATCCGGATAATGGCACTTGAGCCAGCAGGAAACATAGACCAGCAGGGCGAAGCTTGCGGCATGGCTTTCTGGAAAGCCATATTCGCCAAACCCCTCGATCTGGCGGAAGCAATGCTCGGCGAACTCGCGCTCATAGCCATTTCTGAGCATGCCCTCGACCATCTTCTTCTGGAATGAGCCGATGGTACCGACCCGGCGAAACGTGGCCATGGCGCGGCGCAGCTTGTCGGCCTCGCCCGGCGAAAAACCACCGGCGACGATGGCAATGTTCATCGCCTGCTCCTGAAACAGTGGCACGCCGAGCGTCTTGCCAAGCACTGCCTCAAGTTCCGGCTTGGGAAAGGAGACCGGCTCCCTGCCCTGTCTCCGGCGCAAGTAAGGATGCACCATATCGCCCTGGATCGGCCCGGGACGGACGATCGCCACCTCGATCACAAGATCATAATAGCAGCGCGGCCTGAGCCGCGGCAGCATCGACATCTGCGCCCGGCTTTCGATCTGGAAGACGCCAATCGTGTCAGCGCGGCAGATCATGTCATAGGTGGCACGGTCGCCATCAGGCAATGAGGCGAGCGTTTCACGGCGGCCATAATGGGTGTCGAGAAAATCGAAGGCCTTGCGGATGCAGGTCAGCATGCCGAGCGCCAGGACATCGATCTTGAGCATGCCGAGGCTTTCGAGATCATCCTTGTCCCACTCGACAATGGTGCGGTCCTCCATCGCCGCATTCTCGATCGGGATCAGTGAGGAGAGCTTGTCGCGGGTGATGACAAAGCCGCCGACATGCTGGGAGAGGTGGCGCGGGAAGCCGGTGATCTGGCTTGCCAGATCCAGCATCTGCGCCAGATGCTTGTCGGCGGGATCTAGCCCCGCGCGGCGCGCATCTTCGGGATCAACCTCGCGTGACCAGCCGCCCCATTTGGTGCCGGAGATGGCGGCGATGGCATCGTTGGACAGGCCAAACACCTTTCCCACCTCACGGATTGCCGAGCGCGCCCGGTAGGTGATCACAGTGGCCGCCAGCCCGGCCCGGTCGCGACCGTATTTTTCGTAGATGTACTGGATCACCTCCTCGCGCCGCTCATGCTCGAAATCGACATCGATGTCGGGCGGCTCGTTGCGCTCCTCAGAGATGAAACGTTCGAACAGCAGATCAACCTTGCCGGGGTTCACCTCGGTGATTTCGAGACAATAACAGACGGCTGAATTGGCGGCCGAGCCGCGCCCCTGGCAGAGGATATCTTGCGAGCGGGCAAAGCGGACAATGTCATAGACGGTGAGAAAATAGGGCGCATAATCGAGTTTGCGGATCAGCCGCAGCTCATGGGCGATGGCCTTGAGCACTTTCTCAGGGGTGCCGTCGGGATAGCGTTTCTTCAGCCCGATGGCGGTGAGTCTCTCGAGTGCCTCCTGCGCTGGCAGCGGCTCGGAGCTAAGTGCCTCGAACAAGGGCGCGTCGGGATATTGATAGCGCAATTCATCCAGCGAGAAGCAGATGCGGGCGAACAGTTTTGCTGCTTGCGCCACAGCCTGCTCATAGCCCTTGAACAGATGCAGCATCTCGGCATGGGAGCGCAGATGCCGCTCGGCATTGGGCTTGAGACGGGTGCCAATCGTGGCCAGGGTCTCGCGCTCGCGGATGCAGGTCAGCACATCCTGCAACGGCCGACGCTCAGGCGCGTGATACAGCACGTCGCCAATCGCCACCAACGGCACATCATGGGTCTGTGCCAATCGGGCAATGGCAGCCATGTGGCGCTGATCATCCGGCCCGTGATGACGGGTCAGCGCGAGATGGAGATGATCAGGGAAGGCTGTGCGCAACCGCTCCAGCACCGGGGGCAAGGCCTTCATCCGGTCACTCCCGGCAGCGGGCGGCACCAGGGCCATCAGCAGCCCGCGGCCATGGGCGAGGCAATCCTCAAGCGTGAGATGACATTCGCCCTTGGGCGCGCGGCGTTTGCCCAGGGTCAGCAGCTCACACAGATTTCCGTAAGCCGCACGATCCTCGGGCCAGACCAGAATGTCGGGCGTTCCATCCATGAAGACGAGCCGGCACCCGACCGCGAAGGCAAGCCCCGCTTCCTTCGCCGCCATATGACCGCGCACCACGCCAGCCAGCGAATTGCGGTCGGTGAGCGCTATCCCGCCAAGTCCCAGCCGCGCGGCCTGCACCACCAGCTCCTCGGTGTGCGACGCGCCGCGCAGAAAGGAGAAATTGCTGGCGGCGGCGAGCTCGACATAGGCCGGGTCCGGCATCGGGGCATTCCGGGTTGGCGGGCTGTTCCTCATGCAAACAGCCCGTGCATGTACCAGGCTGGTTCATTGGTTTCGCGCCCGTAAAGCCCGTGCCGGAACATCCAGAACCGGTAGCCCTGACGGTCCTCGACACGGAAGTAATCGCGGGTGCGCGCACCGCGCCCGTCGCGCCACCATTCGCAGGCGATACGCTCGGGCCCTTGGGCGCGCGCCACCTCATAGGCCACGCCACGCCAGCGGAACCTGAGCGGCGGGCCATCGGGGACCTCGGCGATGGTGCTGAGCAGTTCGGGCCGGTCAAACAGGATCAGCGGCCGGGTGATGAGCGGATCGGGCTCCACCTGATCGGGCAGCAGCTCCATGGCCAGCGCGGTGGCATGGGCACCTGACCAGCGGCCGGAGCCGTTTCCCGGACCGCCGTTGAGACGGGCAACCTGTATGCGGGCGAAGCTGCGCTCGGGGATATGGGTGTCGGCCATGACGAAGCGTTGCACCCGGTCGAGGCCAAGCCTTGCGCCGAGCCGGTCGACCAGTGCGTCATGGCCCTCGCTCGCCCTGCCGCCCGCGACCATATCGCCCTGCGCCGCCTCGAACGGATCGGCGTGCAGGATATCGAGCCGGATCAGGTCGAAGCCAAAGCCAGCATCGAGATCCTCATGCAGCCCGGCGAGGCGTTCGGCAAACAATCGCTCGATCATGCGGGCGTCGCGCAGAGGCCGTGCCGTCTGCACCTCAAGGGCTGCGACATGGCCATCAACTCGGAACAGCCGAAGCCGGCAGCGGCGGATGCCGAGACCACGGCGCTCGAGCGGCTCGATCATGGCGGCGGCAAGCGCACTGATGACATGAGTGACCGCATCATGATGGGTCACGGGATCGGCGAAACGGCGCTCGGTGGAAAGCTCTGCCACCGGCATAAGAGGCGAGATGGCTTCCGTCTCCCGGCCCAGCGCCTGATCGAGCCGCTGCATCAGCCCGGCGCCGAAGCGGGCGGCGAGCGGTGCGCGCGGCAGGCTGGTGATGCAGCCGATGGTCTTGAGCCCGACGCGCCCGAGCGAGGCGACCAGCGCGGGTTGAAGCCGCAGGCCACTCAGGCTCAAAGGCAGGATCGCCTCGCCATGGCTGTCCTCGGAAATGATCCTGGCTGCACCATGGCGCGCCATCGCCCAGGCCGCGCCCGGCGTGTCGGCCAGGCACAGCCTTGCGTGAAAGCCCTGGGCCAGAAGCCGGGCTTCGAGGTCAGCGACGAGGGCTGCCTCACCGCCCATGAGATGGGCGCATCCGGTGATGTCCATGAACAGGCCATGGTCACCTCCAACGCCCGTCTCCCTCTCCGCATCCGGATTGGCCCCGAGCCCGACCAGTGGTGTGTAACGTTCGCACCAGCTTGCAATCCGAAGCAACGCGGCATGATCGGCGTCAGCATCGGCCTGATGGCAATCGAGATCGTGGACCAGTGCGCGGGCATCGCTGAGCGACTGCCCCTTGCGGATGCCATGTGCGCGAGCACGGCTGTCGAGCGCAAGAATGCGAATGGCGTTCTTGACCGTGCCGGTAACGACGAGAGGCTGCGTCTCAGGATGCGCGTCCGAAATCCTGTCGGTGATCCAGGACTTGCCCCATCGCAGCCGCTGGATCCTGTCGGTTGGCAGATGGGTGAAGGCGATGGAGAGAAACCGCTGGCGGTGCGTTTTGGATGTCGGGATGGTCTGCGGCATGGTCAAACACTCGGGTCTTGGGGTTCCAGGCTAAAAGCCAGTGGCCGGTGCGTCCGGCGCGGTTTCGTTCCAGCGTGAGGGACAGCCGCATTGCCCCCACGCGCTTGTGATCAAGTTCATCCACCCCTGAAACATGCGACTGCACCCGCCAACGCGTCACTGCCGCCGTTGCCTCCTCCTCCCCGCTCTGTCGCAGGACCAGCGCCAGCACCCCTTTTTCGCGCGCCCGCAGCATCAGCCGCCGCGTTGCCGTGATGTCGAACCGCGCCGGGTTGCCCCTTATGTGAAACACCATTGCCGCAAGACCGGCACAGCCCGCCGCCTCGTCAGCCGCCCACATTGCGCCCTGCAGATCGCGCGGTTCGACAAGCGTCAGCGCCGAAGGATCAAGCCCGTACTGGGCGAGGCCCGCGGGAAACAGTCCGCCGCCATCGCCACGGGCTGCGGGATCATTGACCCAGACGATCCTGCCCGCGCCGCTGTGCGTGTTCGCGGATGCGCGCGCCGCAAGCCCGAGCGCAAATCCCGCTCCAGCGCCAATGTCGCGGGCAAGAGCACAGCGCAGCTCATGCAGCCCGCCACAGGCGAGCCCGCCCTCCAGGCAGCGGTCGGCACCGGCAGCCCCCAGAGCCAGCTGCGAGGCCTGAAACACGGCTTGAGAGTGGCCGTGTGCGGACTGCGCGCTGTTGTGCGCCTGCAAAATATCTGTCGCGGCCCGCAGCCGTGCAAGGTCCATGTCACACCTTAATGTTCTTGTTATGTTCTAATAAACGACGAATCCAGGGTGAGAGTCAATCGGCTGTTTGAAGTCAGGCCAGATCACTTTCCGCCAACAGCACTTGGCAACAGCACTTGGCAAATGCACCCCGACTGTTTCACAATCAACAACTGGCGGGAGGAACGCTTCAATGATCAAGCCGCCAAGGAGGAGAAAAACATGTGCAAGATGTTCGCAGGTCAGGACCCGACACGGTATGAGCAGGTCACTCGGCGACTCCGACTCAATGGTCAAAGCACGTCAATTCGTCTTGAACGAACCTTCTGGGGCATTCTGGACGAACTGGCAGATTCCCAGGGCATGACGACCCCGGTGTTCATGTCCAAACTGCATTCTGAAGTGCTGGAACTGCATGGCGAACCGAAAAATTTCGCATCGCTGCTGCGCTGCTGCTGTCTCGTTTACCTAGAGAACAACAGCATGAACAGCGATCAGCTGATCGCTGCGGAGTAACCCACAGCCGTAGTATACAACTACTACCCACATCGCCTCAAACGGTTGCAGACTGTCATAAAGTCTGAAACCACACGGGAGCGACCATGGCCAAGGCCATTCACAGCATGATCCGCGTGCTCGATGAAGCGCGCTCTGTCGAATTTTACAAAACCGCGTTCGGTCTGGACATCGCCGACCGGCTGGATTTCGACAATTTCACCCTCATCTATCTCAGCAATTCTGAGACAGGTTTCGAGCTTGAGTTGACTGTCAACAAAGGCAGGACCGAACCCTATGATCTGGGCGACGGCTATGGGCATCTGGCGTTTTCGGTCGACGACGTCAACAGCGAGCATGCACGTCTGACCAAGCTCAACTTGAACCCGCGCAAACTTGTTGACTTTGCCCCAGCCGGCGAGGTGATTGCGCGTTTCTTCTTCATCGCCGACCCGGACGGGTACCAGATCGAAGTGCTTCAACGCGCCGGACGCTATCTCTAGCCGGAATGCCGCGCTGAATCGGAGGTTGAAGACTTGCCGGGAGGAGGTTCCGGCAACCAAGGCAGCACAGACGCCACCAAGGGAGGAAAACCATGACTACTCAATCCAAGCAGCAAGGGATGACCCGCCGTCAGCTCTTGTCGCGATCAATCGCGGCGGGGGCGACATTTGTCGTTGGCCCCAACTTTATCGCCGGGATCAATGCGGCCTGGGCGATGGAAACCACGGCACTCAAGCCAGCCTCGATGGCAACGCTGATCCAGATGGCGCGCGACATCTACCCGCATGACCAGGTGGCCGATGAGTTCTACGCCCTTGCGGTCAAGGGCTACGACACTGTGGATGCTGCGCCGGATATCGAAGCCGGCATTGCGGCACTGGATGCCGCAGCACGCGGCAAGGGGCACGCCTCCTACATCGACACCGGCTGGGAGCGCGATCGCGTCGACATTCTTCGCAATATAGAAGGCAGCGCCTTCTTCCAGCGCATTCGCGGCGGTCTTGTCACCGGCCTCTACAACCAGAAAGCCGTCTGGCCGCTGTTTGGCTATGAGGGTGAGAGTTACAGCCAGGGCGGTTACATCGACCGCGGCTTTGACGACATCAACTGGATTTGAGGGAGGGGCAGGACATGGTTGCAAAGTTTGAACTGAATGACGATTCGGTCGTCGTTGTCATCGGCACCGGCGCCGGCGGAGGCGTGGTCGCCAATGAACTGGCCCAGAAGGGCGTCAAGGTCGTCGCTCTCGAAGCCGGCGGGCGCTATCTGCCGGAAGACTACATCAATGACGAGTGGGAGAGTTTTGGGCAGTTGGCCTGGCTCGATGCCCGCTCGACCTCCGGCGACTGGCGTGTTGCCAAGGATTTCTCCGGATTACCCGCCTGGATCGTCAAGGCGGTTGGCGGGACCACGACCCACTGGGCCGGCGCCTCGTTGCGCTTTCAGGCCCATGAATTCAAGACCAAGACAACCTATGGCGATGTTCAGGGTGCCAATCTGCTCGACTGGCCGATCGACCTGGCGGAAATGGAACCCTGGTACGAAAAGGCCGAGACCAAGCTCGGCGTGACCCGCACCGGCGATCGTGCCGGTCTTCCCGGCAACAACAATTTCAAAGTGTTTGAAGCCGGCGCGAAGGCTTTGGGATACAAGGAAGTCCATACCGGCCGGATGGCGATCAACTCCGCTGATTATGATGACCGCCTGGCCTGTCAGCAAACCGGTTTCTGCTTCCAGGGATGTAAATGGGGCGCCAAATGGTCGGCGGCCTACACCGACATTCCACGCGGCGAAGCCACCGGCAATCTCGAGGTCCGCGAGCGGGCGCATGTGCTGAAAATCGAGCATGACGACAGCGGCAAGGTGACAGGCGTGCTGTATGCCGACAGGGACGGAAACCAGCAACTGCAAAAGGCGAGAATCGTCTGCGTTGCGGGCAACTCGATCGAAAGCCCGAGGCTGCTTCTCAATTCCGCCTCCGCGATGTTCCCGGACGGACTTGCCAACTCTTCGGGACAGGTTGGACGCAACTACATGCGCCACATGACCGGATCGGTCTATGCCGTCTTTGACAAACCGGTGAAGATGTGGCGCGGAACCACCATGGCCGGAATCGTGCAGGATGAATCCCGTCATGATCCGTCACGGGGCTTTGTCGGCGGCTATGAACTTGAAACCCTGGCACTCGGCCTGCCCTTTATGGCGGCATTCCTAGATCCAGGCGGATGGGGTCGTGAATTCACCACCGCGCTTGACTCCTACGAGAACATGGCCGGGTTGTGGATTGTCGGTGAAGACATGCCGCAGGAAACCAACCGGATCACGCTCAACCATGATCTGAAGGACCAATATGGCCTGCCGGCGCCAAATGTTCATTTCGATGATCATCCTAACGACAAGGCGATGCGCGCCCATGCCTACAAGCAAGGCATGGCAATCTATGATGCGGTTGGCGCCACCCGAACGTTTCCAACCCCGCCCTACCCGTCGACCCACAATCTGGGAACCAACCGGATGTCGGAAAACGCGCGTGACGGCGTCGTCAACAAATGGGGCCAGACCCATGACATCGCCAATCTGTTCATCTCGGACGGATCGCAGTTCACCACCGGTGCCGCGGAAAATCCGACGCTGACAATTGTTGCGCTGGCGATCCGCCAGGCCGACCATATCGCAAAGGAAATGAGCGCCGGAATTCTCTGACGCCTCCATTGCACACCTGCAAAGCGGCGCCCTTCGGAGCGCCGTTTTCAATTGAGCTGTCAAATGTGAAAATAAGTGTCGCCCGGCGCTACATCACTGCGCCCATCTGCCAGGGGACGAATTCCGCGCCGCCAAAGCCCAGTTCCTCGCTTTTGGTTTGCTCGCCGGAAGCCACGCGGAGAAACAGCTCGAAAATCTCGCGGCCCTTGTCCTCCAGGCTGACACCCTCGCTGACGATGTCGCCGCAATTGAGGTCCATGTCTTCCGACATCCGGCTGTACATTTCCGAATTGGTGGCAAGCTTGATGCAGGGTGTCGGCTTGTAGCCCGAGACCGATCCGCGCCCGGTGGTAAAAACCACCAGATTGGCGCCCGAGGCAATCTGTCCGGTCACCGAACAGGGGTCATAGCCTGGGCTGTCCATGAACACGAACCCGCGCTCTGTCACCGGCTCAGCGAATTTGTAGACCTGGGTCAAAGGCGCCGTGCCACCCTTGGCCACCGCGCCAAGTGATTTCTCCAGGATCGTGGTGAGACCGCCCTTCTTGTTGCCAGGCGAAGGATTGTTGTCCATCTGACCGCCATTGCGGGCGGTGTACTCCTCCCACCAGTGAATCCGCTCAACGATCTTCGCGCCCACCTGAGGTGTCACCGCGCGGCGGGTGAGCAGGTGCTCGGCACCATAGATCTCCGAGGTTTCCGACAGAATGGTGGTGCCGCCATGGGCAACCAGCATGTCCGACGCCGCGCCCAGTGCCGGATTGGCGGTGATGCCGGAATAGCCGTCGGAGCCGCCGCATTGCATGCCCACCATCAGATGTTCGAGGCCGGCGGGCGCACGAGCGCTCTTGTTGGCGGCCGCAGCCATCTCCTTGAGTTGCTCCAAAGCGCGCTCGATGGTCTTGCGGGTGCCGCCTGATTGCTGGATCGTCATGTAGCGGAAATTGCTATCGGTCCGCATCCGGCCGCGGCCCACCAGATCGGGCACCTGCATCACCTCGCAGCCAAGCCCCAAGAGCAGGATGCCGGCGAAATTGGGATTGCGGGCATAGCCCTGAAGCGTGCGGAACAGGGTGTCATAGCCTTCGTCGTTGCCTGACATGCCACACCCCGTGCCGTGCACAATCGGCACCACGCCATCGACATTCTCAAACTCCGACAACCAGCCCTGCTTTTCCACCGCCTCAGCGATGAAGCGCGCCACCGAGCCCGAACAGTTCACCGAAGTCAAAATGCCGAGATAATTGCGGGTGCCGACCGATCCGTCCGCCCGGTGATAACCCATGAAATGGCGTTGCTCCGCCGGTACGGACAAGGGGTGGACCTGGGTTGAAAAAGCGTAGTCCGCGCCATGGCCGCCCATGCCGAGATTGTGGACATGCACATGCTCTCCGGGCGCAATGGCGGATGTGGCAACGCCGATGGTCTGGCCATAGCGAACAATTTTCTCGCCGAGGGCGATGTCGCGAATGGCGATCTTGTGGCCGCGCGCCACCGCCTGTGACAATGGCCGATCAAGATCCGGCAGCTGCACGCCGGTTTCGAGATCCTTGAGCGCAATGACAATATTATCATCAGGGTTTAGGCGAATCGCCGCGTTGAGTTGAGTTGTCATAGTCCGGTCCGTCTGTATAAGGGGCGAAAGTGGCAAACCGTGCATCGGCTTGACACGTTCAACCTTCCATCTAACATGTTAGAATGCTACACGCTAAGGATAATCCACTGCGAGAATCCATGAATCCACGACCTGCCCTGCCGCGCCTTGACGAGTTTCCGGGGTCGCTTGCCCAAAAGGTCTACATGTCGCTCAAGCAGGCGATCCTGTCGCTGACCTTCCGGCCGGGCGAAATCATGCAGAAACCCGAGATCTGCGCCGAGCTCGGCGTGTCGCGGTCACCGGTTGCCGAAGCCGTGGCGCGGCTGTCCGCCGAGGGCCTGGTCAATGTGGTGCCACAGGCTGGCACATTCGTCGCCAAGTTCTCGATGAACGAGATCCGGGAAGGCGCTTTCCTGCGCGAGGCGCTGGAACTGGCGGCCATCGAGGTTGTCGCCAAGACGATCGCCGAGGAGCAACTGGTGTTGCTCAGGCGCAATCTCAGGATCCAGCAAGCCCTGATGGAGGATGGCGACATCGCCGGCTTCTATCAGATGGACGCCAAGATGCATGAGCTGATCCTGTCGTTCACCAACTACAAGCGGCTGGCCGTGCTGGCGGACACCGCCTGGGTTCATGTCAATCGCGCCCGGCAGCTTAACCTGCCCGCGCCAGGACGTATCGAAGCCACGCTCGAGGAACACAAGGCAATCGTCGCCGCTCTTGAAGCCCATGATCCGGAAGCCGCACGGGCGGCCACACAGTATCATCTGAGCCAACTGATCACGTTTCTTGAGCCGCTGGTCCATTCGCATCCGGAATTGTTCGACAACAGCTAATGGCGTGACCACTGCACCGCCGTCCTGAAAGGACCATCATGCCCGACCTGCCCAATCGCCCGCGCTACGCCGCCAGGCTCAATGCTTTCAAGACCGGGCTGGATGGCAAGCCAACCGCAGCGGACATGATTGCCCGCGCCGCCCAGGTGAAGGGGCTGGATGCCGCAGATCTCAATTACCCCGACCATTTCGCAGATCACTCGCCACAGGCGCTGTCGGAAATCCTGTCCGGAAACGGCATGGCGCTCAACGGGCTGGCGATGCGCTATTACACCGATCCGGGCTTCCGGCTCGGCGCCTTCACCAACCCGGATCCGAAGGTACGTCAGGCGGCGCTCGACATTACCAAACGCGGGCTGGATGCGCTTGCTGCAATGGGCGGCAAGGTGATGACCTTGTGGATGGGACAGGACGGTGTCGATTACTCGTTCCAGGGTGATTACGTCAGGATGTGGGACGATACGATTTCGGCGGTCCAGGCCGTCGCAGACCACAATCGCGATCTCGAGGTCGCCATCGAATACAAACCCAACGAGCCGCGTGCCTACGCGCTGATGCCCGACATCGGCACCACGCTGCTGGCAATCCGTGAAGCCAACCGGCCAAATCTTGGCGTCACGCTGGATTTCGCCCATGTGCTTTATGCCGACGAAATTCCGGCCCATTCAGCCCGGCTTATCGAGCGGCACTCGAAGCTTCTGGGCGTGCACCTGAATGACGGCTACGGCAAGCGTGATGACGGGCTGATGGTCGGCTCGGTTCATCCGGTGCAGACTGTGGAGCTGTTCGTCGAGCTTGATCGCATGGGCTATGACGGGGTGATCTATTTCGACACCTTCCCCGATCATGGCGGGCTTGACCCCTGCGCCGAGGCCCGCGCCAACATCATGATGGCCGAGCGGCTGAGAGCCGTCGCATCGAGCCTGACGGACAATGCCGATTTGGCGGAAGCCATCGCCCGGCAGGACGCAACTGCGTCTCTCGGCTTTGTCGCGAACGCGCTTTACGGACCGCAGAAGTGAGCGTCTTTGTCTGCGGATCGCTGCATTATGATGTGGTGGTCGACGCGCCCCATCTGCCAAGGCTCGATGAGACGGTCGCGGGAGCTGCAGTCAACTACATCATGGGCGGCAAGGGCGGCAATCAGGCGGTTGCGGCGGCGCGCATGGGGGCAAGGACCGCGTTCGCAGGACGGATTGGCGATGACCCGTCCGGCGCAGCATTGCTCAAGGGCCTGATGGATGCGGGCGTCGAGACAGGCCAGGTGCAACGCGACAGCGGCGCATCGGGAATGAGTGTCGCCATCGTCGAGCCGGATGGCGGCTATGGCGCGGTGATCGTTTCGGCGGCCAACCTCAACGTAGACCCTGGCCTGATCGACATGCCCGCCGATGCAAACGTCGTGCTGCTGCAGAATGAAGTGCCCGAAGCGGTCAATCTTGCTGTGGCGCTCAAGGGCCGAAGCATCGGTGCAAGCGTCGTGCTGAATGCCGCGCCGGCCCGCCCGATGGGACCGGAGCTGCTGGGCGTGATCGACATTCTGGTGGTCAACCGTGTCGAAGCAGCGGATCTCCTGGCCATCACGGAAGCCAACCTTGATCCGCTTGCAGCGGCGCAGGCCCTGACCAAGCTGGGACCGCGCTCGGTAATTGTGACCCTGGGGGGCGGTGGTCTCGTTCTCCATGACGGAGGCACGGCGGTGCACCATCCGGGGCATCGGGTCGTTGTGGTGTCGACCCATGGGGCGGGAGATGCGTTTCTGGGCGCTCTGGCGGCCGCCCATTCTCGTGGTGAAGGCCTTGCGGAAGCGGCGCGCTTTGGTCAGGCCGCAGCGGCGTTGCACGTGTCGACGCCCATCGCTCAGCGCGACGCCATCACCCGCCAAAAGGCCGACGCGCTGATGGCTCAGCCATCGATCCGGTAGAAGCGTGCCGCCGTGCCGCCATAGATTTCGGTCTTTTCTGACGCGGTGAGCCCGATCGTGAGAGCTTCGGCTGCGGTGTGCCAGGCCTCATAGCTTGCTGCCAGGCGGCAGACCGGCCAGTCCGAGCCCCACATCACCCGATCAGCACCAAAGGCCGAAACAACATGATCGGCATAGGGTTTGAGATCCTCAACGATCCAGCCCGGGTTGGCCTCTGTGACCAACGCCGAGAACTTGCAGCAGGTTCTGGTTTCCTGAGCCAGGCGTGCCATACCGTCGGCCCAGAAGCGAAAATTGTCCGCGGAGTGATCGCGGATCTGCGGCTTCATGCAATGATCGATGACCGCTCTCATGTCCGGATAGCGTTTGAGGATGGTCAGGAAATTGTCGAGATGTGGCGGAAAGCCGAGCGCGTCGAAAGTCAGATCGAGTTCGCAAATCGCGCGGAAGGCCCATTGGACATCGTCCCTGAGCATCCAGTTCACATCCGGAATGTCCTGGATCATCGGGCGCACGCCCTTGAATTTCGGATGTTTCGACAAGCGTTTGAGCACTTCGAGATCAGCAGGGTTTTCGAAGTCCACCCAGCCAACGACACCGGCGACGAAGGGCGTGGCATCGGCTATGCCGAGCATGTATTCGGTCTCGTGCACGGTGGCGGCAGCCTGCACCAGGATGGTGGCGTCGATACCGTAGTCCGCCAGATGCGGCATGAGGTCAGCCGGCGCGTAGGGACGCGCCAGGATCTCATTGTCCATCGGCATCCAGTCGTAGTCACCGCGGGCAGGGTTCCAGAAATGCTGATGCGCGTCGATCTTCATGCTTCCGCCCCCTCTATGCCATGACCGGCGAATCTTCCCTCATCAGACCTTCGGATTTCAGATCAGCCCAGAGCGTCGGCGGAATTTTGGCGGTGGCAGCGGCCAGATTGGCCTCGACTTCCCAGACCCCCTGCCCGCCAGGAATCACCGACACCACCGCCGGGTGACTGAGCGGGAACTGAAAGGCTGCATCGACCATGCGCACCTTGTGCCGGTTGCAGACGGCCTCGATGCGGGCGACCTGATCAAGAATGTGCTGCGGTGCCGGATCATAATTGTAAAACGCACCAGGTTTGGGGCCTGTGGCGAGCACCCCTGAATTGTAAGGCCCGCCGATGATGATGCCGATGCCGCGTTCGCGCGCCAGAGGCAGGAAGCTCTCAAGCGCTTCCTGCTCAAGCAATGTGTAGCGCCCGGCCAGCAGGAACAGATCGAAATCGCCGCGCTCTGTCATCCACTGACAGGGCTGCCATTCATTGACGCCGGCGCCAAAGGCCTTGATCACGCCCTGATCGCGCAATGACATCAGTGCCTTGTATCCACCGTCCATCAGCTCCTTGAGCTTGACGTCGAGCGCTTCCTGGCTGCCATGGTTGAAGATGTCGAGATCGTGGGCAAACAGGATGTCGACCCGGTCAACACCCAAACGCTCCAGCGAGAATTCAAGCGAGCGCATCACCCCGTCATAGGTGAAGTCATAGACTTCTTTGCGCGCCGGCACATCGAAGAATTTGCCGATGCAATCGCGTTCTTCGCCCTGTTGGCAGGTTCGCAACAACCGCCCTATCTTGGTCGACAGCACATAGTCGTCGCGGGGTTTGTCGCGCAGGAAGCGGTTCAGCCGGGTCTCCGACAGACCAAGACCATAAAGCGGCGCGGTGTCGAAATAGCGTACGCCCAGATCCCAGGCCCGGCTCAGAACCGCCTGTGCCTCATCATCACTGATGGTCTTGTAAAGATTGCCAAGAGGTGCCGTCCCGAAACCCAGTTCGGTGAATGTCAGCCCGCCGTTACCAAGCCGATCCCAATGTCGTGTCTTCAATTGCATCTGCGCCTCCCTGCCTGCTAACATGCTAGTATATTTGCTGATCGGCTGCATAGTCCTGTTTCATCAAATGCGGCTTTGGGGGGAAGTGGATTGAAAAACTTTAAGCGCGTTTTCGGATCCGGCAAGCCGGTCATTGGCATGGTTCACCTTGGCGCCTTGCCGGGCTCTCCGCTTCACGACCGCGAGGCCGGGCTTGAAGGGCTGGTTGCCGCCGCTCGCGCCGATCTTGTGGCGCTTCAGGCTGCCGGATTTGACGCCGTCATGTTCGGCAATGAGAACGACCGGCCCTACGAATTTGACGTCGATACCGCATCGACGGCCACCATGGCCTATGTCATCGGGCAATTGCGCAACGAGATCACGGCTCCCTTCGGCGTCAATGTGCTGTGGGATCCGATGAGCTCGATCGCGCTTGCCGCCGCCACCGGTGCGCAGTTCGTGCGCGAAATCTTCACCGGAACCTATGCCAGCGACATGGGTCCCTGGACGCCGGATGCCGGCAAGGCGATGCGCTACCGGGATCGTCTGTGCCGGGGCGACCTTGCCATGCTCTACAATGTCTCGGCAGAGTTTGCCGACAGCCTCGACCGGCGGCCGCTTGCCGACCGGGCCCGCAGTGCCGTGTTCTCCTCTATCCCGGATGCGGTGCTGGTGTCCGGCCAGATCACCGGCGAAGCCGCGGCCCTGTCCGATCTTGAAGCCGTCAAGAAGGCGTTGCCCGACACGCCGGTGCTGGCCAATACAGGTGTCAAGCACGCCACCATCGCCGATGTGCTTGCGGTCGCGGATGGCTGTGTCATAGGTTCGGCGCTGAAGATCGACGGCGACACCTGGAAGGCGATTGATCCCAATCGCGCCCAGGACCTGATGGACCGGGCCCGAGCTGCACGGGGTGGTGTGTGATGCGGCAACAGTTGCGTGAAGATCTTTACGATCTGATGATGACGCCGGGCCTTTCCGGCCATGAGGAGCGGGTGGCAAAGTTGATCCGATCAAGGCTCTCGGACGCTGGCGTTGCAAGCCGGGTGGACCGGATGGGCAATGTGATCGCCAGCTTTAACGGCGATCTGGCGATCCCTTCGGTGATGATCTTCACTCACATGGACCAGCTCGGCTTCTTTGTGCGCAAGATCGAGAATGACGGGTTGATCCGGGTCGAGCGCATGGGTGGCGTGTCGGAACGCGCGATGGCTGCGCAGGCGGTGACACTCTGCGTGGGCGAAGGCCGGGACGTGCCGGGCATCATCATGAACAAGGCGCATCACGCGACCTCACCGGATGAGAAATACAAGGTGGTGACAACGCCGGATATCCGGATCGACACCGGTCATGGTTCAAAGCAGGCAGTGGAAGCGGCGGGGGTGAAGATCGGGACGCCGGTGGTCTATCAACCGCGGATCTTCGAGCTGGCAGGCGACCGGGTGGCAGGAACCTCGGTCGATGACCGGGCCGGATGCGCGGCCCTTATCGAGATCGCGCGCGGCCTTGCCAAGCGTGAAGGGACAGGGCCGACAGTGCATGTGGTCTTCAGCGTGCAGGAAGAGTTCAATCTGCGCGGCGCGCTGGTGGCGGCTCAGGCGCTCAAACCCGACATCGCGATCCAGATCGACCTGATGCTTGCCACCGATACGCCGGATATGGCTGAGCGCGGCGAGATGCGGCTTGGCGGTGGCCCCGGTATCAGCCTTTATTCATTTCATGGCCGCGGCACGCTTAACGGGGTGATCCCGCATCCGGCAATGGTTAGGCTCTTCGAACAGACCGCCGAGGATCTGGCAATGCCGTTGCAGCGCTCGGCGCAGGTCGGCGTATTGACCGATCTGTCCTATGTCCAACTGGTGGGAGAAGGCGTCGCCTCCATCGATATCGGCTTTCCAATGCGGCATTCGCATTCGGCGGTTGAATGCTGCGACCTGGGCGATGTCGAAGCCATGACCCGGCTCGCGCTTGCCGCAATCGCCGGTATAGGCCCCGACTTCAAGCTGACCCGGGAGATCTGAGATGGGCTACACGCTGGGTGTTGATATCGGCACGTTCGAATCCAAGGGCGTGCTGGTGGAGGATGGCGGGCGGATCGTTGCGCAGGCCGCGCGGCCGCACGAGATGATCGTGCCGCGGCCAGGCTGGGCCGAACACCGTGCGGAAGAAGACTGGTGGGGCGACTTCGTTTTCATCACCAGAAAGCTGATCGCTGACAGTGGCGTTGACGCGTCGGAGATCCGTGCGGTCGCGACTTCGGCGATCGGGCCCTGCATGCTGCCGGTCGATCGGGATGGCGCGCCACTGATCAACGGCGTGCTTTATGGTGTCGATACCAGAGCGGCGCGCGAGATCGAGGACCTCAATGCCGAAATTGGCGCCGACGCAATTCTTGAGCGCTGCGGCAATGCACTGACCTCGCAATCGGTCGGACCCAAGATCCTGTGGTTCAAGCGCAACCATCCAGAGCTTTGGGCGAAGACCGCCAAGATTCTCAATTCCACCAGCTATATGACCTACCGGCTCACCGGGACCTATGCGATCGACCATTACACGGCCGCAAATTTCTCGCCGATCTATGACATTGCAAGGCAGGACTGGTGTTTCGATCTTTGCGATTTCTGCCCACCGGAGCTGCTGCCGAAACTGATGTGGTCGACCGAAATTGCAGGCCATGTCACGGAAGCCGCCGCCCTTGAAACCGGGCTGGCGCCGGGAACGCCGGTAACCTGCGGCACCATAGATGCAGCGGCGGAAGCCGTCAGTGTCGGCGTGCGGCAACCGGGCGACATGATGATGATGTATGGCTCAACCATCTTCATCATTCTGCTTTCCGACAAACCCCTGTCCGACGCGCGGCTGTGGCATGCGCCCTGGCTGTTCCCCGGTGAGCACGCTGCAATGGCGGGGCTTGCCACATCGGGCACTCTGACTCACTGGTTCCGTGACCGGTTCGCCCGCGAGCTTTCACGCGATGAGGCCTTCGGGGTGCTGGCAAAGGAGGCCGAGGCCTCGCCGCCCGGAGCGAAGGGATTGATCTGCCTGCCCTATTTTTCGGGCGAACGAACACCCATCCATGACACGAATGCCAAGGGCACATTTTTCGGTCTCGATCTCACCCATGACCGGGGCGACATGTACCGCGCCGTGCTCGAGGGCATAGCCTCGGCCACAAGGCACATCGCCGACACCTATGCCGAGGCCGGGCAACGGCCGGCGCGAGTGCTGGCGGTGGGCGGTGGAACCAGAAACCGTCCGTGGCTCAAGGCCACTTCGGATCTTTCCGGCCTCGACCAGATCGTCTGCAGCGTAACCACCGGCGCTTCTTATGGTGACGCCTTTCTGGCAGCACTCGCAATAGGGCAGGCACAGCCGGACGATATGGCGACGTGGAACCCAGTGGGAGAAATCGTCAAGGCCGAGAACCACGCGGCCTACGCGCGGCAATATCCATTGTTCCTCAGGCTCTATGAACAGACAAAGGTCATCATGGCCGAGTTGGGGCGCGTGGAGTAAGCCGGAGTCTCCGGCTGTCTGAGGCCACTCCCTACTTCACCGCACCGGCGGCCATGCCCTTGATGATGTAGCGCTCGAGCAGGATGCCGATGGCGATAAGCGGCAAGATCGCGGCAAACGACAGGGCTGCCATGGACCACCAGCTGATGCCCTGGCTGCCGGTCTGACTGGCCACCATCACCGGCAGGGTGTTGGCGTGGGTCGAGGTCAGCAGGGCTGCGAAGAAATATTCGTTCCAGGTCAGCACCAGCGACAGGATGAAGGCCGCGACCATTCCCGGAAGCGCAATCGGCATGACGATGGTGGCGAAAGCGCCCCAGATTGACAATCCATCAACCAGGGCCGCCTCTTCAAGCTCCTTGGGAATGCCGGCGAACTGATCACGCATGATCCAGATCACGATCGGCAGCACGGTGAGCGTGTAGAGCAGGATCAGCCCGATGCGGGTGTCGAGCAGCGCCAGTGATTTGTAGAGCACAAGGAATGGCAGCGCCAGAACCACCGGCGGCAGGATCAGCTGGCTCAAAAAGAAGAACGAGATGTCGGAGTTGCGCATGAAGCCGAAGCGGTAGGAAAACCTCGACAGGCCGTAGGCTGCAAGCGAGCCAAGAAAGACTGCAAGTGCGGAGGCCGAGAGCGAGGTGATCACCGAATTGTAGAAGCGCTTGAGGAACTCCTCACGCACCGTGGATTCGGCATTGATCGTGTCGGGTGACAGGCCGAGCGATTTCCAGCCCAGCCATTTGGGCTGGAAATCCCAGAACGGGATCAGGTTTCCGCGCATCACGTCAGGCGCCATCTTGAACGAGGTGGTGATGGTCCAGTAGATCGGAAACAGGCAGATGATCGCCCAGAGGATCAGCACGCTGTAAACCGCAAAGCGGCCGGAGAACCATTTGACCTTGTGGCCAAGGTCGGCCGGGCTGTCGTGGAATATCTGCTGGCTCACTGTTTTCCCTCCCCGGTCAATAGCGCGGCCGCGCCCAGCGGTCAGTGAGTTTCATCACGATGGTGATCGCAATCACGATCAGCACCAGATAGACCATCGCCAACAGCGTTCCGTAACCGACATTGGAGCGGTCGCGGTATTCCCGGAAAATGAAGCTGGTGACACTGTCGGTGGCGCCGCCGGGACCGCCTGCAGTGACATTGATAATGATGTCGGCAAGTTTGAGTTTGAAGATGATGCGGATCAGGATCACGGTTATCGAGACCGGCAGCATCAGCGGGAAAGTGACTTCCCAGAACCCACGCCAGGATCTCGCCCCATCCACCTTCGCCGCTTCCTGGATGTCCCTGGGGATCGCCTGAAGTCCGGCCAGAATCATGATCATCATGAAGGGAATGTAGGTCCAGGCATCCATCACCATGATGGTGAAGCGCGCCATCTCCGGCGAGCCGAAGAAGGAGGGCGAGGCCCAACCCAGTTCGCGCGCAAGCCGGGCAATCGGGCCGAAGCGGATCTCCATCATCGATTTGCCGATCATCCAGCTCACCGCCACCGGCGAGAGCATCAGCGGCATCAGGAAGGCGACACGGAAGAATTTGCGGGCGTGGATCTGCGAGTTGAGCAGAAGTGCAAGCCCGAAGGCGATGGCATATTCAACGATGATCGCCAGCGTGTAGCGCACCATGTTGGCCATTGCATTCCAGTAGAAATCATCGGTCCACATCTGGCGGATGTTGTCGAGACCGTTGAACGTCCGGCCCGTCGGCGATGACAGGTTCCAGTCTGAGAAGGCGATTACCAGCCCGAACAGCAGCGGAAACACCACCATCGAGATCACGAACAGTGCCGCGGGCAGAACGAAAAGCACGCGCTTTCCGCGTTCGCCGCGGATCAGCACCTGGCCCCAGCACAGGCAGATCGCCCAGAGCACATAGGCATAGAGCGTCGGCCGCCAGGTGGAGAAGCCGAAGTCGGCATATCCGGTTTCCTGAAGGGTCTGCACGAGTGCGACCACGGCCAGGAAGCCCGCCGACCCCCAAATCATGGCACGGCCGAGCGCAATCCTGCGATCGGTGAGATTGTCGGTTGTGACAACGTGAAGGAAATCGCCCTGCTCAGCCAACTGCGCATGCCCCGTATTTCATGAAATACGCCGGCGGCTCGCACCGCCGGCGTCATTTTCAGACTGGCGGACTACATGCCCAACGAGGCCTTGTAGAGCGCGATCTGGCTTTCCCGGCCGATCTGGTCGGTGATCTTCTCCCAGGCGGCAGCAATCGCATCCGCGGTTTCCTGAGCCGAGCCATACTGTCCGGCAAAGCCCTTGGCCAGTTCGTCCTCGGCCACGGAATAGTACTGGAAGATGCCGGGGATTCGCGGCTCAATCGCAGCGTTGGGGTGGTTGTAGCTGTCGCGGTTTGAACCGAGATAGTCTTCAACAAAGGCCCGGTCGTAACCTGCCGCTTCCCACTCCTCGTAGTTGAAGTGGCTGTTGCGGTAGGGCTGGAAGCCGGACGGATAGGCGGACGTCCAGAGCGACAGATCCTTGCCGCCGAGATGGGCTGCAGCCGACCAGGCTGCCTTGCGCTTCTTCTCGTCTCCCGAGACCCGGCTGGTGACATAAACACCCCAGCCGATGTAAGCCATGCTTGGCGCCTCGTTCATTTCCTCTTCCCATGCTCCGGAGCGCCAGTTGTAGCGGCGCTCAGAGGCAGGGTTGATGCCGAAGCCAACCACATCGCCGACCACCGAAGTGTCGGAGGTGCGTGCCGACGAGCCCACATCGCCCCACCACATCAGCATCGAACCGGTTCCGGCGAGGAACTGGCTGAAGGCCGTGGTGCCGGGGTCGGCGTTGATCTGGTCAGCCGGATAGGCGCCTTCCGTTGCGATCAGGTCCATGACGTCCTGGAACGCCTGCACCCAACCGGGATTGTTGACCAGCGGCTTCATCGTGTCCGGCTCAAACAACCAGGCTGCCTCATCAGGATGCTTCACATAGGCCGTTGCGCGGTTGGCGACGAAATAGAAGCCGAAACCGCCCCAGCCCTTGAGCGGGTCAAGATAGCCGTGGGCAGGCAGACCGGTCAGCGGGTCGGTCTTGCCAGCAAGATCCTTGGTGACGGCATTGATCTGCTGCCAAGTCTTCGGCACTTCGGCACCGCCGATGCCGCCTTCACCGAAATAGTCGGTGCGGTAGGCAAATGTGTGGCAGTCGCCATCGATGGTGACCCGGTAGGTCTTGCCATCCCAGGTGCCCACCGGCGCCTTGAGATAGCCCACCAAATCGTCGGCTTCAATCTGTTCGGCCACCCAGTCCGGCATCTCGTCGAGAAGGCCGCGTCCGGCAGTATCACCCTCGAACGGTGCGCCCATTTCCAGGATGTCGAAATCCACCGTGCCGGTGGCGATCGACTGCTGCAGACGCGCGTTGTAATCGGCCTGTGCAAGATCGATCCAGTTGATCTTGGCGCCCGTGTAGGCTTCCCAAGGCTTCAGGAAGCCGCGGAACAGGAAGTTGTGAAGATTCTGGTTGTTGAGACCCATGAAGGTCAGCTCTACACCTTCGAACTCACCTTCTGCGACATTTGCCTTGGTTGTGGCCAGGCACAATTCACCGACCTTCTGCCAATCGGCATCGGTCGGAGATCCCGCACCCACGCCGGGTATCTTCAGGATTTCCGCGCGGATATTGTCCTGCGCAGCGGCGGTTTTCACGCCAAGTCCACCCAATGCGGCCATGCTGCCAACTGCAGCCGTGCCCTGAAGCAGTCGGCGGCGGCTCATCGCCACCCGGACTGCATGTTCGTACAAATCAACTTTCATGAAACACCTCCCAAGCGTTATCCGCTCCTCCAGCGGTCCGGGCCAGGGAGGCTGCCCGACCACGATCTTGGTCGTTTAACGCCTTGATTGTCCCAACACCCGGGTCCGGATGTGCCGGACAGAATGAAAACATTTCAGCCTTCAACCAAGCTGTCAAGCATCTAACATGCTAGTATGACTAGATGATGGACAGAGCCCTGAACCTGCGTTACCACTTGGCCAAACAGTGTCAGTGTAAACAGAGGGGGCGGCATGGCAGACGTCAGGATCGAGAAACTCTACAAGGCCTACGGGTCGGTGGAAGTCATCCACGGTGTTGATGTCGATATTCCGGATGGCCGGTTTGTTGTGCTTGTGGGGCCCTCTGGCTGTGGCAAATCGACCTTGTTGCGGATGCTGGCCGGCCTCGAAGGCGTGACGGACGGCACGATCAGCATCGGCGGACGGGTGGTCAACAATCTACCGCCTGCCGAACGCAACATCGCCATGGTGTTTCAGAATTACGCGCTGTATCCGCATAAGACGGTGGCCGCAAATATGGGATTTGCGCTCAAGATGCAGCGCATGGAGAAAGCTGAAATCGATCAGCGGGTCGCCACTGCGGCCGAGATCCTCGGCCTCAAACCCTATCTCAAACGCTATCCACGCGAACTCTCGGGCGGCCAGCGCCAGCGCGTTGCCATGGGCCGGGCGATTGTGCGCGAACCACAAGTGTTCCTGTTCGACGAGCCGCTGTCCAATCTCGACGCCAAGCTCAGAGTGCAAATGCGCACCGAAATCCGCGAGTTGCATCAACGGCTGTCGACAACGACTGTCTATGTCACCCATGACCAGATCGAAGCCATGACCATGGCCGACCAGATCGTGGTCATGCGCGACGGGCATATCTCGCAGCAGGGTGCGCCGCTGGAGCTTTATGACCGGCCTGCCAACATGTTTGTCGCTGGCTTCATCGGCTCTCCGTCGATGAACCTGATCGAGGGCGTGGTTGAACACAAGGACGGGCAGCCGTTCGTCGTGGCAGAAGGCGTTTCGCTTGAAGCGCCGAACATGGACGGGCTTGATGAAGGCCGCAGGATAACCTTCGGAATCCGTCCGGAGCACCTGCTTCTCGATGATACCGGCTTTGAGGCAAAGGTGGCTGTGGTCGAGCCGACCGGGTCGGAAACCCATCTGGTTCTGCGTGCGGCGGGCCGCGAAATCATCGTGGTTCTGAGGGAGCGCAGGTCCATTAGGCCAGGCGACACGATCAGGCTGCGCCCCCAGGCCGAGATGGCGCACCTGTTTGACACGGGCACGGGATTGCGGCTCGAATGACGACTTGAACAACGACCGGCCGGATCGCATGATCCGGTGAGGAGATGGCGGACCGAAACAGCCACGCAAGGGAGGACACTATGCTCAAGGGACTTGATCCGCGACTGAATGCGGAAGTGCTTTATGCGCTTCGTGCAATGGGTCACGGGGACACACTGATTATCGCCGACACGAATTTCCCATCCGATTCGATCGCCCGCCAGACGGTGATCGGCGATCTGTTGCGCATGGACAATCTGACCGCCGGGCAGGCCGCAGAAGCGGTGCTTTCGGTGCTGCCGCTCGATACATTTGTCGATGATTTCGCCGGACGCATGGAGATTGTCGGCAATCCGGACGAGGTGCCTCCAGTGCAGATGGAAGTGCAGCAGGCGATCAATGCGGCGGAAGGCACCCCACGGCCAATGGTCAGCATCGAGCGTTTTGCCTTCTACGATCTGGCCAAGCAGGCCTATGCGGTGATCCAGACCGGGGAACGGCGGTTCTATGGCTGCTTCATGTTCCGCAAGGGCGTGATCCCGCCGGACGCCTAGGAACAGGAAACATACTGCCATGTCGAAAGTCGTTGTCCTCGGCGTGTTCGTTGCCGACACCGCCTACCGCGCCGCCCGCGCACCGCGCATGGGTGAAACCATCATGGGTGAGAACTTTGCGCTCGGGCCGGGCGGCAAGGGCTCGAACCAGGCTGTGGCTGCGGCCAGGGCCGGAGTGGAAACCCATTTCATCAGCAGGTTGGGGCGCGACACATTCGCAGACATGGCGCTGCAAACCTGGAAACAGGCCGGCGTGACCGCTGCCATCACCAAGCATGACGACAGCTATACCGGTGCGGCCTACATCTTTGTCGAGGCGCAGACCGGAGACAACGCCATCATCGTCTGCCCCGGCGTGGCCGGGCAGATCTCGCCTGGCGATATCGAGGCACGATCAGATCTCATCGGCAGCGCCTCGGTGTTCGTCACCCAGCTCGAACAGCCGTTGGATGCCGCCTACAGAGCGCTGGAAATCGCCCGGTCCAGCGGCGTGCAGACCATTCTCAACCCGGCCCCCGCCGCTAAGCTGCCGAACGGCATGCTGGGATTGTGCGATTACGTGACACCTAATGAAACCGAGGCAGAAGCGCTGACCGGCCTTGCGGTCACAACGCTCGAGGAAGCCTCTCTGGCGGCTCAGAAGCTGATTGCAATGGGCGCGAAGGCCGCGGTGATCACGCTCGGCGAGAAGGGCGCGCTCTATCATGCGGGCGGCCAGAGCGTTCATGTGCCTGCGTTCAACGCCGGGCCGGTCAAGGAAACAACCGGCGCGGGCGACGCGTTCAATGGCGGCTTTGCCGCAGCTCTTGCCCGCGGTCTCGATCCGGTTTCGGCCGTCCGTTACGGCTGCGCCACCGCCTCGATCTCGGTCACCCGCGCCGGAACCGCACCGGCAATGCCGTCCTCCGCGGAAATCGATGCGCTTCTCGCCAAGGCCTGAAGCCAAATCTTAGGCCGGCGCCGGCAACTTCGACACCGATAACGCTGACAGTTAGACAGTTTTTCCACTCTCGCCGGGCGTCAGGCTTTACAGCGGCGGTAGGGTCGCGCAATAGAAGGATGCCACCGGGACGACAACATTTTGTGGAACGGGGCAATCGCAACCGGGGCGCAGATTTTGGCTGGAACACACTTAGAAAAGACCTTGTCAGCGAACCCATCTGCCAGGCAGATCATGACATGGACAGCCTGTGGCGCAAAGAAAGGCGTACCGAACAACCTTCAGGTGCGGTCATGAACGGATCGGACTGGAAGCCGCTAGACCAGGGCAGATGGGTCGCAAAAGGTGCCGCAGCGCCCGAACTTGAGAACCGTCGGGCGAACCCGCTCCAGCGGTGGATGATCGCTTTCACCCGCGCCACACCGCTGCGCCGAGGTGTTTTCCGCGCATCCATCAGCCGGCTGGTGTTCCTACTGGGCGGAAACAAGGCGTTTGATGTCGGGTTCCGTGACGTGGTGTTCCGGCTCGAAGGTGGCCGAAACCTGATCGAATACGGCATCCTGCTTAATCCTACATACAATGCCGAAGATATTGATTTTCTGCTGGGCGGCCTTTCTGATGGCGGCGTAGCTGTCGACATCGGATGCAACATTGGGCTTTACAGCCTACCATTGGCGGCCGCGACCGGTCCGAATGGGAGATGCGTGGCCATCGATGCAAATCCGTTGATGATCGAGAGGCTGAAGCGCAACGCGTCACTCAGCGGGCTGAACAATGTGACTGCCCTCGCTTCAGCTGTCAGCGATCGGGATGGTTCGGGTCAATTGACGGTGCGCAAGAATGACGACGCCATTGTCGCGTTGGAGGAAACCGGTGACGGGCCGATTCCGGTCCGGCGGCTTGCATCGCTACTCGAAGAGGCGAGTATCACGCGCGTAGATGTGCTCAAGATCGACATCGAAGGCCATGAGGACAAGGCGCTACCACCGTTCTTGGATAGCATTGATCGGTCGATGCTGCCACGCCGGATTGTAATCGAGTATCCAGAGCCCGGGTCTGATTATCCTCAGTGCGCTGCGGCGTTCGCGCGCCATGGCTATCACCTCACCGGCCGCACGCGCAACAATTCGCTCTACAGGCTTGATGATGACTGAAACGGTCTGCCGCGAAAGCGAGGCCCCGGTTGTCGCGATCATCCCCTATGGTACCAAGCTAAGCCCGCGCCTGGCAAACATGAGCCTTGATGATCTCTCGTGGCCGATCGGTCGACCTGCGCGGCTTCAGCACGGAACCGTCGCAAACATGGGGCCGAACGATCACATCATTTGCTATGTGAGCTCTCAGCTGCTCTACATGCCTCGGCCCGGCGTACGCGCTCAGGTCTCAGTCATGGTGGTCGAACCGGAGGCTGTACATGGTCGCAATATGGCATGGCTGAAGGTATTGTGGTGGAGGTTCTTTAGGGTTCTGAGCTGCAATCCCAGGCTGCTCGCACGGCTCCCGAATGGAGAACGCTACCTTTTTGGCTCCACATGGGTGCCGGAATACCGTGATCTTAGTATCGAAAAGACCTCAATGATCTCGCTGATTGCCTCGGGCAAGACCTATTATCCAGGCCACAAGCTGCGCCATCAGGTGGTCGCCTGGATCCGCGAGAAAGGGGTAGATGCGGAGATCCTGGGGCGCGGCTATGCACCGTTTGACCAAAAATCCGACGGCCTTGCGCCCTACCGCTATTCCGTGATCATCGAGAATGTGCGCGAGCCGGGCTATTTCACCGAAAAACTGATCGATTGCCTGCTATGCGAAACCGTTCCAATCTATTGGGGTGCGCAGGATATCGATCAGATTTTCGAGCCGGGCGGCATGCTGATCTGCGATTCACTTGAAGATATAAAGACAGCTATTGGAACTACGTCTGAAGCGGATTACCGCGCGCGCCTTGAATTTGTTGCCAAGAACAAGGAAAAGGCTGCCAGCTACGCCAATCATGAAGAAGCGGCGGCACGCATAGTGCAAACCGCCGCCCGAAGGAAAACGTCTCAATCATGACCCAGAATTCTTCACCCAAGGTCGCCCTTATTACCGGTGTAACAGGACAGGATGGTGCTTATCTCTCCGAATTCCTGTTGTCCAAGGGGTACCAGGTGCATGGCATCAAGCGGCGGACATCACTGTTCAACACCGCTCGGATCGATCATCTTTTTGATGGCGAATACGGCCGCTCGGGCCAGTTTGTATTGCATCACGGCGACATGACGGATTCCTCCTCGCTCACCCATATCCTGCAGCAGACCAAGCCGGACGAGGTCTATAATCTGGCCGCGCAGAGCCATGTCGCTGTTTCGTTCGAGGAGCCGGAGTATACCGCAAACTCCGATGCGCTGGGCACGTTGCGGCTGCTCGAGGCCATCCGCATTTTGGGTCTTGCCGACAAGAGCAAATTCTACCAGGCTTCAACCTCTGAGCTCTACGGGCTTGTGCAGGAAACGCCACAGACTGAACGCACGCCGTTCTATCCGCGCTCTCCTTATGGCGTGGCCAAGCTTTATGCCTATTGGATCACGGTGAACTACCGTGAGGCCTACGGGCTCTATGCCTGCAACGGCATACTCTTCAACCATGAAAGCCCGCTGCGCGGAGAGACCTTCGTGACCCGCAAGATCACCCGGGCTTTGGCGCGCATCAAGCTGGGCCAGCAGGATGTTCTCAAACTGGGCAATCTAGACGCGCTGCGCGATTGGGGCCACGCGCGCGACTACGTCGAGATGCAATGGCTGATGTTGCAGCAGGACGAGCCGGAGGATTTCGTCATCGCCACCGGCGTTCAATATTCGGTGCGCGACTTTGTACTGGCCGCTGCCCAGGCCCTTGGCATGACCATCAATTTCGAAGGTCAAGGCGTTGACGAAGTTGGCCGCGATCCCTCAGGCAAGGTCATTGTGTCAGTCGATCCGCGCTATTTCCGCCCCACAGAGGTAGAGACCCTGTTGGGCGACGCCTCCAAGGCCAAGCAGAAGCTCGGCTGGACACCGCTGACGTCCTTCCCAGATCTGGTTGCCGAGATGGCGGAAGCCGATCTCAAGGAGGCTGAGAAGAATGGGTGACAGGCGCTATTCACTGTCAGGCAAGCGGATCTATGTCGCCGGTCATAACGGCATGGTGGGATCCGCCATCGCCCGTCGGCTTGCACGCGAAAACTGCGCAGTTCTCACGGCAACGCGTTCCGAACTCGATCTTGTCAATCAGAGTGCGGTCGAAGCCTGGTTTGCAGACAACAAACCCGATGCAGTGTTTCTTGCCGCAGCCAAGGTCGGTGGCATACTGGCCAATGACACACTGCCCGCCAATTTTCTCTATGAGAACCTGATGATCGAGGCCAATATTATTCAGGCCGCACACCACAACAAGGTCGAGAAACTGCTGTTTTTGGGCTCTTCCTGCATCTATCCCAAATTTGCCAACCAGCCGATTGCTGAAGATCAATTGCTGACTGGCCCGCTGGAGCCAACCAATGAGTGGTACGCCGTGGCCAAGATCGCCGGTATCAAGCTCTGCCAGGCCTATCGCAAGCAACATGGCGCGGATTTCATATCGGCCATGCCAACCAACCTCTATGGAACCGGTGACAATTACGACCTGGCCACCAGCCATGTGCTGCCAGCGCTGATCCGCAAGGTATACGAGGCAAAA
The DNA here is from genome assembly GCF_000154705.2 of Hoeflea phototrophica DFL-43. Lineage (NCBI taxonomy): Bacteria > Pseudomonadati > Pseudomonadota > Alphaproteobacteria > Hyphomicrobiales > Rhizobiaceae > Parahoeflea > Parahoeflea phototrophica. The sequence goes on along the minus strand of NZ_CM002917.1, from coordinate 447,446 downwards.
GCCGCAGCCGCGCCGTCAATCACGCTGTGGGGCAGCGGCACGCCGCTTCGCGAATTCATGCATGCCGATGATTGCGCCGATGCTCTTGTTTTCCTCATGCAGCATTACTCCGGCCATGACCACGTCAATGTCGGCAGCGGCCAAGAAGTGACGATCCGCGATCTTGCGCTGATGATCGCACGGGCGTCTGGTTACGTAGGTTCAATAGATCTTGATCCTTCAAAGCCCGACGGTACGCCGCGCAAGCTCATGGATTCAACCCGCCTTGGGGCCATGGGCTGGCAACCGGCAATCGCACTTGAGGTCGGCATTGCCAGAACAGTGGCAGAATTTCGGAACATTGCAGCATGAACATTCTGCGGTATCTTTTGATGCGCGGCCGTACATTGCGCAACAAGACAGTTGTCCATGTCGGCGCCCACTATGGCGAAGAAGCCGAACACTATCAGAACTGGGGCGCAGCTACCGTGGTTTGGTTTGAGGCGGCGCCCGATATCTTTGCTGCCCTGCAAACCCACCTCGCGAGCATGGAGCAAAAACCTCGAAGCCTGTTCTGCCGGCTGACAGGTCAAAAACGCACACGGCACATCGCGGTCAGGGCGCTTGTCGGCGGGGTAGACGGCGGCACGGCCGAATTCCACCTGTTTGACAATGACGGCTCTTCCAATTCAATTTTCAAGATGAAGCGAGGCGAAAACGAGCGCTTTCCGCAAGTCCGCGAAACCGGTGAGGTACTGGAACTGCCGATGCGGACGCTAGATGCAGCTCTTGATGATGTGGGCATTCCTCCCGAAACAATTGATGTTCTGGTGCTTGATGTACAGGGCGCAGAACTCATGTGTCTTCAAGGCGCCAAGCGCACGCTTGCCGCGATCGACTACCTCGAAAGCGAAGTCTCTGTAGAGCCCGTTTATGAGGGCGGCGTTCTGTTGTCCGAACTTGAGCCGTGGCTTGAGGAGCATGGTTTCAAGCGAGCGACGGCGGTGCGAAAGAACCACATGAACGCGATCTACAGGAAGATGGGATAACACTCAGCCTGGCAGCTGAACACGCTCTTCCACATACCAATCATCATACAACGACACTTCCGGCAGAACGCGGCGGTAACCAGCGGCGACCAGAAGGTCGCAGATGGGCTGCCGGTTGGCGGTATAATTGTGCTCAACGGTAATGACTGCCGGGCGCCAGCGCTTTATGTCAAAGGCCCTGAGTATGTCGAGCTCGCTACCTTCGGTATCGATTGACAGATAGTCAAACTTTTCCGGGGCGTTGTGCTGCTCCAACATGTCGTTGAGCGAGATTGTTTCGACTTCGTAGGTCTTGGCCCCCCGACGATGCCGTGCGTGATTGTCTGCACTTTCGAACTGGGTCAGCGTGGACAATTCACGTGAGACACTCTCCGAAAATGTTAGACGCTCACCGCTACGAGCCCAGACACATCGTGTTTCAGTTATTATGCCTGGCCGGTTCTTGCGCAAGTCTTCATGCCAGCTTGTGGCCGGTTCAGCGCAAATTCCGGTCCAGCCGAAATTGTTTTCAAGGGCATAGCTGTTGGAAAGTGCAACACCATTGGTTGCCCCAAAATCACAGAAATATCCATCCCGTTTCCCGCCGAGTGCCCAATGCACGAACGCGTCCTGAAAAATTTGCGAGTGTGAAAGAGCACCAAAGGAAATGGCGTATAAAAGAAACGCCTTGATTTGCGGATCCGGTTCAGCAAGCGCCTTGTTTCTGACTTTGGTCAGATCAAGCACAAGTCTGAAATGCTTCGAAGAATAGGGGCCGTGGCGTTTCTCTCCCCGTAAGCGGCTGAGAAACGCCTTGAAGGCATAGTCAAGTTGCATGATTCGGGACCCCATTGGCTTAGTTGGCCCACGTTTGGCGCATCAATCCGCCCGGGTCAATCGCCCAGCCGCAACCAGCCCGGTGGTGTGATATCGGGATTGGACAGTTTGGGGTCGGCAAACCATCTTTTAGGTGCCACCACAATCTTGTCCAGCGAAGGATTAAGCCAGGCACCCCACCAGGAGAAGGTAGAATTGACGATTATGTTGTGGTCGCAAAGGCTCATCAGACGCAGGTCCTCAAAGGCCGTCTTGCCATCATTGATGGCCACGGTGACGAGGTTTGCATCCATCCTCATGTTGTTGCGGACCCAGTCTGGATCGTCGGAAAACAGATAGACAACGGGATCGCTACCGGAACGCGCGCGGATTTCACCGAGGGCCCGCCCGTAGTAACCGAGATCCGGCGCACCATGGGTGGAGCGAGCCTTGGCAGATGTCAGATAATCTCCGCGCCGGATATGCATCGAGACCGAGGGAGCGCTCTGGATGCGCTCGGCCATGGAGGCGTTTTCGCCGCTGATAGCCTGCCTGAATGACAAATCCTTCCAAAGGATTGACGCGATGTCCTCAAAATATTTCTGGGATTGGAAATAGCCGTGCAGATAGCAGTCGGCCTCAATCGTCTCGATCCGAGCGTTGTAGCCAAGGTCCTGCTCACGCACAAAGCGCGGTGACCGACCAAACTTGCGCCACCAGGCGTAAGCCAGCGGCCGGTTCTTGCCGGGCGGCAGCTCGCTGCTGTTGGCGACCTTCGCCTGGATCGAAAAATGCCCAAGATCGTACTGAAACGGATTGGAACTGGTGAACTCACGGGTGTCGAGCAGCAGTTCCGAGCCGGTGCGCAAGGCAACTGCACGGCCGACCGCATACTGGAAAAGCTGATTGCCAAGCCCGCCATGCATACGGGAGATCACACGCCGGACTGTCATAAAAGCCTACCCCTTCCGCCGGATAGCAACATAATTCGTCGTCGAGAACTGCTCGTTGAACTCGCGATAACGCGTGACCGGATTGAGCCTGCCTCCAGGTCCGATAATGTGGAGCGCATAGCCGCGATGATCAAAGAAATCGAAAAAATCCTTGAAGAAGGTCCGTGTATCGATGTTGCAGCCGCCGAATTCGAACTGGACGACAGCAATCTTTCGCTGATCAAGCAACGACAATCCGCCCCTGAGCACATCGAGCTCATGGCCCTCGACATCAATTTTGAGCAGATCGATCGAGGAAACACCCTTCTCAACGCAATAATGATCGAGCGTTTCGACCCGTATTGTTTCGCTCAGGTCCATAGTGAGTCCGATATAGGTGAGGTCCCGCTTGGTCATTGAAGCAAGACCGGTAATGCCGGCATTCTTGTAGAGCGTCGCCTCACCTGCTTCTGCACCAAGCGCAACCGGGTTGATGCTGAGGCTTTTGAGACCGGCAATTGCCGGTCCAAGCCTTTCCAGATGTTTGGCTGAGGGCTCGAACACATGGACTTCGGCATCAGGCCACATCTGCTTAGCGGCCAGCGTCCATTCGCCGATATTGGCGCCGACATCGAAAAGCAAAGGGGCACTGGTGTTTACACCCGCCTGGGAAAGGGCCGCGGCCACGGCCTTCATTTCACCAGACTTGGCGACAATCCCACCATGGCCCAGACCGGCAGACTTCATCAGCCGCCGGGCCAGCGAAAGCGCGAGGCCGGAGGGTATAAAGGCAGCAATGACGTTATCAATGGCGGACATGAGCGGCTGGATATCCCATTCCGCCTGGCCGGTCCAGCCACCGCAGGAACCAGTCGTCGCTATTCATTCCGGAGGCTGGTCGTGACGTCTCGAAAGCGCTGAAACACGGGCACGGTAAATCGGCCGCAACAGCTCTCGCCGCAGCCGCTGGCGCCACGGCACATTGCGGGCCTGGATCGTGGTGCCGCCGATATCTGCCGCCTTGTCGCGGACGCCCGACGGGACCGCAATCAACGGCCTCAGCCCGGTCACCCAGTGCAGTTGCACATGGCCATCAATCGGCCGGTCGAACCGTCCGGTCTGCGCCAACAGCCGTTCAGCCGCAGAGCGCGAATAGAGTGTGCAGGAGGCTCTTAGAGGAATGATCATCGGGCGGGCGAGAACCACTGCGTCAGTGGAGGCAATAAGCGGGCCTGGCTCAGCAATCCTGCGCACCTGAAACTGTACGATGCCATGGGCGGAGACGTGTTCCCGGGCGAACTCCAGTGCTGTGGCAAACACATCCGCATCGATTTCAACATCGTCCTCGATCACCAGCCCTGCGTCACGTCCGCAAGCGACAATTGCCTGCCAGGCCTTGCGGTGGCTCAGGAAGCAACCGACCTCGCCGGCCGTCATCTCGAAGGGATAATGCGGGGCATGCATGCTCTTGCGTGAATAGACAGCATCGATTTCGGCCTCGGACATCGCCCGCCCGTCAACTGCGTCGAGTACCCGTGCCGGCACCGGGCAGGCCTTAAGCAAGTGATCGACCTGCGGCCGCCGTGCCGTGGCACGGGCCAGGTGAATGATAAATGCCTCAATGTCACCGTTCATGTTCATGCTGTTCTTAAGCGCCCTTGCTGGCCCACGCGCATCAAAAGCCTGCGCTGACCCTCCAGCGGTGGCGCCTGCAAGACCCCATGGGAATGCCGAGCGTTGTTGTAAACGACCGGCTTTGATCACGGCAAGGGCCAATCAGGCCCGTTTGTCGGTTGATAACCCTCCTCCATCGCGCGCATCGGCCTGCTTGACGTTGCGGATGGACGATGGCTGGTGCATTTTCCAGTCGAACAAGCCAAATCGGTGCGACTCAGTCAGCCTGGCACTGCCATTTTGAGAGGATCAAAGCCCGAGGGCAGCTCGGATCGGGGGAACACGTGTCGTGTCATTGAAAGCAGTCATACTGGCCGGAGGCCTTGGAACGCGGATCAGTGAAGAGTCGCATCTCAGGCCGAAACCGATGATCGAGATCGGTGGCAAACCCATCCTGTGGCACATCATGAAGATCTATGGTGCGCACAACATCACTGAATTCGTCATCTGCTGTGGCTACAAGGGCTATCTGATCAAGGAATATTTCGCCAACTACTTCCTGCATATGTCGGATGTGACGATCGACCTGTCCCAGAACTCGATGGAGGTGCACCAGCGCTACGCCGATCCCTGGAAGGTGACACTGGTCGACACCGGGGCCGAAACCCAGACCGGTGGCCGTCTGCGCCGTGTACGCGATCACCTCGATGACACTTTCTGCCTGACCTATGGCGACGGCGTAACCGATCTCAACATCTCCGACGTGGTGGATTTTCACCGCAAGCAGAACGTCCAGGCGACGATCACCGCTGTACAGCCGACCGGGCGCTTCGGAGCATTGGAGATTGAGCAGGACCGGGCAACGGAGTTTCTGGAGAAACCGCGCGGCGACGGGCGTTGGGTCAGTGGCGGGTTCTTTGTCTGCGAACCGTCGATCATCGACCGGATCTCCGGGGACGACGTCGTCCTGGAGGGTGCACCGATGGAAACTCTTGCTGCAGACAATCAATTGGCGGTCTGGAAGCACAGGGGCTTCTGGGCCTCCATGGACACGCTCCGCGATAAGGAAAGCCTGGAACGGCAATGGGCGAGCGAACGGCCGCCTTGGAAAATCTGGGCATGACAGACTTCTGGAAAGACCGCCGGGTGCTGGTTACCGGGCACACCGGCTTCAAGGGAAGCTGGCTGTCACTCTGGCTGACAAAAATGGGTGCAGATGTCTACGGATTGGCGCTGGCGCCGGACACTGATCCCAACCTGTTTGACCTGATGAACCTCGAAACCCGGCTTGATCACGGACTTGGCGACATCCGCGACGGGCCAACGGTCTTGCGGCGGGTCGAGCAGGTCAGACCCGAAGTCGTTTTTCACCTTGCCGCCCAATCGCTGGTGTTGCGCTCCTATGAAGCACCGGTTGAGACCTGGCAAACCAATGTGGGCGGCACCTTGCATCTGCTTGATGCGCTGCGGCAGGGCGGCAGGTCGGCAACCGTCATCGTGATAACCACCGACAAGGTCTACGAGAACCGGGAGTGGGAGTATCCTTACCGCGAGACAGACCCGCTTGGTGGCCATGATCTCTACAGTTCGTCCAAGGCGGCAACGGAAATCCTGGTCCAGAGCTGGCGCGATTCCTATGCCGCGGAGGGCAAGTTGCGGCTGGCGACGGCGCGTGCAGGAAACGTGATTGGCGGGGGTGACTATTCAGAAAACCGGATTGTGCCCGATATCATCAGGGCGCTTGAAGCCGGCAAGACCATTGACGTACGCAACCCGTCCGCCGTGCGGCCATGGCAGCATGTGCTCGAGCCGCTGTCGGGATACCTCCGGTTGGCCGAGATGCTCCACGGCGACAGCGCCCATGACCGGGCCTATAATTTCGGCCCGGCGGCGGACAATTTGCGGACGGTGATGGATCTGGCAAAGCGGGCGCTGGACGCTTGGCCTGGAGCCGCGGCAGATCAATGGCGCGATGTTTCGGACACAAAGGCACCGCATGAAGCCGGTCTGCTGGCAGTTGCCAGTGACCTTGCCCGACAACATCTGGGCTGGTCCGCGCAATGGCCTTTCGAGATCGCCGTTGACCAAACGATCGGCTGGTACCATGCCGTCCGGAATGGAGCCTCACCACTCGACATCAGCCTCGCACAGATCGCGGACTTCGAAGCAGGATGATCTTTTCCGCCCTTTCCATCGAAGGCGCTTTTCGCATTGATCCAGAACGGATCGGTGACGAGCGCGGCTCATTCGCCCGGATGTTCTGCACCAGTGAATTTTCCGCGCATGGTCTGGCCACGAGCTGGGCACAGATGAATGTCTCGCACAGCGCACGTGTCGGCACGTTGCGTGGCCTGCATTTTCAACGCCCGCCGGCTGCGGAGGCCAAGCTGGTGCGTTGCCTCAAGGGAGCAATGTTCGATGTCCTGGTTGACCTCAGATCTGGATCTCCGGGCTTCGGGCAATGGACCTCGGTCGAACTGACACCCGAAAGCGGCGCGATGGTCTATGTTCCCGAGGGCGTGGCGCATGGCTTCCAGACGCTGTTGCCGGACACCGAAGTGCTCTACTGCCATTCGGTGCCCTATCAGCGCGAGCATGAGGGTGGATTGCGCTTTGACGACGAGAGCGTGGGCGTGGCATGGCCGCTGCCAGTCTCGACGCTCTCGGAACGCGACAAGGCACATCCCGGGCTGCTTGCGCTGGATCCGGTCACGCCATGAAATGCCGTCATTGCCATGCTCCACTGACACAGTGCTTTGTCGACCTTGGCAGCGCGCCACCCTCCAATGCCTATCTGTCCGAGCCGGATTTGCAAAAGCCGGAAACCTGTTACCCGTTGCGCGTTCTGGTCTGCGGCGAATGCCATCTGGTGCAAACCGAGGACTATGTGGCGGAAGACACCGTTTTTGATGCCGATTACGCCTATTTCTCCTCCACGTCACGCAGCTGGCTGGCGCACGCGCAGGCCTATTGCGAGAAAGTAACCGCGCGGTTCGGACTAAACCCCGACAGCTTTGTGATCGAGGTTGCCTCCAATGACGGCTATCTGTTGCGCAACTTCGTCGAACACGGCATTCCCTGTCTGGGGATTGAGCCAACCGCAAGTACGGCGGCGGCGGCCGAAGCCATCGGCGTGCCCACGCTGCAAGCGTTTTTCGGCGCCGAGCTTGCCGCCAGGCTGGTGCAGGAAGGCCGACAGGCTGACCTGATCGCCGGCAACAATGTCTTTGCCCATGTGCCCGACATCAATGATTTTACAGCTGGGCTCGCGCGCGCTCTGAAGCCCGGCGGCGTGGTCACGCTCGAGTTTCCGCATCTGATGCGGCTTGTGGAGTTCAGCCAGTTCGACACCATCTATCACGAGCATTTTTCCTATCTCTCGCTGATGGTGGTGGCGCGGATCTTTGCACAAGCCGGCTTGCGCATTTTCGACGTTGATGAATTGCCGACTCACGGCGGCAGCCTCCGGGTCTATGGCTGCCATTCCGGGGCGAGCCATGTCGAAGCGCCGGCCGTGAACGCCGTTCTGGCCGAGGAAACCAGGCGCGGAATGGCAACTGCTGACTACTATGAAGGTTTTCAGGCCAAGACCGAGGCGGTCAGGAACGGACTCATCGAGTTTCTGCTGACGGCCAGACGGGAGGGTCGAAGCGTGGCGGGCTACGGTGCAGCGGCCAAGGGTAACACATTGCTCAACTATGCCGGCATCAAGCCCGATCTGCTGCCTTTCATCTGCGACGCGGCAGCGGCGAAAATCGGCAAGTTCATGCCCGGCAGTCATATCCCGATACTCGATCCCGCCGTTCTTGAGAGCCGGCGGCCCGATTATCTGATCATCCTGCCGTGGAACATCGCCCAAGAGGTGCGCTCCCAGAACGCGCATCTGGCGGCAAAAGGCACCAGGTTCGTCGTCGCGGTGCCCGAACTAATCATTATGTAAGTGGTGACGTACGTAAAATTCGAACGCACAAGCGGCGCAGGAGATCCTGTGCAAAGGCCAACCAAGCCACATCAAGCGATCAGTTGTCCGCCATTGATCTCGAGAACCTGCCCGGTGATGTAACCTGACAGCTGATTGCTTGCCAAAAACACGAAGGCCGGTGCGCAGTCTTCCGGAGTGCCCAGCCTCTTGAGCGGAATTGCACTCTTCGTACCTTCGAGCTTCTGTTTGGACGAATATCTTTCGTGAAACTCGGTATCGATCGTGCCGGGCGAAATTGCATTGGCGCGAATGCCGTCAGGTGCAAGTTCGCGGGCCAGCGCCTTGGTGTAGGTTGAAACAAAGGCCTTGGTTGCGCTGTATATGGACGAACCGGGGCTGCCGCCGGTTTTAGCGGATATGGAAACGGTGTTGATGATAGACGCATCTTCCGCCTCGCGAAGCTTTGGCAGCAGGCCGCGGCACACCATGACAACTGCGGTCTGATTGAGCATGACCAGATCGTCATATTGTTGATCTGTCAGGTCGCCTGCAGGAAACCTGCCATGCATCGTCCCCGCATTGTTGATCAACACATCGATGGTCCCGGTTCTTGCGGCCACCTCTTCAACGAAGCTGCCGATTTCAGACCGGCTGAGAAAATCCGCCTCGATGGCTTCAATTGCAGTATCTGAAAACTTCGTGGCGGTTCCGGCCCGCCCGCTGTGGACGATGACACGGGCACCGAGCTTCGCAAAGACATTGGCCACGCAAAACCCGATGCCGCGGCCTGCGCCGGTTATGACGACGGTCTTGTCCTTGAAAAGGTCCCTGGAAAAACCTGTCTGATGCATGGCGACCTCGGAGAATTTGAACGGAATCGGCCCGAAAAGTGGCTCAATCAGGATCATTTGTAGTGATCGTTCAAGTGAACGCAACGCGAAAGCTACGAAATTTTCGCATTCGACTTGCAGATGGTGCGAGGCGATCACCGTATGAAGCATCGACTCCCTGCCCAATTAAAATGCGCGCCCAATTTAAGGGCATCACCAAGCGGTTGCCTCTGATCTTGAGATGCAACCATCATCTTCGAGCGATTTCGTTTGACATTCGAATAATCTTCGCTTTCATTGGGCTCAGGTTTCGCTTTGGAGGAAGCGGCGCCGGTTCCGGGAGGGTTTCTTGTCTGAGATTTACGATATCTTCGTTGTTGGCGGAGGGATTAATGGGTGCGGCATTGCGCGTGATGCGGCAGGCCGTGGCTATTCCGTTTGCCTGGCCGAGATGAGCGACCTGGGCTCCGGAACCTCCTCCTGGTCCACCAAGCTTATTCATGGCGGACTTCGTTATCTCGAGCACTATGAATTCCGCCTCGTTCGCGAAGCGCTGATCGAGCGCGAAGTTTTGCTGAACATGGCGCCCCACATCATCTGGCCACTGCGCTTTGTGCTGCCGCACCACAAGGGCATGAGGCCGGCATGGCTGCTGCGCCTTGGATTGTTCTTGTACGACCATCTGGGCGGGCGGAAGATTTTGCCTGCGACCAAGGTGCTTGATCTGAGACGCGACGCCGCCGGCGGACCGCTGAAAGACCAGTTCACCAAGGCCTTCGAGTATTCGGATTGCTGGGTCAATGACGCGCGCCTGGTTGTGCTCAATGCCATGGATGCAAAGGCAAAGGGCGCGGAGATTTTCACACGCACCAAGGTTGTGTCGGCGAAGAAGGCCAGCGACCTGTGGGAGATCGATCTCCAGGCCGCGGATACCGGGGTCACGCGCCGGGTTTCTGCAAGGCTGATTGTCAATGCCGGCGGGCCATGGGTTGACGACATTCTAAGGGCGTCAATGGGTGAGAACCAGGCTCGCAACGTTCGCCTGGTCCAGGGCAGCCACATCGTCGTTCGCAAGAAGTTCGCGCATCCGAAGGCCTATTTTTTCCAGAATTCGGATGAGCGGATCTTTTTCGCGATCCCCTATGAGCAGGATTACACGCTGATCGGCACGACGGATCAGGATTACAAGGGTGACCCGTCCGATGTGAAAATATCGGATCAGGAGATCGCCTATCTTTGCGCTGGCGCCAGCCAGTATTTCAAAGAACCTGTCACCCGGGACGATATCGTCTGGACCTATTCGGGTGTGCGTCCGCTCTATGATGACGGCGCCTCCAAGGCGCAGGAGGCAACCCGAGATTATGTCTTGCGCACGGATGGCGCTGCAGGGCCGAAGGTCATCAACATCTTCGGCGGCAAGATCACCACATACCGGCGGCTGGCGGAATCGATGCTGGCAAAGGTGGAAGAGGCGATCGGCAGCAAGGGCGTGCCCTGGACGAAGGCAAGCGTACTGCCAGGCGGCGAGTTCGGTGTCTCGGGATTTTCTGATCTTCTTTCAAAAGTGCACTCTCACTATCCGTTTCTTGAGACATCCCACAGTGAGCGCCTTGTACGCTCCTATGGTTTGAAAGCCCTTGAAATTCTCGGCGAGGCAAAGTCCCATGTGGATCTGGGCGAAGAGTTCGGTCATGGATTGACCGAGGCGGAAGTGCGTTACCTGATGAAGAACGAATGGGCTCAAACTGCTGCCGATGTGGTGTGGCGCAGAAGCAAGCTTGGCATTCGTTTCACACCGGAACAGACTGACCGTCTCGACGCCTTCATGCGTGAGCACAAGCAACTGCAGAATTTTGCAGCGGAGTAGGAATTGTAAATGCTGGAAATGAAAAACGTCAGCAAGAAGGTCGGCAGAAGCCAGCACATCGGCGATGTGTCGATGACGCTTGAGAGGGGCTCGGTGAACATTCTGCTCGGCCCGACCTTGTCCGGCAAGACTTCGCTGATGCGCCTGATGGCAGGGCTTGATCGTCCCACATCGGGCCAGATCCTGATGAATGGAACCAATGTCGTTGGCATGCCGGTTCAAAAGCGCAATGTCGCGATGGTGTACCAGCAGTTCATCAATTATCCGGCCATGACGGTTTATGAAAACATCGCCTCCCCGATGCGGGTCGCTGGAGTTGATGGCGCCACGATAGACCGCCGCGTGCGTGAAGCCGCAGACCTGATGAAACTGTCCCCCTATCTGGACCGGACCCCACTGAACCTTTCCGGCGGCCAGCAGCAGCGCACAGCCTTGGCACGGGCGCTGGTCAAGGATGCCGAGCTTGTGCTGCTCGATGAGCCTTTGGCCAATCTGGACTACAAGTTGCGCGAAGAACTCAGGGTGGAGCTGCCGAAGATTTTTGCCGAGACCGGTGCGATCTTTGTCTATGCCACAACCGAACCGCAGGAGGCCCTGTTGCTGGGCGGCAAGACCGCAACCCTGCATGAGGGACGGGTCACGCAGTTCGATCAGACGATCGATGTCTACAACCGGCCATCCGATCTGCTGACAGCGCAGACATTCTCGGATCCGCCTATGAATGTTCTGCCGGTTCGCAAGTCGGGCTCGGAGTTTGTCTTCAACGCCAACCGCATCGACGTTCCCGACGCCGTCGCAAGTCTTCAGGATGGTGACTACACGATTGGCGTAAGACCGCACCACATGTCGTTGCACCAGCCCCAAGGCAAATCAATGAAGCTTGAATGCACAGTTTCCACCACGGAGATAACGGGCTCGGAGAGCTTCATTCATCTTCAAAGCAAGGGCATTCACATGGTTGCGCTGATGCATGGCGTTCATCGTGTCGAGATCGGGGACGACATTCCCGCCTATCTCGACCAGGACCATCTGTTTGTCTTCGATCACAACAAGAACCTGGTTTCCGCCCCAGGTTCCGATCGTCAGAATTGAGGTCCGGTCATGGCAAGCATCACTCTCGACAAACTGGCCCATTCCTATTCTGCAAACCCCAAGACGGACGCGGATTTTGCGCTCAAGGAAATCGACTACCAGTGGGAAGACGGCGGAGCCTACGCGCTGCTGGGACCTTCGGGTTGCGGCAAGACGACCTTGCTCAACATCATTTCAGGCCTGCTCGTGCCCTCAAAGGGTCATATCAAGTTCGACGGTCAGGACGTCACCCACTTGCAGCCTGAAGAGCGCAACATCGCCCAGGTATTTCAGTTTCCGGTCATCTACGACACCATGACGGTGCGTCAGAACCTGGCCTTTCCGCTGATCAATCGTCGTGTGCCGCAGGATGAAATCACCCAGCGCGTCAATGACATGATTGAAGTCCTCGACCTCTCCGACAAGGCAGATCGACGCGCGCGTGGCCTGACGGCGGATGAGAAGCAGAAGATTTCGCTCGGACGCGGACTGGTGCGTTACGATGTCAATGCAATCCTGTTCGATGAGCCGCTGACGGTTATCGATCCTCACATGAAATGGCAGCTGCGTACCAAGCTCAAGGACCTGCACCGGCAACTTGGCCACACCATGATCTACGTGACCCACGACCAGACCGAGGCGCTTACCTTCGCCGACAAGGTGGTGGTAATGTATGAAGGTGAAGTGGTTCAGATCGGAACGCCCGAAGAGTTGTTCAACGAGCCCGCCCATACCTTTGTAGGTTACTTCATCGGCTCGCCGGGGATGAATGTCATTCCGTGCGAGATCAATGGCAAAACCGCAAATGTGGGCAACATCCAGATTGAGCTTCCAGCTGGCTACAAAACCACGAGCGCCAAAACCGAACTGGGCGTTCGTCCGGAATTTGTCTCCCTGTCATCCGACAAGAACGGCCTTCCCGTTCAAATCGATGCCGTCGAAAACATCGGCCGTTTCAAGATCGTGCGGGCCAATCTGCAGGGCCATTCGATCAATGCACTGCTGAAAGAGAATGAGGAAGTGCCCGCCGATCCGACGCTGAGCTTCGAAACGGCCAGGATCAATGTGTACGAGAATTCCCACCTGGTCAGAGCGGGAGCCTGAGGATGGATAAGCCCTATAACAACAAGGCCTGGCTGTTCGTCATTCCGGTGTTCGTGCTGGTGGCGCTCAGCGCCATCATTCCGATCATGACGGTGATCAACTATTCGTTCCAGGACACCTTCGGCAACAACCAGTTCTTCTGGGCCGGCACCGAGTGGTTTCAGGATGTCCTGAGATCGGACCGGTTCTGGGATGCGCTGGCGCGAAACCTGCTGTTCTCCTTCATCATCCTGTCGATTGAGATCCCGCTGGGGATCGCGATTGCGCTGACCATGCCGAAGAAGGGAGTCTGGGTTCCCGTCTGCCTTGTTCTCATGGCTCTGCCGCTGCTTATTCCGTGGAATGTGGTCGGAACGATCTGGCAGATCTTCGGCCGCGCAGACATCGGTCTCTTGGGCTACGCGCTCGATCAGCTTGGCATTGAATACAACTATGCCAGCAATGTTTTCGACGCCTGGGCCACCATCATCCTGATGGATGTCTGGCACTGGACGAGCCTTGTGGTGCTGTTGTGCTATGCTGGTCTGGTTTCCATTCCGGAAGCCTATTATCAGGCCGCAAAAATCGACGGCGCGTCGAAATGGTCGGTCTTCCGTTACATCCAGCTGCCGAAGATCCGTGGCGTCCTGATCATCGCCTTCCTGCTGCGGTTCATGGATTCGTTCATGATCTACACCGAACCGTTCGTCTTGACCGGTGGTGGGCCGGGCAACTCCACGACATTCATGTCGATCGATCTCGTGAAGCAGGCAATCGGACAGTTTGACCTCGGGCCGGCCGCCGCAATGTCGCTGGTCTACCAGCTGATCGTTCTCACGGTTTGCTACGTCTTCTTCACGGTCATGAGCAATGTCGGTGTCGATAAACCAGATGCGAGGGTGGAAGACTAATGACCAGTCAAACCAACCACTCCGGTGTGAATGAGGCTCGGATGAACCAGCGTGCCAATGTGATCGACACTTCCAATGTGCGGGCCAGCAATCGTTTTGCGAAAAAGAGCATCTCGCGCTGGCTGGTGCCCGGTCTCTACATTTTCTTCCTGATGCTGCCGATTTACTGGCTGATCAATATGAGCTTCAAGACCAATCAGGAGATCCTGTCGACGTTCACGCTGTTTCCGGCAGAGCCTACGCTGCACAATTACGCCGTGATCTTCACCGACGCGTCCTGGTACTCGGGCTATATCAACTCGCTGATCTATGTTGGAATGAACACAGTGATTTCGATCAGCGTGGCATTGCCGGCCGCTTACGCCTTCTCGCGATACCGGTTCCTGGGCGACAAGCACATGTTCTTCTGGCTGCTGTCAAACCGGATGGCGCCTGCGGCTGTGTTTGTGCTGCCGTTCTTCCAGCTCTATTCGGCATTCGGTCTGATCGACACCCACATCGCCGTCGCCCTCGCCCACTGCCTGTTTAATGTGCCGCTGGCGGTCTGGATCCTGGAGGGCTTCATGTCCGGCGTGCCCAAGGAGATCGATGAGACCGCCTATATCGACGGCTATTCGTTCCCGAAGTTCTTCGTGAAGATCTTCATGCCGCTGATTGCATCAGGCATCGGGGTCGCCGCCTTCTTCTGCTTCATGTTCTCATGGGTAGAGTTGCTGATTGCGCGAACGCTGACCACCACGGACGCCAAACCGATCGCGGCGATCATGACGCGCACGGTCGGAGCCTCCGGTGTCGATTGGGGCGTGCTGGCCGCCGCAGGGGTACTGACCATCATCCCGGGCGCATTGGTGATCTATTTTGTTCGCAACTACATCGCCAAGGGCTTTGCCCTGGGCCGGGTATAGGAGGAAGATCATGGACTTGTCATGGATGGCCTGGACCGTGCCCACTATGCTGTTTTGGGTGTGCCTTGTCGGGCTCTTGGTCGGCATGGGCGTCTGGGAATACTTCTCGCCGGGCGGAAATCCGCGGGTGGGAATCCTGCGCTTCGAGACAACCCGGGGCGACCGTCTCTTCATATCGCTGCTTGGCAGCGCCTTTATCCATCTCGCATGGCTGGGTCTGGTCGGACCCAACCTGTGGTGGGCACTTGGACTCTCACTGGTCTACGCCGTTGGTGTTTTCCGAACAGTTTGATTCCAAACCAAATGGAGATGCGGATCTTCCGCATTTCTTGAACTCGCATGATCTTTAAAGGGAGGATAATATGCGAAATCTACTACTGAACACGACGGCATGTGCCGCAATCATGTTGGCGACGGGCTCGGCCCATGCTGACATGGCTGCCGCGGAAAAATTCCTGGCGGAGGAAATCGGCGGACTTTCGGTTCTCTCGGAAGCCGAACAGAAGGCCGAGATGGAGTTCTTCATCAACGCCGCCAAGCCATTCGCCGGCATGGAAATCAAGGTGGTGTCGGAAACCATCGCCACGCATGAATATGAATCCAAGGTTCTTGCACCTGCATTCACGGCGATCACCGGCATCCAGGTCACCCATGACCTGATCGGCGAAGGCGATGTGGTTGAAAAGCTGCAGACCCAGATGCAGTCGGGCGAGAACATATATGACGGCTACGTCAACGACTCCGACCTGATCGGCACCCACTGGCGCTACCAGCAGGTCCGCAACCTGACCGACTGGATGGCCGGCGAAGGCGCTGACGTGACCAGCCCGACCCTCGATGTCGAGGATTTCATCGGAACGTCCTTCACCACCGGACCGGACGGCAAGCTCTACCAGCTTCCGACACAGCAGTTCGCGAACCTCTACTGGTTCCGCTATGACTGGTTCAACGACGAAAAGAACAAGGCCGACTTCAAGGCCGAGTACGGCTACGATCTCGGCGTTCCGGTCAACTGGTCGGCTTATGAAGACATTGCTGCGTTCTTCACCAACCGCGACCTCTCGCATCTCGGCGTTGAAGGCACCGTCTATGGCAACATGGACTACGGCAAGAAGGACCCCTCGCTCGGCTGGCGCTACACCGATGCGTGGATGTCGATGGCCGGCATGGGCGACGTTGGCGAGCCCAACGGCCTTCCGGTCGACGAGTGGGGCATTCGTGTGAACGAGAACTCACAGCCTGTCGGTTCATGCGTGACCCGTGGTGGTGCGACCAACTCTCCTGCCGCAGTCTATGCGGTTGAGAAGGCCATCGACTGGCTCAAGAACTACTCCCCGCCAGAAGCCGCAGGCATGACCTTCGGTGAAGCCGGCCCGATCCCTGCACAGGGCAATGTCGCCCAGCAGATGTTCTGGTACACTGCCTTTACCGCGGCTACCGTTGAGCCGGGCCTTCCGGTGATGAACGAAGATGGCACGCCGAAATGGCGCATGGCACCTTCGCCGCATGGTGTCTACTGGAAGGAAGGTCAGAAGGTCGGCTATCAGGACGCCGGTTCCTGGACGCTGATGCAGTCGACCCCGGTCGATCGTGCCAAGGCCGCCTGGCTTTACGCACAGTTCGTCACTTCCAAGACGGTCGATCTGAAGAAGTCCGATGTCGGTCTCACCTTCATCCGTGAGTCCACCATCAATTCGGATCACTTCACCGAGCGTGCCGACAAGCTTGGCGGTCTGATCGAGTTCTACCGTTCGCCTGCGCGCGTTCAGTGGTCCCCGACCGGCACCAATGTTCCTGACTATCCGAAGCTGGCTCAGCTGTGGTGGCAGAACATCGGTGACGCTATGTCCGGCGCCAAGACCGCCCAGGAAGCCCTCGACAGCCTCTGCGAAGCGCAGGAGAAGGTCATGGAGCGTCTTGAGCGAGCAGGCGTTCAGGGTGACATCGGCCCGAAGATGAACGAGCCGCAGGACGCGTCCTACTGGCTGGAGCAGCCGGGTGCGCCTTATCCGAAGCTCGAAAACGAAGATGAGACACCGCAAACCGTGTCTTATGACGAGCTGATCAAGAGCTGGCAGTAAGGTTCTGCGGAACTTTCTGATAGCCAGCTGAACATGGGGGCCAGAACACACCGTTCTGGCCCCTTTCTTTTGCTCGGTGCCGATCGAAAGCAAGCAGACCCAGGATGCTCATGCGGTAGGGTGCCCGAAAAGGTTCCCTACCCAATGATCAGGCGCGCTGAACTGTGATTTGCCGGGCTGCAACAGCTCTTCGCATTCTTTCTTGTCTGCGGTTCAGGCCGTGTGTGTTGCCGGAGCGGTTACAATCCCGCGCTCAAGACCGGCGATCAGACCACGCAGTTCGGCTAGCCCCTTGAGCCGCCCAATCGACGGGTAACCGGGTTGAGCCCGGCGATTGAGATCGTCGAGAATGTCCTGGCCGTGATCCGGCCGGAACGGGATTGACCAGTCGGCCCGCCCCTCAGCCTTGCGGCGAGCCTCTTCGCGCAGCACGGTGGCGACCAGTTCGACCATGTCGGTGTCTCCGGCGAGATGCTCATCCTCAAAGAACGAGACCTGAATACCATCTCCCTCGCGCTTGACGTTGCGCAGGTGCAAGAAGTGAACCCGAGAGCCGAGCCGCTCCATCATGCCGGGCAGATCATTGTCAGGCCGGGCACCGAGCGATCCCGAGCACAAGGTGATGCCATTGGCGGGACTGTCGACCGCCTGCATCAGTTCGGCATAATGCGCCTCTGTCGACATCACCCGCGGCAGGCCCAGCAGCGGAACCGGCGGGTCGTCGGGGTGGCAGCACAGCCGAAGCCCGAGTTCTTGCGCGACGGGCACCACCTGCTCCAGGAAATCAACCAGATGCGAGCGCAGCCGGGTTTCGCTGATCTGGGCATATTCGGCGATGTGTGTGCGCACGTCTTCGAGCGTGAAATTCTCTGCCGCACCCGGCAGACCGAACACTACATTCTTGGCGAGCTCTTCCCGCCTCCCCGGGCTCATGGATGCAAACCGCTCTGCCGCAGCCTCGCACAGGGACCCGCCGAACTCCGATTTGGCACCGGGGCGTTGCAGGATGTGGATGTCAAAAGCTGCAAAATCGACAAGGTCGAAGCGCATGCAGGTCGCACCATTGGGCCGGTGCCATGCCAGATCCGTGCGCGTCCAATCCAGAACCGGCATGAAGTTGTAGCAGATCACTTCAATTCCGGCTTCGGCGAGATGATGAAGGCTTTGCTTGTAGGCGGACACGTGATCGCGCCAGGCACCCTTCTGCTTCTTGATGTCCTCTGACACCGGCAGGCTTTCGACCACATCCCATTCCAGGCCGGAAGGAGAACCATCCGTCTTGGTGGCAATCTCGCGCTGGCGCTGGGCAATCTCCGCCGGCGACCAGACAGACCCGGTCGGGACATGATGCAAGGCTGACACGATCCCCTGCACCCCGGCCTGAAGTGTGTCGTCAATGGATACAAGGTCGCGCGGTCCAAACCACCGCCATGTCTGTTTCATATCAAGTCCTCCCAGTCCGCCGAGTCAGTCATGTATTGCTTCTACCAGTCAATAGGGTTGCTGACTAGCATACTTGTATGGTAGTTGTCGCTCAGGAGGAAGCGAAATGAACATCGGTCGCATCACGACAACCATGCTCGACCCGGCGGCGCCGATCACGCCGCAGGTCTATGCACGTTTGCGCGACGCAATCATCCGAAATCAGTTCGCTCCCGGCGACAGGATCTCCGAAAGCGAGATCGCGCGGGCCTATGCGGTCAGCCGCCAACCGGTGCGCGAGGCCTTTATCAAACTGGCGAGCGAGGGCTTGCTGGCGATCCTGCCGCAGCGCGGCACAATCATCACCAAAATCAGCTACGCAGCGGTTCTTGATGCGCGGTTCCTGCGTGAGGCGATCGAAGCCGACATCGTGCAGATCCTCGCCGCAGCGCCCGACCGGATGCTGGTGCGTGAGTTGAAGAGCCAGCTCAAAGCCCAGAAAAAAGTGGCCAGCACTGTGATTGAGGATTTCATCGTGCTCGATGAGCGCTTTCACCGCACCCTGGCTGGCGCGGCCGGAAAGGGCGGAACCTGGAAGCTGATCGAAGGCCTCAAGTCCCAGATGGACCGTGTCCGCTTTTTGTCTCTTGGCCACTTCCCGGTCGAGAAGCTGATCGCGCAGCACACATCGATCGTCAATTGCATCGAGACGGGAAATCGCACTCGCGCCAATCAGGCGATCCGCCACCATCTTCGCGAAGTTCTGATCGACCTGCCCCAGATCCTTGCCGCAAGCCCAGAGTTTTTCGAATTGCCGGAAGGGGAGATCCCCAAACCGGTCAATGCACCCATCCAAGGAGGAGAAGACCATGATGTTTAACTGGAAGAAAACCCTTTTGGCGGCAACCGTCGCCACGCTGACCGCCATGCCAGCGCTGGCACAGGAAATGACCCTGAAGCTCGGCCATCTCGCCAATGAGGAAAACCCCTGGCATCTGGCATCGGTGAAGTTTGGTGAGGAGCTTTCCGCCCTGACCGATGGCCGCATTGCCGTGGAGGTCTTCCCCAATGAATCCCTGGGCAAGGAGATCGACCTGATCAATGGCATGCAGCTCGGCACGGTGGACATGACCATCACCGGAGAATCGCTGCAGAACTGGGCGCCCAAGGCGGCACTCCTGGCTGTCCCCTATGCCTTCAAGACCATTGATGACATGGATGCCTTCGCTTCCGGCCCGGTCGGCGAAGACATCAAGGCACAGATCGTTGAGAAGGCCCAGATCCGGCCGATTGCCTATTTTGCCCGCGGTGCCCGCGATCTGACTTCAAACCGCCCGATCACCACACCAGCGGATCTGCAGGGACTGAAGATGCGCGTACCAAACGTGCCGCTTTTTGTGGATGTGTGGAAAGCGCTTGGCGCCAACCCCGGTCCGATGGCTTTCTCCGAAGTGTTCACCTCGCTGCAGAACGGCACCATCGAATCCCAGGAAAATCCGCTGGCGCTGATCCGCTCGGCAAGCTTCTACGAAGTGCAGAGCCATGTGAACCTGACCGATCACGTCCGTTCCTGGATCTATCTCACCATCGCGGAATCGACCTGGAACAAGCTGTCTGCCGAAGACCAGGCTGCAGTGATGGAAGCCGCAGCGCGGGCTCAGGCCTATGAGCGTGAACTCTTCAACAAGAGCCTTGCCGACGACCGCGCCTTCCTCGAAAGCAAGGGCATGACCTTTGTTGAGGTCGATGCGGCTGCATTCCAGGCCGCCGCCAAGGACGCTGTCCTCGCAAACGTCAATGACGAGATCAAGCCGATCGTCGAGACGCTGTTCGCACAGTAAACCTCCCAAGCAACGATCCGGCGCCGCCTGAGCGGCGCCGGCTTCCCGTTTCAGATTAGGCACGTCCCTTGCAAACTGCAGACAAGATCTCCCGCATCATCACCCGCATTGCCCAATGGGGGACCGGCGTATCGTTTTCCGTGCTGATCGCGACGGTGTTGCTCCAGGTGGCAGGCCGGCTGACCGACAGCTCGCCGGTCTGGACGGAAGAGCTGACCCGTTACGCACTGCTTTTCACTGTCGCCTTCGGCACCGGCCTGGCCTTTCGCACCGGAAGCCTGGTCAATGTCGATATTGTCTGCGAGGCGCTGCCCGGCCGCTGGCCCTGGCTGCTTCGGCTGCTGGCCGCCCTCGCCACCGCGGGACTGGCGATTTACCTTTTGCCCCATGCCTGGCGCTATGTCTCCATCGGCAAGATGCAAACCTCCCCCGCGCTCGGGGTGCGGATGGACCTTGTTCACCTGACCGTCTTTGTCATGCTGCTGCTGCTTGCCGTCTTCGCCGTGCTGCGGGTGGTGGGCATGCTCACCGGCGCTGAAGACGGAACACCCGATCATGCCGAAGAGGAAGCCTGAGTCATGGAAGTTGCGGTCCTCTTTGCGATCTTTATCGGCGGCCTGATCGTGGGCATTCCTGTCGCCATCACGCTTGGCCTGTCCTCGCTGGCCTACATTTTGCTGGCAGGCATTCCGCCCGTCGTCATGCCGCAAAAGATGTATGCCGGCATGGATGTGTTCGTGTTGCTGTCGATCCCCGGCTTTATCCTGGCCGGCAATCTGATGAACCAGGGTGGCATCACCACCCGCATCATCCGCTTTGCCAATTCGATTGTCGGCTGGATCCGCGGCGGCCTGGGCCTGACCAACATCTCGGCCTCGATGCTGTTTGGCGGCATCACAGGCACCGCCGTCGCCGATGCGGCCTCGATCGGGGGCGTGATGATCCCCGGGATGAAGAAGGCCGGTTATCCCGCAGACTTCTCCGCCGCCGTTACTGCTGCATCGTCCACTGTCGGGCCGATCATTCCGCCTTCTGTGCCGATGATCATTGTTGGTGCACTGTCGGGCATTTCCGTTGGCCAGATGTTTCTGGCCGGCGCGGTGCCCGGGATCATGATGGGGCTGGCGATGATGATCACCGCCTATGTGATTTCCGTGCGCAAGGGCTTTCCGCGCCAGTCCTGGCAGGGCGTGGGCGAGGTGGTGCGCTCCTTCGGCGGCGCCTTCTGGGCGCTGGCGATGACATTTCTGATCATCTACGGCCTGCTCTCGGGCCTCGCCACACCAACGGAAACGGCGGTTGTGGCCAGTGTCTATGCTTTTGTCGTCGGCGCCTTCATCTACCGCGAACTGCCACTGCGCAAACTGCCCGGTATCATAGTTGAAAGCGCTGTCGCCTCCGCAGGCATCCTGGCGCTGGTCGGCTTTGCAAATGTCTTTGGCTGGATTCTCGTCTCCGAGCGCATCCCGCAGGCTCTTGCCGATGCCGTGTTGTCGATCACCGACAACCCGATCCTGGTGATCCTCCTGATCAACATTCTGCTCTTGTTTGTGGGCATGTTCATGGAGACGATTGCGGCTCTGATCATTCTGTTCGTGCCGCTCTTGTCGCTGGCCACCGCGGTCGGGATCGAGCCGCTGCATTTCGCCACCTTCGCCGTGCTCAACCTGATGATCGGGCTGACGACGCCGCCGGTCGGCGTGTGCCTATTTGTCTGCGCAGGCATCGCACGGCTGCCGCTGGCTCCGGTGGTGGTGGCGATCATGCCGTTCCTGCTCACCAACATCACGGTGCTGCTGCTGGTTTCCTATATCCCGGCTCTGGCCACATGGCTTCCCTCCCTGCTTACCCCTTGAGGCCCTCATGAAAACCCGTGTTTGCCGGCTCTACGGCCAAAACGATCTTCGCATTGAAACCGACGACGTCGCAGCTCCGCAGGAGGGTGAGGTGCTGCTGGCGATCGCCGCCGGCGGAATTTGCGGGTCGGACATGCATTATGTCTCCGATGGCGGCATCGGCACGATCCGTGTGCGCGAGCCGATCATTCTTGGCCACGAGGCTTCCGGCCAGGTGCTTTCCATTGGCCCCGGCGTTACGGGACTGGCCGCTGGTGATGGCGTCGCGATCAACCCGAGCCGGCCTTGCGGAACCTGCGGCTACTGCGCGGAAGGCCTGCCGATGCATTGCCTCGAGATGCGCTTCAGCGGCTCGGCAATGCGCCTGCCCCACGAACAAGGCCTGTTTCGCGACAAGATCATTGTCCAGGCCGAGCAATGCATCCGACTCCCGCAAGGCGCTGATCTGGGGGCTGTCGCCTGCGCGGAACCGCTGGCGGTCTGCCTTCACGCAGCCAGGATGGCGGGAGAGATTGCCGGCAAGCGGGTGCTCGTCACAGGCGCCGGTCCCATCGGCACTCTGTGCGCGGCAATTGCCGCCAACGCAGGGGCTGCGGAAGTTGTGGTCACCGACCTTGAAGATGCCGTGCTCGACGTGGCGCGCCAGATGGGCGCCACCCACACCATCAATGTCGCCCGCGATGGCGCCGAGATGGAACGCTATGGCGCCGACAAGGGCCATTTCCACCTGGCCTTCGAATGCTCTGCGGCCGCACCTGCGATCAAGAGCGCGGTGGCCGCATTGCGTCCGCGCGGCGTGCTGGTCCAGGTGGGCGTGGCGGGTGACACGCCGATGCCGGTCAACGCGCTTGTCGGCAAGGAAATCCGCCTGCAGGGCACGCACCGCTTTCATGAAGAGTTTGCCGAGGCCGTCGAGGCCATCACCACAGGCCGCATTGATGTCCGGCCGATGATCACCGGACGTTATCCGCTGGACCAGGCCACCGTAGCCTTTGCCGCCGCCGGTGACCGGTCGCGCTCGGTCAAGGTTCACCTCGAGTTCGCAGGCCCCGCCGACGGCTGAACTGGCCCTCGATTTCTGCAGGGACGGTTTTGATTTGGTGATGCCTGCCGACCGCGAGACGCCAATGGTCTCTCATGGTGCCGCCTTCGGGCACGAATCCGCTCAACACGAAACGGCAGATGCGTCAGCCGTTTGGCCATTGCCTCCCCGTTTCAGGCTGAGAACAGCGCCTTGTAGGTGTCGCGCAGAACGTTCTTCTGAACTTTGCCCATCGTGTTGCGTGGCAGTTCATCGAGAACAACGATGCGCTTGGGTTGCTTGAAGCGGGCGATCTTCGACTGGATGCTTTCCATAATTCCAGCCTCATCAAGCTTCGCGGCCGGCTTGGGCACCAGCACCGCCACCACCGCTTCGCCGAAATCAGGATGGGGCACGCCGATGACAGCGGATTCGAGAACACCCTCGTCCTCGTCGAGCAGCAGCTCCAGTTCCTTGGGATAGATGTTATAGCCGCCGGAAATGATCAGGTCCTTGGAGCGCCCGACGATCTGAACATAACCATCAACATCAATGACACCGACATCACCGGTAATGAAGAAGCCGTCCTCGCGGAATTCCTCCCTGGTCTTTTCCGGCATCTGCCAGTAGCCGGAAAACACGTTCGGACCCTTGACCTCGATGATGCCGATTTCGCCCTGAGGCAACGCCTTTCCGGTCTCGGCATCGACGATGCGCAGGTCGACGCCAGGCAGCGGAAAACCAACCGTGCCAGCCCGCCGTTCGCCGTCATAGGGGTTGGAGGTGTTCATGTTGGTTTCTGTCATGCCATAGCGTTCGAGAATGCGATGGCCGGTGCACTGTTCGAACTGCACATGGGTTTCGGCCAGCAGCGGAGCGCTGCCGGAAACGAACAGACGCATGTGCTTGACCAGGTCGGCAGTGAAACCCGGCTCATCAAGCAGCCGCGTGTAGAAGGTCGGCACACCCATCAGGCTGGTGGCGCCGGGAATGTTTGTGATGATCGTCTCGGCGCTAAAGCCGGACAGGAAGATCAGTGAGGCGCCGGCGCTCAAGGTCACATTGGTGGCCACGAACAGACCGTGAGTGTGAAAGATCGGCAGCGCGTGCAGAAGCACATCATCCTTGGTGAAGTGCCAGACATCGGCAAGGGTTTCGGCATTGGACACCAGATTGGCATGGCTCAGCATCGCGCCTTTCGAACGCCCGGTGGTGCCGGAGGTGTAGAGTATGGCGGCGAGGTCGTCGGCCGACCTTGAAACGGTGTCGAACACGGTGGGCGCGGCAAGCCCGGCGTCGGGAAGCGAGCCGGCGCTGGTCTCATGATTCTGCCAGACCCCCATGGTTTCAAGCCCGATGCCAAGGCTGGACGTCAACGCCTCATAGTCGGCGCGTTTTTTCGGGTCGCAGACAAAGATGCGTGGCGTGGCGTTGCCCAGGAAATACTCGATCTCCACCGGTGTGTAGCCTGTGTTGAGTGGCAGGAAGACGGCGCCGGCACGGACCACGGCGAGATAGAGCATGATGGATTCGATGGATTTCGGCACCTGCACGGCGACCCGGTCGCCGGGGTTGACGCCCAGGCCCACCAGCACATTGGCGAAACGGCCGGAGACCTCCTCGACATCGCCATAGGAATATCGGCGACCATCCTCGGGGAGCGTCGCAAACAGAGCGTTTCGGCCTTCTGCTGAAGCCAGTTTGGCGGCGAGCAAACTGTCAAAAAGATAGTTGTCAGCCATTTTCATTTCCTGCCATTGCTGTTTGCGGCCGCCGCACCGGCCAGCGTACCTGCTTCGATGGAGGTAAAGACCGTGTGGTTCCCGGCGCCCTCTCGTGGAACCGACTGATTTTCCTGAGATCGCAAAGACAATTCACCATCACCCCGCAAGACTGACGCACGCTGTTTTCCAACAGGTCGGCACCGGTACGGATATCATACTCCATCGCGCAATTCTTGAAATGGAAACGCATCACCAGATCCCGAGACAGCCATAGCAGCTCCTCTAGTTGACCAGATAATGGCCTGCTCGTTGACGCAGCCATTGTAGCTGGTTCTTGGGCCCGCCAAGTTCGCCCGATTGCATCGCATCCTCGACATCATCGGCATTCGGCTGATTACAGCGGGCTGCTATAACCAGCGGCCAAAACCCGGAACAGGCGACAGGGTGACAATTCGATTGGCCTCGAGCCTACCGCTCGAGAGACCTGAAACAGGCGCCGGGGCCGCAAGTGCTCTTGTGGCCTTACGCCGCTCAGCCCCGCAAATGCTCAAACAGGCGGGCAACGGCTTCCGCACCGGGATCGGTGTGACCCTCAAGCTGCTGCGCATTGATATAGGCCGCACGGCCGGCATTTGCCTTGATCATGGTCGAGGTATGGTCCGCACCGGCCCGGGCAGCCTTCGCTGCCGCGGCGAGGCTTTCGTCCAGCGCGTCGAGGGCCGGATGAAGCGCATCCACCATGGTCCGGTCGCCAAGGTCCGCGCCGCCGATTTCCTGCATCCTCGCAAGGCCGGCCTTCAGCGCTCCGGTCATGGACAGACCGCTCGATGCGGCGTCGCCTGCGGCGGCGAAGAAGATCGCCAGCAACACGCCTGAAGACCCGCCCATGGTCTGGCTGAGCTCCTGGCCAAGGGCGCGATAGAGCTGGGTGTGATCCGCCAGCGGAAGCGTGTCCATCGACGCGATCAAGGCGTGGGCCGCCCCTGCAAGCGTCGAGCCGGTGTCGCCATCGCCGGATTTTGCATCCAGCACATTGAGATCGCTTTCGCATGCGATCAGGATCTCGCAGCATTGGGTCAGAAATGTCCGCGTTTCAGCATGCTCGGAAGCAAGCGGTTTGATCGGCGCCAGGCCGTCTGGCAGATTGAGCACCGTGACCGGGGCAATCCCGGCAACTCCGGGCCAGGCCGCAAGCGAGGTTGGCTCAGATAGGGCTTGCAGGTCTTCATTGGTGGCCGGATAAACCGAAACGGAGAAGCCACGCATGTCCAGTGAGGTGACCATTGCGGCCGGGCCGATGATCCATTTCAGTTTTCCAGCGATCTCTGATCTTGCCAGTTCATTGGCCAGGACGGCCATTTCAAGCACAGATGTTCCGCCGAGATTGTTGAGCAACGCCACGTGACTGCCAGCCCCCATATGCGAGGCAAGCTTGGCGCAGACGGCATCCATCGCCTGTCGGGCATCGGTGTACTGAATCTGCTCGACACCGGCTTCGCCATGGATGCCAAGGCCCAGTTCGGCCATGCCTTTGGGGATGCGGGCTTCCTTGGGAGAACCCGGAACCGTGCAGGTGTCGAGCGACATGCCGATCGTCTTTGTGCCAGCGATGACGTTTTCGACGCGGGCGGTGATCTCATCGAGGCTGGCGCCCGCTTCGGCCATCGCACCGGCGATCTTGTGCACGAAGAGGGTGCCGGCCACGCCGCGTGCCTGCGGCAGATCCGGCAGAGCCACATCGTCATCGACAACAACCATGCTGACATCAAGACCAAAGGCCTTGGCACGCTCGGCCGCCAATCCGAAATTCAGCCGGTCGCCGGTGTAGTTCTTGACGATCAGCAGACACCCGGCAGGTCCAGTCACAGCCAGAATGCCCGCCAGAACGGCGTCCACAGAAGGGGACGCAAACACATCGCCGCAGACTGCGGCGGTCAGCAATCCCGCACCGACAAATCCCGCATGCGCAGGCTCATGGCCGGAACCGCCGCCCGAGACCAGCGCCACCTTCGACTTGTCCCAATCATTGCGCACCACAACCCGGATGTGCGGATACCCATCCAATCGGGCAAGCTTGCCTCCGGATGTCGCGACAATACCATCAACGGCATCGGTGACGATGCTTTCCTTCTGGTTCATAAACTGGGTCATTGAATGGTCCTCCGGGTGTTTATTCAGACAACGGTTGAAAGCGTCTTCCGTTTGAAAAGGAGCGGGGCCGGACTAAGCAATCCGGTCGCCCAGCGCATCGAAATAGAATGGCTTCTCAGGCCGTATCTTCACCGTGTCGCCTTCGCTTAGTTCTGTGTGCGCATCGGTCACAGTCACCAGGTCATGGCTCTTGAAACTGAGATGCAATCGCGTCTGGTCGCCGAGATGTTCGACACGGGTCACCAGGCTGTCTTCGCCCTCGCCTTGGACAATCTGTTCCGGTCGCAGGCCGATCTTGTCGGCATTGCCGGGCGCGCCGCCAAATAGCGAGGCCGGCAGGATGTTGACCCTGGGCTGGCCGAGGCGGCTTGCGGCGTAGATGCTGACCGGGTTCTCATAGATCTCCCGCGGGCTGCCGAACTGCACCAGCTTGCCGCGGTCGAGAACGCCAACATGGGTCGCCATGGTCATCGCTTCGATCTGGTCGTGGGTCACATACAAAAGCGTCGCGCCGGAATTGGATTGAATGCGCTTCAACTCGATGCGCAGATCGGCACGCAGTTTGGCGTCCAGCGAACTCAGGGGCTCGTCCATCAGGTAGATTGCGGGTGTCCGGACCAGGGCTCGTCCGATGGAAACCCGCTGCATCTCGCCACCGGAGAGGGCGGTCGCCTTGTTGTCGAGCTTGTGGGAGATCTGCAGGACCTCGGCGACTTCCTTGATCTTGCGCGCGATCTCATCGGCGGGTGTCTTAAGAAGCGGCGACTTGAGCGGGAATTCCAGATTCTCGCGCACGGTGAGATGCGGATAGAGCGAGTACTGCTGGAAGACCATGGCCACGTTGCGCTGAGCCGGAGTGAGCCCCGCCATTGACTGGCCACCGATCAGGATTTCTCCGGAATCCGGTTTGTCGAGGCCCGATATCATTCGCAGGGTGGTCGTCTTGCCCGCACCTGTCGGCCCCAGCAGAACGACAAACGACCCATCGGGAACGGTCATGCTGACATTGTCGAGCGCCACATCCGCGCCGAAGCGCTTGGTCACATCTTTCAGAACGACTTCAGCCATGTCGCAGGACCTCCTGATTGGCCTGTGACAACAAGGCCTGGCCCGTCTCGACATTGAAGATCGATAGTGTGCGGGAATCGAATTCCAGGCCTGGCATTTCGCCAACCGTGACAGGCTGCGCCGCGCTCATCCGGGACTTGATGGTTCCGTTCGGGGTGGCGATGGTCACGATCTGGGTGGTGCCGAGATACTCGGTCGCAAGCACTTCCCCCTTGTAGCTGCTTGAATCGGAGAACCGGACATGCTCGGGCCGCACGCCGAGCGCGAGCTTGCCCCTGGCACCTTCGAGCAAAGGCGGGATCGAAAAGTCGCTGCCATGTATATGAATGCTGGTCTGATTGGTGTCGAGCGCACCTTCGAACTCAAGGAAGTTCATCGCGGGTGAGCCCAGAAATCCGGCGACGAACATCGTTGACGGCCAGTCGTAGATCTCCTGCGGCCGGCCGAACTGCTCGACCACGCCGTGGTTCATCACCACGATCTTGTCGCCCATCTGCATGGCTTCGAGCTGATCGTGGGTCACATAGACCGTCGTCGCACCCATGCGATCGTGCAGCGCGCGCAACTCTTCGGACATGCGCTCACGGAACTCGGCATCGAGCGCGCCAAGCGGCTCGTCCATGAAGAAGGCCTTGGGATCGCGCACGATGGCGCGGCCCAGCGCGACACGCTGACGGTCACCGCCCGACAGGCCGCCTACTGGGCGGTGGAGGATATCCGTGATCCCCAATATCTCGGCCACTTCCGCGACCTTCTTCTTCACCTGGGCCCTGGGCATGCCCTGGCTCACAAGCGGATAGGAGATGTTCTTGCCGACATTCATGTGCGGGTAGAGCGCGAACATCTGGAACACGAAGGCAATGTCGCGCTGGCTGGCGGGCTTCATGCCCACCTCTTCGCCGTCGATGTAGATTTCCCCGCTGGTGGGCAATTCGAGCCCGGCCATCATCCGCAGGGTGGTGGTCTTGCCACAGCCCGACGGTCCCAGCAGCATGAAGAATTCGCCGTCCTCGATGGTGAAGGTCGAGGATTTGACCGCCGTGAAGGTCCCGAAGTCCTTGCGCACATTCTTAATCATGATCTGCGCCATGGGTTACTCCGGAAAATGGCTGACGATGATAAACATCACCGTGCCGACAAGTGTGACGATGAAGGAATAGCTGAACAGCCACAGCACGAAGGGCTGCATCAGCATGACCACACCCAAGGCAATCAGAACCGACGCCAGCATTTCCCAGGAACCCCGCCTGAAGCGGAGCAGGCCGTTGATGAAATTTGTCATTTGCGCACCGCGCCGAAGGTGATGCCGCGAAGCAGGTGCTTGCGCAACAGGATTGTAAACACCATCACAGGGACCAGGAAGATCGTTGCGCCTGCCGCGACAGCCGGCCAATCCTGACCGCCAACGCCGATGATCGTGGGGATGAAGGGCGGCGCGGTCTGCGCCGTGCCCGATGTCAGAAGCACGGCAAGCGCATATTCGTTCCAGGCAAAGATCAGGCAGAAGATGGCAGTCGATGCGATCCCGGTTGCCGCCTGCGGCAGGACCACCTTGTAGAACGCCTGGAACCGGGTGTAACCATCGATCAGGGCCGCTTCCTCATACTCGATCGGGATCTCGTCAATGAAGCCGTTGATCAGCCAGACCGCCAGCGACAGGTTGATCGCGGTGTAGAGCAGGATCATGCCCGCATGGGTGTCATTGAGCCCGAGATTCCTGAACATCAGGAAGATCGGAATGGCGACCGCAATCGGCGGCATCATCCGGGTGGAGAGAATGAAGAACAGCAGATCGTCTTTCAGCGGAACCTTGAACCGCGAGAAGGCATAGGCTGCCGCGGTTCCCAGTACGATCGCGAAGAATGTCGACCCGAAGCCGATGATGACCGAATTGAAGAAGCGCTCGGAATAACGCGAGGCACCGACAATCGTATTGCCCTTTTCGCGCACCAGCTGCTCGTACCAGGGCAGATCCTCGCGCGGCTCCTCGGCCATGTCATTGCTCAGCCGGGTTTGGGTTGTGAACACATTCACATAGCCCTCAACCGTCGGCTCGAACAGGATCTTGGGCGGGTATGCGATGGAGTCGGTGGACGATTTGAAGCCTGTTGCAACAATCCAGAGCAGCGGCAGCATGGTGATCAGCGCATAGCCAACGACCAGGATGCCGGCGACCCATTTTTGCCGTGTAGACGGCTCGGTGACGGAAAAGCTCATCTCTGTTTCACCTTGTTGAGCGCCTTCACGTAGATGGACGCCAGTCCAAACACCGTGACGAAGAGAATGACAGCGTAGGCGGAGGAATAACCCGTCCGCCATTTCTCGAAAGCTTCGCGCTTGAGATCGATGGATGTCAGCGTGGTCGTGTTGCCAGGCCCGCCACCGGTCAGTTGCACGACCAGGTCAAACATCTTGAAATTCTCGATGCCGCGGAACAGCACGGCCAGCATCAGGAACGGCAGGATCATCGGGATCGTGATGGTCCAGAACTGCCGCCATTTGCTGGCGCGGTCGCACTCCGCCGCTTCATAGATGCTGTCGGGAATGGATCTCAGTCCGGCAAGACAGATCAGCATGACGAAGGGCGTCCACATCCAGGTGTCAACGATGACGATGGCCCAGGGTGCGAGAGACACCTCGCCGATCATGGAAAAGCTCGAAGGATCGGCGCCGGTGACAAAGCCGACGATGTAATTGAACAGGCCGATTTGCGGCTGATAGAGGAAGGTCCAGAAATTGCCGACCACAGCGGGCGACAGCATCATCGGGAAGACGATGATCGTGGTCCAGAGATCGTTGCCGCGGAATTTCTTGTTGATGAGATAGGCAAGTGTAAAGCCGATCAGGACCTGGCAGACAATGGTCCAGATCAGGAAATGCGCGGTTGCCTGCATCGTGATCCAGACATCCGGATCGCCCAGGATTCGCTCATAGTTTCGCAATCCCACCCATTCGATGGCATTGTTCGGGCGGTTCACCCGAAAATTGGTGAAGCTCAGATAAATGGTCCAGATCAGCGGGAAAATGTTGATCGCCAAAAGGATGAAAATTGTCGGAGCAACAAAGATCCAGGCGATTGCCCTGTCGGAAAGCCCCTTTACCTTTTTCGCCATAACGGGCGGGGTAGCCCGGGCTGCTCGGTCTATTACAGTTTCTGCCATTGCTTTCACCTAGTCCCCACATGCGAGGCCGAAACACCCTGGTTCCGGCCTCGCGACCCTGTGGGAGGAGTACACGGGGTTAAGGCTTACTTCTTGCCCTCATCTTCAAAGACTTCATCCCAGTCCTTGACCAGTCCGTCCAAGGCTTCCTTTGCGGTGCCATTGCCAGCCACAACATAGTTGTGAATGCGCTCCTGCATCGGCAGCAGCAGGGATGCGTAGGCAGGTTCGGCCCAGAAGTCCTTCACGATCGCCATGGAGTCGAGGAACGTCTGCGCGAAAGGCTGGCTGCTGGCGAAACCGGGATCTTCGACAACCGCACGCATCGCGGATGCGCCGCCCACGTCCCACCATTTCTGCTGGACGTCCTTTTGCGCAAACCACTTGATGTATTCCAGTGCCGCGTCCTTGTTGTCGGAATTGGCAACAACGGAGATGCCCTGGCCACCGAGCTGGGCGTACTGACCTGCGGGACCCGCCGGATTGGCAAAATAGCCTGACTTGCCACCGCCGACATTCGGATCAGCTTCCACGCCCGGCCAGATGAACGCGAAGTTCATCTGCATGGCGACCTGTCCGGATTTGTAAGCGTCGATGTTCTGGGACATGTAGGCGTCGGACGCGCCAGGAGGCGTGCAGCAATCATACAGGGCCTTGTAGTATTCGAGACCTTCGATTGCGCCGGCTGAGTTCACGAACCCTTCCAGATCGTAGGGCTTGTCCGGGTTTTCATACAGGAAGCCGTAATTGTAGAGCGCGTTGGTCACACCCATGGTGATGCCTTCCGAGCCGCGTTCGGTGTAGATGGCCGCGCCATAGACAGTCTTGCCGTCGATTTCACGGCCCTGGAAGAACTCGCCGATGTCCTTGAGTTCCGCAAGGTTCTTCGGCACGTCGAGATCGCGGCCGTACTTCTCCTTGAACTCGGCCTGCAGTTCAGGACGCTCGAACCAGTCCTTGCGATAGGTCCAGCCAACCACGTCGGCATAGGCGGGCAGCGCATAGTAGTTCGGAGTATTCTTCGGCCATTCCGCATAACCGGTCACGGTCGCGGGAAGAAAGTCATCCATCTTGATGCCTTCCTGGTCGAAGAAGTCATTCAATTTGACATACTGGCCGTTCTCGGCAGCGCCACCGATCCACTGGCTGTCACCGATCAGCAGGTCGCAAAGCTTGCCACCGGAATTCAGCTCATTGAGCATGCGGTCGGCAAAGTTGGGCCAGGGAACGAATTCAAAGCTCATATTGTGGCCGGACTGGGCCTCGAAATCCTTGCTCATTTCGACAAGGGCGTTGGCCGGATCCCAGGCCGCCCAGCAAAGGGTCAAGTCCGCAGCCTGCGCGGACGTCGTGGTTAGCGTCGCACCAGCAAAACCCGCGCCGAACAGCAGACCGATGGTGGCAGCAGAATTCATCATCCTGTTTTTCATGACTGGTATTCCTCCCATTTAACACCCCCGCCAGAATGACGGGATCTCTCCTGTTAAGAACCGTAATGAGGTGCGCACCTCATTGCAAGGTTTTTTTGAGGTGCGCACCTCAAAAGTTGATTTCCTGCTCATTTTGTTGAACAAATCAGCTCAAGCCGTTCGTGGCGAATCCATTTGATCGGGACATTTGAGGCAGATGAGACCAACAGCAAAAGACTTGGCGGTTGAAGCGGGGGTTAGCCTCGCGACCATTGACCGGGTCTTGAACGGTCGCCCCGGCGTCAGGCCGCGGACAGTCACAAAGGTCAACGAAGCCATTGAGAGAATTGGCTTTGTCCGCAACCTTGCGGCGGTCAATCTGGCGCGCAAGAAAAGCTACCAGTTCCGCTTTCTGCTCCCCGATCATGGCGACCAGTTTCTTGATGTCCTGGTCAAGCACATCGAAGAGGCCAAGAAATCCTTTGTCGATGAATTGGCGGATGTCGCGGCCACTCGGCTGCCTGTCGACGATCCCTACAAGCTGGCGGCCTATCTGGGTGGGCTTGATGCGGAGACGACACAGGGCATTGCCATCATGGCGCCGGAGTCACCCCAGGTTCGCGATGCAATCAACCGGCTGCTGGAGCGCGGCATTGAGGTGGTTCAGTTTCTGGCGGGCCAGCCAAAGGCCGGCAGCCATGATTTCGTCGGGATCAACAATCACGCCGCGGGCGCCACCGCAGCGCAGCTGATCGGGCGTTTTTCGGGTGGCCGGAAGGGCAAGATCCTTGTTGTCTCCGAGACCATGCAGGCGCATGACAGCATTGAACGGCGGCTTGGCTTCGATGAGGTCATCAATCGCGAATATCCCGGACTGCTGCCGCTGCCATCGGTGGAAACGCGCGGTGACACAGCGAGAACAAGACGCATTTTCGAAACTGTTTTCGCCAACCATCCTGATATTACGGGCCTCTATGTGATGAGTGCCGAAGCCCGCATTCCTGTTGGCGAAATAGCAAGGGTCGCCACAAAGCCGCTGGTGAAGATTGTTCACGAACGCACCCCCTTTACCGAAGCCGCGCTCAGAAACGGCGACATTGATGCCGTGATTGCGCAAAATTCCGGGCACCTGGTGAGAAGCGCCATCCGAATCCTCAAGGCCCGCAACGATCAACGAATTCCATTGGCTTCGCAGGAAAAAATCCGAATCGAGATCCTGATCAAAGAAAACCTTTGACCCCCGGAGCCCTGCTTCGATTCAGGCGCTTCACTGACCTTCTACATGGCCGAACAGCTTGGCGCTCGGCACGCCTGTTCTCAAACCGCTGATTTTCTGAAGCCAAAATGGCGCGCCCGAAAGGATTCGAACCTCTGACCCCCAGATTCGTAGTCTGGTGCTCTATCCAGCTGAGCTACGGGCGCGCAAGTGGCAAGCGGCATTCGCTTGCGAGGCGTTCTCCTAAAACGGACTGCGGGGGATTGCAAGCGGGTTTGGTGAAAAAAGCGGCCAAGGCAAAATTCGCTGGCCCTGTGGCACGGTGCTTCCGATTGGGTGCGCCGCATTGAAGGGCTTTGCAAATGTACTTGTGCGTTTGGCGTTCAGGTGAACACATTCGAACGCGCGCTATCCTGGCCTCAGGCGCGTGCCCGGAAAGTGTCGAGCGGCAGGGGCTGATCGGGCAGTTCAATCAGGAAGGCGGTGCCCCGGGCAACGCTCTCATCAATCATGATCGAGCCGCCATGGGCCAGAATCAATTCCCGCGCGATTGCAAGGCCCAGGCCGGTCCCACCGGAACGGGCCGATCCCTTGAACGGCTTGAACAGATGCGCCCGGGCCTGGGCGGGAAGACCAGGGCCGGTGTCGGACACGCGGATCTGGACCACCGAGCCTGTGCGGATGGCCGATATCACGATGCGCCGCACCAGCGCCGCATCATCGCTTGGATCAGCCGCCAATGCCTGGGCTGCATTGCGCACCAGATTGTATATGACCCGGAACATCTGCTCGCTGTCGGCCTCGATTTCGAGATCCGGGTTCACCTCAAGCACGAAACTGATGCCGCCCTCGAATTCTTCTGCAACGATGTCATGGACCTCGTTTGCCAGCGCCGACACATTGATGAAGCGGCGCTTTGGTTTAGCTTCGCGGGCCTTGCCATAGGCCAGAACCTCGCCCGAATAGCCGACAGCGCGGTCGATGGTGCGCAGCAGCTTGGGCGCGAAGCGCTTGACCAGCGGATCATCGACCATAGACAGCCGGTCGGACATCAGCTGCGCGGAGGTGAGGATGTTGCGCATATCGTGATTGATCTTGGAGACCGCCAGGCCGAGATCGGCCAGGTGGCGCTGTTCCTTGAGTGTCTGTTGCAGCCGCGCCTGCATGTCCGCCAGATGGCCCTCGGCAACGCCGAGTTCGTCTCCAACCTGACGCGGCACGATGATCCGTCCGGGGTTTTCCGGGTCTTCTGAAAAGGCCTGCATGTTGTCGGTCATGCGCTTGACGGGCCGGATCATGATGCGGTTGATGGCGAAAAACACCAGGCCCGCGGTGATGATGGAAATCAGCACAGACAGGAAAAAGACATTGCGGCCATAGATCAGCATGGCATGGCGCAGCGGCTGATCCTCAAGCACCAGATCGATGATCATGTCCGGGTTGTCGGCAACCGGCCCATAGACCCGGATCACCCGGTCGCCGCCAAACAGAATCGTGTCAAAGGCGTCGGTGAGCGCCTGCAGCACCGTGGTCTCGGAAAGATTGTACTGATGCGTGACCATCGGCAGGGTGTCGACCGAGGCGATCATTCGCGACATGCCGTCCTTGCGCAGTGCAATGGCCTTGGTCCCGGTCGCCATCAAGGTGTCGTTCTGGATGATCTGCGGCAGCGACAGCTCATTGATGCCCTCGATCACCACCGCAGCGGCAGCGGCGGTGTTGAGGCGGTCCTCCAGCCAGCGCACCCTCTGATTGGCCACCGAAGGGACAAATATCAGCACCTCGGCGATCATGACGAACAGGATAGTGAGCCACAAAAGCTTGGAGGACAGGCTTGTTGCCCTGGGTTGGCGCAGCGGGCCGCGCCCTTTCTCTTCGGTATCCGCCATTCCCTCTCCTCCCCGTTCCCCCTCAGCCGAAGCGCCTGAGGAAACGCACGATCCAACGCACGAACGGTTTGCGGGTCATCGGTGTATAATAGGTGATCGCGGCCCGTTTTCCAATCTCGGCCATTGTCGGATAGGGCGGCACATAGCCGCGAACATCCTTGAGCTTCATGCCATTGGCGATGGCCAGCGCCCACATGTTGATCATCTCACCAGCGCCGGCGCCGGCAATGGAGACGCCCAGAATCCGTGCCTTTCGATCGACCACCATCTTGATCAGGCCCGTGGTCTTGCGCTCGGACTGGGCGCGATCGTTCTCCGCATAGGGCCAGCGCAGCACGGAGATGCGGCCGCGATGGCGCTTGGCCGCTTCCTCCTCGGTCAGGCCCACATGGGCCAGTTCGGGATCGGTGTAGGTGGCCCAGGGGATGATGTCGCGGTTCTCCTTGGCCGGGGCGCGGAACAGGATCTGCTGCACCACCAGGCCCGCATGGTAGCCCGCGACATGGGTGAACTGCAGCCCTCCGGCCACATCGCCAATGGCATAGACGCGGCTGTTGGAGCTGCGCAGGTTGGCGCCGACCTTGATGCCGCGGCGATCGTGCTCGATCCCGGCCTTGTCCAGTCCAAGGCCCTCGACATTGGCGAGGCGGCCCGCGGCCACAAGCAGGTCGGAACCGTCGACATGGCCAGCTCCGCTTTCGCTCTCATAATGGACCCGGACACCGGTCTTGCCGCGCTTCTCGACCAGGGTCACCTTGGAACCTTCAAGGACCGCCACGCCTTCGGCCCGGATATTGTCGAGCACGATGGCGGCGAGTTCCGGATCATCCTTGCCCAGCGCCTTCAAACCCTCGATCACGGTGACCTCGGCCCCCAGACGCCGATGGGCCTGGGCCATTTCCATGCCGATCGGGCCGCCGCCGATCACAATGAGATGTTTTGGCGCGCGGGTGCGTTCGAACAGGGTCTCGTTGGTCAGATAGTCGACGGTATCAAGTCCGGGAATCGGCGGCACGAAAGCCGAGGACCCGGTGGCGATCACGAAACGGCGGGCGCGGATTTCGGTATCTCCGGCAACCACCGTGGACTTGTCGGTGAAATGCGCCGCGGACTCAATCACATTGACGCCCATGGCGCGAAACCGCTCGACGGAATCATTGGGGGCAATGGCGCCGATGACGGAATGGATGTGCTTGTGCACCTTGCGGAAATCGACCTTGGCCTCGCCGGCCAAGACCCCGAATTGCGGCGCCTCGGCGATGGCATGGGCGTGCTTGCCCGCCGCGATCATCGCCTTTGACGGCACGCAGCCATAGTTGAGGCAGTCGCCGCCCATCTTGCCCTTCTCGATGAGAACCACTTCGACACCGAAAGCAGCAGCGGCAGCGGCCACTGAAAGGCCGCCGGAGCCGCCGCCAATTACGCAAATGTCTGGTGTCAATCGGGTGGTCATGGGATGGTTCTTTCAAATCAAGGGAAAGCTCAATGAGATGCCGGGGCCTGTTTCGCTGCCCGCAAGCGGATTGATGCTGAACACGCAGTCCGTCTGTTACGCAGCCGGCGAGCGGCCCCGAACTTTGCGAACAATGGTGGGGATCGCAGCAACAATTGCAAGCCCGGCAAAGGCGAAGGTGATTTCGGGCGTCACCAGATCACTGATCGAAACTTCACGGCCTGCCGCGGCTGCCGAAACAATGACGCTGTCGAGACCCTGGCCGAGCCAGGCATAGGCGAAGGTCCCCGGCAGAATTCCGAGAAAGGTCGCCGCCACATAGGTGCGCAGCTTGATGTCGAAAAATGCCGGCGCAATGTTCATGATGAAAAACGGAAACACAGGTGCTAGACGCAGCACAAAAAGATATCCGAAGGCATCCTTGGCGAACCCCTCGGCAAGCTTGGCGGCAAACGGCCCTGCACGTTTTCGCAGGACATCACCGAATGCGGACTTGGCTGCCAGGAAGATTGCGGCGGCCCCGATGGTCGCAGCAATCGCAGTCAGTGCACCGCCAAGCAGCCACCCGAACAGGAAGCCTGCGAAGATCGTCAGGATGGACGCCGCCGGGAACGAGAAAGCCACGGCAAGTGCATAGGCGACAACGAAGCCGATGGCCGATCCTACCTGGTTCTCGGCAACATAGGCCTTGAGGGTCTCGCGCTGCTCGGCCAGGGCCTGGAGCGAAAGATAGTCCTGCAAACCGGCGGCATAGCCCGCGGCGAGACCGGCGGCGACCACTCCAAGCGGCAGGAATTTACGCCAGACCGGTTTGCCGGTGGCTTGCGCGACGTCTTCTTTGTTGGCCATGGCTGATTCCAATTGGCTTGACGGGGAATGGACAGTCATCGGCTTTCTCCGGTTTCAGATCGGCGACATGACGCGGCCGATGCTCCTGAAATCTGGCTAGAGACTCGCTCCAACAAAGGCCAATGACAATTCCTCCCCAATTCCCAAACTCGCGTGAGAAACACGCGCCCCTCATTCACACGGCTGTGAGCACCGCGTTGCAACACCTATACCGCGTTGATGCCCCAGTCATACTCATAGCCTGAAATTCGCGCATCTGCGATCAGCGCGGCCTTGTCGGGTGACGCGAGACTCATCCAATGGCTCTTGAGCTTGCCCTTGCCGCCGAAATCGCCTGCGTACCAGGAATAGATCTTGGAGGCGGTGATGCGGCCCTTGCTGACACTGACCCCGCGCGGATGATTGACGTAATCGACCCCGGTTTGCCTGAGCAATTGATTGATATTGGCGCCGGTGTAGGCGCTGGTGGCCAGGTTGGGGCAGGAATAGGAGGCGCAGTTCAGTCCGTAATGGGACATCGGATCATTGAACAGCGCCCGGACAATCTCGTGCTCGACATCATCAAGCGACAACTCGGTTGCATTGACGCTCATCAGCTTGGCTTTCCAGGGGCCGGAGCCGAACAGGAACGACCCACCCAGATTGATCTTCTTGATAGAGGTCACCGGATAGGCCTCGGCGACCACTTCGAGGGTCTTGGCATTGTAGAGATTGATCCAGTAGGCGTGCGCTTCATCGCGCGACAAAGACACCGGATTGACGGCCTGGAGTGCGGCCAGGTATGCCCTGAGCGCACTCAGCTGTGATTTGACGCCGCGATAGTCGACCCGGTTGTAGCCCTCGGCATCGGGCTTCACGAAAGCTTTCAGCAGAGCATCATAGGCCGAGTGATCAACACGGCCCTGCCCCGCAGGCCTGAAGCCGGTCAGCGCCGCGGTGGCGGGCAACGGCCCGAGAACAGGAGCGGCGGCTAGGCTTGCCAAGCCAACAATGATGGAACGGCGGTCAAAATCCATGGCGATGGGCGTCCTTTCATCCGGCGAGGGTCAGGTCGCTTAAGATCCGACCCGTCTATGCGAACACCTTGCGCAGCCACGCGGCTGTGACAAGTCAGACAGCTTGCGTGTCACCGGCTTGTGAACGGAAGTGACCGCGCAACCATGTTCGACGCCGTCGCCGTTCACACCTGGCGATGCATTGACTTTCGGGCTCGATTGCGACTATACCCGCCCGTCCGTGGAAGCTTTCCGGTTTCCGGGAGCATTTAATTGCGGACGGATTATCCAAACGCCTACGTACCAAGAAGGGCCGCACACCGCGGTGTTAAAATAAATGCCAAAGCGTACTTACCAACCCTCCAAGCTTGTTCGCAAGCGGCGTCACGGCTTCCGTGCACGCATGGCAACCAAGGGCGGCCGCAAGGTCATCCAGGCTCGCCGCGCCCGTGGGCGCAATCGTCTGTCGGCCTGATCGCTGACGACTGGCCCGCGAAGGAAGATGATCGCGTGGCGCAAGACGACCCCACCACCAAGAAACCCGGGCGGCTCAAAAACCGGCCGGATTTCCTCGCTGTCCAAAAGGGCACTCGGCTGCGCGGTCCCTTCTTTCTGCTTGAAACCCTGGACCGCGGCCTCGCCGACAAAGCACCCCGGATCGGTTACACCGTAACCAAGAAGCAGGGCAATGCGGTCGAGAGAAACCGCATGCGCCGCAGGCTGCGTGAAGCGGTGCGACATCTGGCAGGGGTTCCATTCAGGCCCGGACATGACTATGTGGTGGTCGCGCGGCGAGACACGCTGAAGGCACCCTTCGACCGGCTGGTTCAAGCCCTGAGCGAACGGGTCCAGGACAGCGTCACCTCACCGCGGCCCAGACACAAGCGCTCAGCTTCTAAGCCGCGCGCCAAGGACAACACCAGAACGCCAGGCGCGTAAGCCGGCCACCAGGAATGAGTGATGGAAACCAACCGTAATTATTTCGTCGCAATTCTCTTGTCGGTGCTTGTTCTTATTGGCTGGCAATATCTCTATGTTTCCCCGAAGATCGAGCGCGAGCGCGAAGCTGCGCAGGCTCTTCAGGCCGAGCAGGCGGCCACCCAGCCGGGCGCAACCGGCGCTGGTACGACGACCCCGGGCGCCGTCAGCGGCTCCGCACCCGGTGGTGAGACGGCAATGCCCGGCGTGGTCGCGCCCGAAACCGGCCTGTCGCGCGAGGATGCGCTTGCCCAGTCGGAACGGATTGCCATCGATACGCCGGCACTGAGCGGTTCGATCAACCTGACCGGTGCGCGGATCGACGACCTGCTTTTGAGCGAATACCGCGAGACGATTGATCCCGAGAGCCCCAATATCCGGCTGTTCAGCCCGGCGCAGCAGGCAGACGGCTATTTCGCGGAAGTCGGCTTCATTGCTGACGCGGACTCAGGCCCTGCGCCCGGACCAGACACGGTCTGGAGTGCGGCGCCCGGACAGACGCTGACGCAAGGCTCACCTGTAACCCTGACCTACGACAATGGGGCGGGCCTGCTGTTTACCCGCAAGATCTCTGTTGACGATCATTTCCTGTTTCAGTTCGAAGATACGATCTCCAATTCGTCGAGCCAGACTGCGTCTGTCGCCGGCTATGGCCGGGTGACACGGTTCTTCCGCCCCCAGACAGCTGGTATCTATGTGCTGCATGAAGGCCTGATCGGCGTGATCGGCGAAGAGGGCTTGCAGGAAATCGACTACTCCGATGTCGAGGAAACCCCGATCTTGGCTCAGCCCAAAGCCACTGCCGGCTGGATGGGCATTACCGACAAGTACTGGGCTGCAGCCCTTGTGCCGCCGCAGGGTGCGGGCTTCGACACGCGGTTTGCACATTTCACCGATGGCCGCGCACGCTATCAGGCCGACTTCCGCACCGACGCCCAGGCAATTGCCGCAGGCGGCAGCGTGACCTCGACCACACTGGTGTTTGCCGGCGCCAAGGAAGTGCCGATCATCGAGGGTTATGAAAGCCAGTTCAACATCCTGAATTTCGACCTGATGATCGACTGGGGCTGGTTCTACTTCATCACCAAGCCGATGTTCTGGATGATCGACTTTCTGTTCAAGTTGCTGGGCAATTTCGGTCTCGCCATTCTGGCAACGACCGTCATCGTCAAGCTCATCTTCTTCCCGCTTGCCAACAAGTCCTACGTCTCCATGGCGAACATGAAGAAGGTGCAGCCCAAGCTTGAAGAGCTCAAGGCCAAGCATGGCGACGACCGCATGGCGCTGCAGCAGGGCATGATGGAGCTCTACAAGAAAGAGAAGATCAACCCGGTGGCAGGCTGCTGGCCGGTGCTGTTGCAGATCCCGGTGTTCTTCGCGCTCTACAAGGTGCTCTATGTCACCATCGAGATGCGGCACGCGCCGTTCTTCGGCTGGATCCAGGACCTGTCTGCGCCGGATCCGACCTCGCTGTTCAACCTGTTTGGCCTGCTGCCATATGATGTCCCGGGCTTCCTGCTGATCGGCGTCTGGCCGTTGATCATGGGCATCACCATGTTCCTGCAGATGCGGATGAACCCGACACCGCCGGATCCGACACAGGCGATGATTTTCACCTGGATGCCGGTGGTGTTCACCTTCATGCTGGCGACCTTCCCTGCCGGTCTGGTGATCTACTGGGCCTGGAACAACACATTGTCGATCCTGCAGCAGGGCTTCATCATGAAGCGCCAGGGCGCAAAGATCGAGCTGTGGGACAATCTCATGGCTCTGTTCAAGCCCAAAGACAAGCAGACCTAACCTGTGTCGCGCTCGATTGGATG
This sequence comes from Hoeflea phototrophica DFL-43, assembly GCF_000154705.2. Classification (NCBI taxonomy): domain Bacteria; kingdom Pseudomonadati; phylum Pseudomonadota; class Alphaproteobacteria; order Hyphomicrobiales; family Rhizobiaceae; genus Parahoeflea; species Parahoeflea phototrophica. Next base: position 405,551 of record NZ_CM002917.1, on the reverse strand, counting down.
CGCGGCGCCTTAGAAAAGGAAGGTGGCCGGAACGATGACCACACTGTCAGCAGATCCGGCCATGCAGGCGGCACGAGAGCTTTCGGCCACGCTTTTCGCAAAGCCTTGGGTTTTCATCCGCGGCGTGCCGTCACTGAAATTCCTGCCGCCGGAAGGCCCACCGGAAATCGCATTCGCGGGCCGCTCGAATGTTGGCAAATCCTCGCTGATCAACGCGCTTGTGGGCGCGAAGGGTCTGGCGAGAACCTCCAACACGCCGGGCCGAACCCAGGAGCTGAACTACTTCGTCCCGGGCGGCTACTCCGGAGCCGAAGATGACCTGCCACCCATGGCTCTGGTCGACATGCCGGGCTATGGCTATGCCAAGGCCCCCAAGGAGCAGGTCGATCTCTGGACCAAGCTTGTATTCGACTACATGCGCGGACGCTCAACCCTGAAACGGGTCTATCTGCTGATCGATTCCCGCCACGGCATCAAGAAGAACGACGAGGAGGTCATGGACCTGCTCGACAAGGCAGCGATGTCTTATCAGGTGGTCTTGACCAAGACCGACAAGATCAAGGAAGCGGGCGTGCCCCGGCTGATCGGCGAGACACTGAACAAGCTCAAGCGGCGGCCTGCGGCCTATCCGGAGGTGCTTGCCACCTCGTCGGAAAAAGCCAACGGCGTTGACGATCTCAGGATCGCCATCGCCCTGGCAATCACCGTTTAGAGCCGAGCGCGCGATCAGCTGCTCTGATCAGCCGCCGGATTGAAGCTCAGCGCAAAACCGTTGATGCAATGGCGCTTGCCGGTCGGTGGCGGGCCATCGTCAAAGATATGGCCGAAATGCCCACCGCAGCGCCGGCAGTGCACTTCCGTGTAGACACCGAACAGGGTCCGGTCGGGTTTGGTGCGTACGGCATCTGCTTCCGCTTCCCAGAAACTCGGCCAGCCGGTGCCGCTGTCATACTTCGTCTGAGATGAATAGACCGGCAGATCGCAGCCCGCGCAATGGTACATGCCCTTGCGCTTTTCATTGTTGAGCGCGCTGGTGAAGGGCCGCTCGGTGTCTTCTTCCCGCAGAATTCCATACTGCTTCGGCGTCAGTCTGGCGCGCCATTGCTCCTCGCTCAATGTGAATTCGAACTCGGATGCATTGGCGGGCAGCAGCCCGCGACCAAACACCGACAGTGCCAGTCCAGTAGCGCTGGTGGCCAGCAAGGCACGACGGCCCAGTGCCTTTGTCATCTTCATGAGCTTTCTCCTCGTCATGACTGGAAGCTAATGCAGCAAGCCTGAAAAGGCCAAGCACAAGACTTCACTTGGGCGTGACGAGCCGGTGAACCGGATCAATCGTCGCGAAAATAGCTCTTTGGTTTCAGTCCAGATTGAAGAAAGCCGTCTTTGCCGCTAAACAGCGCTCGGGATTAAACAACACAGGCGAGCAGCCCTTCAGCATCGGACCCGATGCCGGGCGCTGGTGCCGCAACGGGACGACGCGCCAATGTCAGACACCACCAGCGAAAATGCTGCCACTCAAGCTCGCCTGCTCGCCGAGGCGCTGCCCTTCATGCAGCGCTATGAGAACAAAACAGTGGTGGTCAAATATGGCGGCCATGCCATGGGTGATGCCGGTCTGGGCAAGGCGTTCGCGCAGGATATAGCGCTGTTGAAGCAGTCGGGAGTCAATCCGATCGTGGTGCATGGCGGCGGCCCGCAGATCGCGGCGATGCTTGCCAAGATGGGGATCGAGTCAAAATTCGAAGGCGGATTGCGGGTCACCGACGAGAAGACCGTCGCAATCGTAGAGATGGTGCTGGCGGGTTCGATCAACAAGGAAATCGTCGCGCTGATCAATGCCGAGGGCGAATGGGCGATCGGACTGTGTGGCAAGGACGGCAACATGGTCTATGCCGAGAAAGCCCACAAGACCATGACCGACCCCGATTCCAACATCGAGCGCGTGCTTGATCTGGGCTTTGTCGGCGAACCGGTGGAAGTCGACCGCACCCTGCTCGACCTTCTAGCCAAGTCAGAGATGATCCCGGTGCTGGCTCCGGTCGCGCCTGGCCGCGACGGACACACCTACAATATCAATGCAGACACCTTTGCCGGCGCCATCGCGGGAGCGGTGGAGGCTTCACGACTGCTGTTCCTCACCGATGTGCCGGGCGTTCTCGACAAGCAGGGCAAGCTGATTGACGAGCTGACCGTCTCCGAGGCCCGGGCGCTGATCGCCGACGGCACGATCTCGGGCGGCATGATCCCCAAGGTGGAGACCTGTATCGAGGCTATCGAGAGGGGCGTGAAGGGCGTGGTCATTCTCAATGGCAAGACGCCACATGCGGTGCTGCTCGAGCTGTTCACCGCACATGGCGCGGGAACGCTGCTGGTCCCTTAATGCATGTCTTAAGCTCTTGAATTCAGTTGATAGACAACGAACACGCATTTTTTGACAGCCTGCGAATCCAATCCAATGGTCGGCTCTCAAGACGAGAAAGCAAAAAAACGTCTGCCAGCTTACCGTTTTGGGTGCGTCGCCAGCTTCCGGTCAGGCATGAGGGGCTTCAGGGGCAGCTCGTTACCCGCGGATTGCATTCATTCGCCCCGGGAAGAGTCCCGGAGAGGTTCGGAGTCAGGCCGGCGGCGCCTATCCCTTGGCCAAATCGCCTGGTTTGCGCATTGAGGGCATCGCGGGATTGCGGGTCGAGAATGGCAATCGGAGCCGTGATAGCAGCACCCGCAACTGAGCCAATGGCGTTTGAAAGGGTCATCGTTGATGCGCCCAGTTCCGTGCCAAGGCTAACTTCCGTGTTGGTGACTTCCTGGCCATCGATGAGACGCTGACCCAAGAGCCTCACCACTTCCGGACTTTCCGCAAACTTGGAATGGTTGAGCCCGTCACTGACCTTCAGTGCAGACAGATCGAAAACCGTAATCCCAGCGCTCTCGAGGCCGTCACGGTAGACCGGATTGCTGATATCGATCTGGCCAAGTCTGTCAATGTTGCCGGAAATCCTGCGGGACAAGGTCAAGGCCCGGTCGTCCTTGGACACGAACACCGTGAATTTGGGCCGCTTTGGACCCATGTCGACGATTTGCTGTTTGAAGACGTCAACATCAAGATCAGGTGAAGCCAGGATGACATCGGAGATTTTTGGAGGAATTGCACCATGGCGGATGGCCATCTGCCGCAGCGCTTCCACTGTCAGCCAGGTGCCCATGGAGTGAGCCAGAATGGTGATTTCCTTGATCTCGGGGACAGCCACCGCACCAGTCAGCAAGGCTTCAAGCGCAGACCGGGAATAGTTTGTGCTCTCCTTGTCGTACCCATAGTCGAACACGGAGCCGCGGGAAGGCCAGGTGAACATAACTGGTGTGGCATCGGTTTGGCTGTCATGAGCGATCTGGGCATAGCGGTAAACCGCATCTTCATAGCGTGTGTTGAAGCCGTGGACAAACAACAGCACGCGCCCGTTGGCAGACTTGTTGCGCTGGTACCAGGCCTTCACCTCGTCGACGGTATGAAACTGATTGGCTGAAATCGTGGCAAAATCCCGCGACGGGTCTGGTGGCATCTTCTTGGGCCACTGCACCTCGCCGATCTTGCGGTTCCGGTCCGGCGGGATGGACACGACAAGCTCATTGAAATCGATCTGAGTACCGCGCTCACCGCTATAGAGCAGGCCCGGATTGTCCGATGGTGCGCGTGTTGTGGCGACCAGGATCGAGAGTTCGGTAGCATCGGGATCTGTCTGAGCGATGGGGACCAGCACACCTTGAAGCGGACCGGCGCAACCGGCCATAAACAACAACAGTGAAGCTGCTGCAGCTCGTTTGAGGGGATTGCCCCATCGCTTTTGTGCCTCGGTCGAATTTTGCATCGGCACAGATAATCCCGGGGCTTCAGAGGTCAAGATGGCGGTTTCCACGCTGTTCCGCTTCGGCATGACAGATCACACCAGCAACAGCACGAGTATGCCTGCTACAATGAGGATACAGCCAGAAATTTCAAGTCTGTTGACGTGTTCGCGGAAAATCAGCACTGAGGAGGCGAAGGTGAAGATCATCTCGATCTGGGCCAGAGCCTTGACCGCGGCGGCGGTTTGCAGGGTCATCGCCATGAACCAGCCGAAGGAGGCACTGGCCCCAACCAGGCCAACCAGCGCCGAAATTTTCCATGCGGCACGGATGCGCCCGAGCTCATCCGGTTCCCGCAACCGCATGAAGATCAGCATCACGCAGGTCTGCAGGAAAATCGCGGCAAGCAAGGTGACTGCCGCCTGCATCATGAAATTGGGGCCACCGAGCGACAATGATGCGGCGCGGTAACTGACCGCCGCAAGGCCGAAGGCCGCACCAGAGACCAGTCCAAGGGCGGCGGTGCGCGAAAACACCGAACGGATCAGCGCCGCAGCATTAGTTGCTGAGCGCGCCACCGATATCAAAACCACGCCGACAAGGCTGATCGCAATCGCAAGCACTGTCGCGGAGCTGAGACGGTCTCCCAGAAAGATCAGTCCGAAAACGGCGGCCTGCGCCGGCTCGGTGCGCGAATAGGCAGTGCCAACGGTGAAATTGCGGTGGCCAAACATCTGGATCAGCAGCGCCTGACCGGCGATCTGGGCGAGCCCGCCCAACGTGACCCAGATAAGGAAGGCAGGCGTAGGTGCCGGCAGCCGGTCGCCCATCACCACGACAAGCAGGACAACAAACCCCAGCGCAAAGGGCAGACCGAAGCCAAAGCGCACGAAGGTGGCACCGGTGGTGCCCATCACGCCCTTGAGATGCTTCTGAAGAACCGAGCGTATGTTCTGAAGGAACGCCGCCGTAATGGTGATAAGGACCCAGGTTTCCATGTCGAACCGCATTTGCAGCGCGTTGCCCGCACACCAACCCGGCTCGATCATGCCCGTGCGAGGAACATTGGTCCGCAAGACCACGGCATTCTGCCGGGAAGCTGGGGTCAGTCCGGCAAGCGCCTGTGAACCGAGCACCATCCATAGGCGCTTTGGCCGGTGTTTGACAATGCAATGAGGGTGTTAAACGAACAGACTGGCCTTTGGGGCAGGCTCATCCCGGCTTCAGGCAAACCCTTGAAGCGGTCTCGCGATGGGGGCATCTGCCGGCGCGGGAGTCTCGCATTCGACCTCACCTGCCAATTGCTCGGACTCCACCGTTTGCTGAGCCTGCTGAAGCTCCAGATGAATCGCGAAGAGCTGACGCCGGGCTTCGGCAAGATCAGCATCGGCCCGGTGCAGCTTGTCGACCTGGTCCAGAATGAAAAGCGTTACTGGAACTGTCAGCACAAGAGCGCAGATCGAGGCGGCCACCAAGGGCCTGAGTGTGAGTCCGCCCTCAAGCCACAGCAAGAAAGCGGCGGTTGACAACAGCGACACGGATACCGCTGCAGCGGCGACCTTGGCCACCTTGCCTATCCTTGATGCCTGAGCGCCGTCCAACGACATGGCCTTCTTCCCTTGAACGAGCCAAACGACTTGACCCCTGATGAGAGAAGCCTAGGTCACAAGCCTTGCCATCCGGTTTAGCTTCAACACCAATTTTGTGTTAATCCGTCACCCAACAATTCAGCCCCCCGACAGCAACCCACTCCGCACCGTTCAATCAGGATCCTGCATGACCCTTCCCGCCGCTGCCGACTTCGCCCATGTGACCGAATGGGTGTTTGATCTCGACAACACCCTCTACCCGCGTCACACCGACTTGTTCTCGCAGATCGACAAGAAGATGACGCAGTTCGTGCGCGAGCTTCTGGATCTCGAACATGACGCAGCGCGCGCCCTGCAGAAGAAGTATTACCGCGAGCACGGCACCACATTGCAGGGGCTGATGCTGCATCACGGCATCGACCCCAACGACTTTCTCGAGAAAGTGCATGATATCGACTACTCCTGGGTCAAGCCGGATCCGGAACTGGGCAACGCGATCCGGGCACTGCCGGGCCGCAAATTCATCTTCACCAATGGCGACACTCCACATGCCGAACGCACAGCGGCGGCTCTGGGGATTCTCGACCATTTCGACGAAATCTTCGACATCGTTGCCGCGGACCTGAAGCCCAAACCGGCGCCTGAAACCTATGACCGGTTTCTCGCCCGGCACGGCGTGCACAGCGACCGGGCGGCCATGTTCGAGGATCTGCCGCGCAATCTCGTCGCCCCGCATCAACTGGGTATGCGCACGGTGCTGATCGTGCCGAGAAACATCGATGTGGTGCTTGACGAGGTCTGGGAACACGAGGGCAAGGACGGCGCTCATATCCATCACATCACCGACGATCTGACCGCTTTCTTGAAGGCTGCGACGGCCTGACGGGCGCCGGATCAGCCACGGCGGTTCGCCAACCTTTCCAAGATTTAATCTACATTACAGGGCTTTAAGTGGCGGTCACGGGTGGCAACACGCACATTGGGGCGGCAAACAGATATCCCCAATCAAGGACCTCCCAGATGAAAAAGACCCTACTCACCACACTCGCCGCCATCATGGCTGCTTCCGTCGCCGTTCCGGCAATCGCCGCGCAGCAGAGCAAGGGGCACCATGGTGGCCCGCGGATCGAGCGCATCATCGAGCGCTTTGATGCGAACGGCAATGGCGCGATCGAACGCGAGGAAATCTCGGCACATCGCACAGCCATGTTCAACAGTGTCGATGCCGATCAGTCCGGAACGCTCAGTGAGGACGAACTGGCCGCACTGGCTGAAGTCCGCCGCGCCGAACGCGACCAGGCGCGCGAAGAGATGCGTGCCGAGCGCAAGAAGGAACGCGAAGAGCGCCGCGCCGAACGGCACGGCAAACGTGGCGAAGGCAAGATGGGCCGGGAGCATGCGGGCCGTGGTGACGGTAAACGCGGCGAAGGCCGGGGCATGGGACGCCATGGCGGACCAAGCATCGAGCGGCTTGATGCAGACAACAATGGCGAAGTCAGCGCTGAAGAGTTTGCAGCAGTGGAAACAAGGATGTTCGAACGGTTCGACCGCAATGGCGACGACAAAATCGATGTGACTGATTTCTATCGCAACAAGGCCGGCAAGAACTAAGCCTCGAGGCTGATTGGCAAATCATCTCAATCAAAATGGCCGATCCGGATTCTCAAATCCGGGCCGGCTTTTTCATTCGATCAGATCTTTGCGTCTACAACCCGTAATGACGCTCTATGATCGCCCAGGCCTCATCTGCCGTGTCGACAAACCTCAGAAGGTCCAGGTCCTCGGGTGCGATCGTTCCGAAATCCGCGAGCGCCTGAAAATCGACAATCGAATTCCAGAACTCCGACCCGAACAGAATCAGCGGCACGTGCTCCATGCGTTTGGTCTGGATCAGGGTGAGCGATTCGAACAGCTCATCAAGCGTGCCAAAGCCGCCCGGGAAAATCGTGATGGCCTTGGCCCGCATCAGGAAATGCATCTTGCGGATGGCAAAATAGTGGAAGTTCAGGCTCAACTCAGGTGTCACATAGGCGTTGGGCGCCTGTTCGTGCGGCAGCACCACATTGAGCCCGATGGATTTGGCGCCGACATCGTGGGCACCGCGATTGCCTGCTTCCATCACGCCCGGACCGCCACCGGTAACGACAACGAACTCCCGCGCCTCCTTGGACTGCGAATGGGTTGAGCACAGCCGCGCAAAGCTCCGGGCTTCCTCATAATACTTCGCCGCGGCGGTAAGGTTCTTTGCCTGGGTCTCGTTCTTGGCAGCCCAGGGCGCCTTGCCCGGCTCGGGGATCCGCGCACCGCCAAACATGACGACGGTCGAGCGGATGCCCGCTTCAGTCAGTATCATTTCAGGTTTGAGCAGCTCCAGCTGCAACCGCACGGGCCTGAGTTCGTCGCGGCACAGAAAATCATCATCTGCATAGGCCAGACGGTAGGACGGCGAGGTGGATTGCGGTGTTTTGGGTTGCCGCTCGGCCCGTCGACGGTCTTCGCGGCTGTCTGAAAGCGGGTCCCAGATCTGGTCGGTTCGGTCAGCATTCATCTCAAAGTCCCCATTTCGTCGCTCCCAACAGCACCGGAATTGACCCCGCGGCCCGGCTCGCTTAGGAGAAGTGCATTGGCGCAGGCGGTCTGGCTCCCTGCGCTTTGTTTAGCCCACACTAGACGTCGAACCTTAAGGAATCGCCACGATGAAGCATGATATGGCAGCGCTTGCCTCCACCATCGAAACTGCCTTTGACAACAGGGACTCGGTCTCTGTTTCGACACGCGGCGAGGTCCGCGAGGCCGTTGACGAAGCGCTCAATCTGCTTGATCGCGGCGAGGCGCGGGTGGCTGTGCGCGGCGATGACGGCACGTGGACAGTCAATCAATGGCTCAAGAAAGCGGTGCTTCTGTCGTTCCGGCTCAACCCGATGGAAATCATCAAGGGCGGTCCCGGCGACGCGGTCTGGTGGGACAAGGTGCCATCCAAGTTCGAGGGCTGGAGCGCCAATGAATTTGAACGCTCAGGCTTCCGTGCGGTGCCAGGCTCAATCGTCCGGCGCGGCTCGTTCATCGGCAAGAACGTTGTTCTGATGCCCTCATTCGTCAATCTCGGCGCCTATGTCGATGAGGGCTCGATGGTTGACGGCTGGGCCACGGTCGGCTCCTGCGCGCAGATTGGCAAGAATGTGCATCTGTCGGGCGGCGTCGGCATCGGCGGCGTGCTGGAGCCGTTGCAGGCCGGCCCCACGATCATTGAGGACAATTGCTTCATCGGCGCGCGCTCCGAAGTGGTCGAAGGCTGCATTGTGCGCGAAGGCTCGGTGCTGGGGATGGGCGTCTACATCGGCAAGTCAACCCGCATCGTCAACCGCATGACCGGCGAGATCGGCTATGGCGAGGTTCCGCCCTATTCGGTGGTAGTGGCAGGTTCCATGCCGTCATCTGGCACCATGGGCAACGGCGCGACCGCGCCAAACCTCTATTGTGCGGTCATCGTCAAAACAGTCGACGCTCAAACCCGCTCGAAGACCGGCATCAACGAACTGCTTCGGGACTGAGCACGAATGGCTCTGCGCCCCGTACCCGGAATGCGCTGGCTGCTGTTCAGCGTGTCGGGGCGGCTATCGCGCCGAACCTACGCCTGGGCCTTGCTGTTTTGGACGCTCAGCCTCAGCATAACGGTGTCAGCTGCAGCCAACGCGCCTGATGACAGCACATCGCTGGCTCTGGCGGGCCTCGGATTCATTCTGGTCTGCGTAACCGGAGCCTGGTCGATCGCCGTCATGTCGATCAAGCGGCTGCATGATGCCGGTTTGCCGGGGATGCTGGTTATCGGACTGGTGATCCCGGCCGCGTCTTTCCTTGTTCTCCTTGTCATCATGTTCTGGCGCTCTGACAAGGGCCCGAACCGCCACGGCCCTGGATCGGATCAACCCGGATATTGAGCTGTTGGCTCCAGACGCATTGGAACAGTCGACAGCCATGGGGCAATCGTCTAATCACGGTGCATGAAACTTACCGATCCAACCCAGACCTTGACCGCCCTGATCCGTTGTCCCTCGGTGACCCCCGAGGAAGGCGGCGCGCTGACAGAGCTTGCCGGAATGCTCAGCGAATTGGGCTTTGCCAATGACCGGGTGACCTTCTCCGATGAAGGCACGCCGGATGTCGAGAACCTCTACTCAAGGCTCGGCTCCGAGGGTCCGCATCTGATGTTTGCCGGACATACTGATGTGGTTCCGGTGGGCGATGCTGAGGCCTGGACACAAGGACCGTTTTCCGCCGACATCGTTGACGGTGAGATGTATGGCCGCGGCGCAGTCGACATGAAGGGCGGCATTGCCTGCTTCGTCTCCGCACTGGCGCGGCTGATTGAACGAAAAGGCCCGCTCAAGGGCTCGGTTTCGCTGCTGATCACAGGCGATGAGGAAGGCCCATCGATCAATGGCACCGAAAAGCTGCTGGTCCATGCCGCAGGCAAGGGCGAGCGCTGGGATGCAGCGGTGGTTGGTGAGCCGACAAACCCCGATCAGCTTGGCGACATGATCAAGATCGGCCGCCGCGGTTCGCTGTCGGGCACACTGACGGTTGAAGGCGTTCAAGGCCATGTGGCCTATCCGCACCTGGCGGACAATCCGCTTCCCGGCATGATGGCACTGGCTTCGGCGCTGATCGATCCGCCGCTGGATGCCGGCAATGAGCGATTCCCGCCGTCCAATCTGGAAATCACCTCGATCGACACCGGCAACACAGCCACCAATGTGATCCCGGCGCGCTGCACGGCGAAATTCAACATCCGTTTCAACGATCAATGGACTGCGGAAAGCCTCAAGGCGGAACTGCGTGCGCGGATCGAACAGGCATCTGGGGGAGGAAGTTCACGGACCGGGCAGGAGAAGGTGCGCTACACGGTCAAGTTCGCCGACCGGCCGTCATCCTCATTCCTGACCCATGACGCGCCTTTGATCGAGGCGCTGTCCAATGCGGTCACCGAAGCGACCGGACGCACACCCGCGCTGTCGACCACCGGCGGCACCTCGGATGCGCGGTTCATCAAGGACTATTGCCCCGTGGTGGAGTTCGGTCTGGTGGGCAAGACCATGCATATGGTCGACGAACGGGTTGCGGTGTCGGATCTCGAAGCCCTGACGGGCATCTATGAGCTGTTTCTGGAGCGCTGGTTCGACCGCGCGGGAGCGCACTGAGCGTGGCGGCGGGGCTGATTCCCTCTCGCGCAGAAGCCGGGCGATCCATCGCCGGACTGTTTTACCTGAGCCTCAAACGCCCCGAAGGACTCAAGCTGTTCGATGTCTCTTCCGATGGTTTCTGGCGCTCGTTCGGCGCCTTTGCCTGGGCCTGGCCTGTGCAATGTTTCCTGTGGACCGGAATGTGGCGCGCTTCCCCTGACACGAGGCCGGAAAGCGCCGGTGACTATCTGGGTTTCTTCCTTACCTCGACCGCCTTTGATGTGGCTGCCTGGGTGCTGCCAGCGATCATGCTGCTGGCGGTCACGCAGTTGTTCGGCATGGCCGACAAGTTCACGCGGCTGGTGGTGGTCAACAACTGGTTCGGGCTTTTTTCGGCCTATATCGGCTTCTTCCCCGCCGCCCTTCGCTATCTTGCACCGGTGCCCGACGGGCTAAGCGCGATCATCTCGCTCGCGGTCTATGTGATTGTTATCGGGCTCTATTACCGGGTCACCCGGATCGCTGTCGGAGGCGAAACGATGATCGCCGTCTTCATCACCGCGCTGATGGTGGTATCCGGATTGACCATCTCCGAGTTCGCGTTCACGGCGCTGAGCGGCGAATAGCAAAAGCGCCGCCCATCCTCTTGAATGTGCGGCGCCTCAAAAACGGCAATCATATCTGTGCGTGTCGTTCAAATGAACCATTTGAGCACGCCGGTCTATCGGATCGGGTCCCGCGCCCAGCGCGCGGTCCTTGCAGCCGAGCTGATCAGGCCGCTTCGTCTTCCGTATCGGCAAACAGCGTGTCGAGATCGAGGTAGCAGATCATCTGCTTGTCGACCGGGATGATCGCCTTGGTCAGCGCCCGTTCGGCGGCCGGGAGAACATCCGGAGCCGGCTGCAATTCGGATTCGTTGACGGTGATCATGTCCGACACATTTTCAACCAGCAGCCCGACGAGCTTGCCGGCAATATTGGTGACGATGATGGCCGAACGTTCGGTTGGCTCGATCGGCTTTAGTCCGAGCCGGATCGCCATGTCGATGACCGGGATAACCGAACCGCGAAGGTTGATCACGCCCAGCACGTGCGGTGGAGTGTGCGGCAGGGTTGTCGACGGGGCCCAGCCACGGATTTCGCGGACAGCCATGATGTTGACGCAGAACACCTGTTCGCCAAGGTGAAACGAGATGATTTCCAGATAACCGGACTGTGCTGCATTGTTGGTGTTTTCTTGCATCAAAATTTCTCCCAGTTGTCCTGAGACCCTGTGTTTGTTTCTGCAATCGCGACATCAAGTGTTCGGGCGACCGGTTTGACCATGTTGCTGGCGGCTGACGCGTAGACCAACCTGCCATACAGGACTGGTGCGGAGCTTTTGAGCTTGTCACGCATCAAAGCTCTCCGGCACGTGCGTCATCGGGTCCTTTAATCCCCCCGTCGCGCTCGAACCCACTGACATAATCGTCAGCAGAATTGCCGAGAGCGGCGATGTGCGCAAAAGACCCATGTACATCCAGAAACTGGTTTGAAGTCGCCGACATGCCTGCCAACGCAGGCTATCCAGAACAGCTTCATGCACGCAGCGAATTGCTCGCAGCTTCTGGTGAAAGCAGCTTTCCGTGTTTCAGGTTATTATTCGGTTAAGCAAGTGCTTGAATTCCGCTCTCACCCTCAAATTTTGATGGTTTGGAGAGTTCGGAGCCGTTCATCCTTGGCTCGAAGCGATTTGATGGAGCAGTCAGACCGGAAACAACCCATCATAGTCGACCTGCCTGAAGTAGAGCCCTTCAGGTGCTGCCACCGGACCACAGGCCTTGCGCGAGCGGGCCTCCAGTGCGATCTGCACATCGTCGGCAGTCCATTTTCCTTCACCCACCAGGCGCAGGGTTCCTGCAAAAGAGCGGATCTGATTGTGCAGAAAGCTGCGCGCTGTGGCGTGGATCTCGATCAGCCCGTCGAAGCCGCCTCTGGTCACATCAAGCCGGTCAAGCGAACGGACCGGCGAGTCCGCCTGGCACTGCACCGAACGGAAGGTGGTGAAATCATGCCGGCCGACCAGCCGTTGCGCGGCCTCGTGCATGGCTTCGGCATCAAGCGGGCGCGGCGACCAGAGTGCCCGGTTCTTCTCGATCACCAGCGGTGCGCGACGGCAGATGATGCGGTAGACATAGTGCCGCCTGGTCGCTGAAAACCGTGCGTCAAAATCTTCAGGTACCTCACGGGCGGCGAGGATGGCAACCCGCTCACGTGCCATCTGCAGATGCGCGTTGATCGCGTCACGAACGGTGTCGTCGGACCACTGGTTTTCAAGATCGACATGGGCGACCTGGCCCCATGCATGCACACCTGCATCCGTGCGGCCGGCGCCGCGAATGCTAACAGCCTGGCCGCAAAAGCCGTGGATCGCAGTCTCGATCGCCTGCTGGATCGAAGGATGATCATCCTGACGCTGCCATCCGGCATATCCGCTGCCGTCATACTCGATGTCGAGGCGATAGCGCGGCATCAGCCGATCACCGCGCCGGGAGCAACCGGCGTTCCGCGCAGAAAGTCCTGCGCCGACAGCGGCTTGCCGCCGGCCTTCTGCAGCCGGAGAAGCCGTACTGCGCCCTCGCCACAGGCAATGGTCAATTGTTCGTCCAGGACGGTGCCGGGCACCTCGCCTTGCGCACCGCCCGCAACCACCCCGGAGGCAAGCAGCTTCACCCGTTCGGCCCGATCCCCTGTTTGCAATTCGAACCAGGCGCCAGGCGCCGGAGCCAGACCGCGGATGTGGTTGTGCACATCCAGAGCAGTCCGGGTGAAGTCCACGCGCGTCTCCTCCTTGGAGATCTTTGCCGCGTAGCTCACGCCTTGCTCGGGCTGGACACGAACCGGCAGCTCACCGCGCTCAAGCCGCGCCATGGCGTCCGTCATCAGCTTAGCGGTCACTCCGGCCAGGGTGTCGTGAAGCTCGCCGGTCGTCATGCTGGCGGAAATGTCCACGGTTTGGGTCAGCGCCACCGGGCCGGTGTCGAGCCCCACATCCATCTGCATGATCATCACGCCGGTGGTGGTGTCGCCGGCCATGATTGCGCGCTGGATCGGGGCCGCGCCACGCCAGCGCGGCAACAGCGAGGCGTGGCCGTTCCAGGCCCCCAGGCGCGGCGCGTCAAGCACCGGCTTGGGCAGCAGGAGACCGTAGGCGACGACCACCGCGGCATCCGCTTCAAGCGCCTTGAATGCCGCTTGCTCTTCATCCGATTTCAGGCTTTTGGGGGTGAACACCGGAATGCCAAGACCTTCAGCGGCTTCATGCACAGGAGACGGCTTGAGTTCGAGCCCGCGGCGGCCGGCGGGACGCGGCGGCTGCGAATAGACCGCGACGATCTCGTGCCCGGCCTCATGCAGTGCCTGCAGCGTCGGAACGGCATAGGCCGGTGTTCCCATGAAGATGATGCGCAAGGGCAATGATGTTTGTCCGTGGTCTGGCGTTGATCAACGCCCGTGTTCAAACGGGTTTTCAAGCGTCAGGTCAAGCCCGGCGAAGCCGCACGTGATGCCTGACGCCGCGGACGCGGCGTTGGCCGAGTTAAGCCGTCATGCGCTGCTTGGCGAGCTTGGTGAACTTGCGCACCACCATGTCGCGCTTGAGCTTGGAGATGTGGTCGATGAACAAGACGCCGTTCAAATGATCGATCTCATGCTGCAGGCAGGTGGCGAGCAGCCCGTCGGCCTCGGTGGTATGCTCCTTGCCGTCGCGACCGAGATATTTGACCGTGATCGTTTCCGGACGTTCAACATCGGCATAATAGTCCGGGATCGACAGGCAGCCTTCCTCATAGACGCTGATGCCATCACCGGTGGCGACCACTTCGGGGTTGATGAACACTTGCGGGCTTTTCGGCTCGTCCTTGCCGGCCACATCGATCACCAGAAGCCGCCGCGGCACACCGACCTGGATGGCGGCCAGACCGATGCCGGGCGCGTCATACATGGTCTCGAGCATGTCATCGATGAAGCCCTCGAGTTCCGCATCAACGCGCTCCACCGGCAGGCTTTGCTGGCGCAGAATAGGATCGGGCAAAAGGACGAGAGGCTTGATGGTCATGAGAGGTGAAATAATCACTGACAGGCCCCGCGTCAATCGGGCAAGGCCGGCCAAGAAGGGGCGTCGCGTCGCGGTTGTTCCTGTTTTGATCTGGCATTCAAGTCAGAATCAGCTAGGCTTGCTGGATGGAAAATCCGGCAAACCCGTTTCTGACACCCGTTTTCGAGCTCAATGGACTCGCGATCACGCTTGGCCAGTCGCTGTTTGGTTTGGCAATCGCCGTGTTGCTGCTTGTTGTCTGGCTGACGCTGGCGCTGGGGCGCTCGAACCGGGCACGGGCGCAAATCAATGCCGAGGCAGCAGCGCGCGCCGCCCAGGCGGAGGCACGGCTTGCCGAGATCCTCAAGGCGCAAGCTGAAATGCAGGGCCGGATGGGAACCATGGCCGAGGTCTTCGGCGCGCGGCAGGCCGAACTCAACCAGGCCATCGGCCAGCGCCTTGACGGTATGACACAGCGGATCGGCTCGACACTGACGGACCAGACCCGCGCCACCCACGAGAATCTGGCGCGGCTTCAGGAGCGCCTGGCTGCGATCGACACGGCCCAGTCCAACATCCAGTCGCTGGCACGCGATGTGGTCGGGCTGCAGGCGATCCTGTCGAACAAGCAGACCCGCGGCGCCTTCGGCCAGTCGCGGATGGAAACCATTGTCCAGGATGGGCTGCCGATGGGCGCGTTCCGCTTCCAGCCTACCCTTTCGAACGGCACCCGGCCCGATTGCACCGTGAAGATGCCCAATGGCGCGCCGGATCTGGTGATCGACGCCAAATTTCCGCTCGAGGCATGGAACGCCATGCGTGAGGCGCAGGCCGAGGCGCTCGGCGAGCAGGCCTTTCAGGCCGCGCAGCAGCGCTTTCGCAGGGACATGGAAGTGCATATCCGCGACATCTCTGAAAAATACCTGATTGCGGGGGAAACCCAGGACACGGCCTTTCTGTTCGTGCCGTCGGAATCGATCTTCGCTGAGATTCACGAGACCCTGGAAGCGATCGTGCAGCGGGCGCACCGGGCGCGGGTGGTGATTGTCTCGCCCTCGCTTCTGATGCTGTCGATCCAGGTGATCCAGGCCATCCTAAAAGATGCGCGAATGCGCGAACAGGCACATCTGATCCAGGGCGAGGTGGTGCGGCTGATGGAGGACCTGTCACGCCTCGATGACCGCACCCGCAAGCTTCAGGCACATTTTTCCATGGCGCAGAAGGATGTCGATCTGATCCTGACCTCATCGGACAAGCTCACCAAGCGCGGCTCGCGGATCGAAGCGCTCGAATTTGCCCAGCTCAAGAATGATGCCGAGCAGACAGATTCGCCCCAAACCGAACAGCAAGCACCGCCTACCCCAGATCCGGCTCCAAAGTTCGAACCACGGTCCTCGACACTCAAGTTGCGGGTGGTGGATGAGGACGACTAAAGCCTTTTCCCGGGTCCTGGCCTGTGACAAACAGTCGGTCGGCAATGCGGCCTGCAGCCGTCAGCAAAAGGGAGAGCGCCATGATCACTGTCATTGGTTCGATCAACATGGACCTTATCGGCACGACAGCGCGGTTGCCCGCACCCGGCGAGACGGTGTCCGGGTCCGATTTCACCACAGCGCCCGGCGGCAAGGGTGCCAACCAGGCGCTCGCGGCCCGTCGCGCAGGCGCTTCGACCAAGATGGTGGGTGCCACCGGCAATGATGCTTTCGCCGCAGAGGCGCTTGCGCTTCTTGAGGCGGCCGGCACCGATCTTGGCGGCGTGCGCGGACTTGAAGGCGCGACCGGCATCGCGCTGATCCTCGTGGGTGGTGACGGCGAGAACGTGATCGTGGTGATCCCCGGTGCCAACGGCCAGGTGAGCGCCCAGGATGCCAGTGACGCAGTCGCCGCGATGTCTTCGGGCGACACCGTGCTGTTGCAGATGGAAATCCCCGAAGCTGCCGTGCGCGCAGCGCTTGAAGCCTCGCGGGCAAGGGGTGTACGCAGCATTCTCAACATCGCACCGCTGACCGATGCGGTGGAGCGCCTTGCGCCTCTGGCTGACATTGTGATTGCAAATGAGACCGAATTCGCCCGGCTCTCGGGCCGCCCGGTGGAGGCCCTGGCAGAGGTGAAGGCCGAGCTCGAAGCCCTGCATGACCGGAGCGGGCAATGCCTGATCATCACCCTGGGTGGCGACGGCGTCCTCTGGGCCAGGGATGGTCGCAGCGGCCACGTTCCCTCGCTGAAAATTGCGCCTGTGGACACTGTGGGCGCGGGCGACACATTCTGCGGCTACCTTGCACAGGGCCTGGACGCCGGCATGGCATTTGAAGAGGCCGTGCGCCGCGCAGCCGCTGCCGGTGCGCTCGCTTGTCTTACACCGGGCGCACAGCCGTCTATCCCGCTGGCTGAGGACGTCGACGCCCGGCTGTGATCCGCCTCAGAGCCGGCCAAGCCGCTCGATGAACAGATCAAAAAACCGGTCGGCATCAACGTCGCCGATCACTAGTGCATTCTCCTTGCGGCCGGTGACCTTCCACCAGTCGACCACCGTGGCGCCCAGGGTCAGCTCGGAGCCGGTCTCGATTTCGACATTGCAGTTGCGCCCGGTAAACATCTCCGGGTCAATCAGCCAGGCGATCACGGTCGGATCATGCAGCGGGCCACCATCGGTACCATATTTCTGCTCGTCATAACGCTCGAAGAATTCCAACATGCTGGCCATTTCAAGCGAGGCCCGGTTGCCGTTGGCTCTGAGACGGTCGACCCGCGTCCGCGTGGTAAGAACCTTGTGGGTGACATCAAGCGGCATCATGGTGATCGGAACGCCCGCGGCAAACACGATCTTGGCGGATTCCGGATCGACATAGATGTTGAACTCTGCCGCGGGGGTGATGTTGCCGCCCTCAAAAAAGCCGCCGCCCATCAGCACGATCTGCGCAACCCGCGCGATGGTGTCAGGCGCCCGCTCAAACGCCATGGCGATGTTGGTCAGCGGGCCTAGCGGGCACAATGTGATTGTCTTTTCCGGATTGGTGCGCAGCGTTTCAATGATGAAATCGACAGCATGAGCCTGTTCCAGCGGCCGCGCCGGCTCAAAGATGTCAACGCCATCAAGACCGGTCTTGCCATGCACATGTTCAGCCGTCACCAGCTTGCGCTTGAGTGGCGCCTCGGCACCGGCATAGACCGGAATGTCGGAGCGTCCGCTTATCTCGGCCACGATGCGGGCGTTCAGCGCGGTGCGTGAGAGCGGCACGTTGCCTGCAACGGCGGTAATACCAAGCACCTCAAGCTCCGGGCTTGCAAATGCCAGCATGATGGCTGCCGCATCGTCCTGACCTGGATCTGTATCGATGATGATCTTGCGTGGCGTCATGGCGTGTCTCCGGAGCTGGCGATTCGATTTCGCGCCACACTATTCATCCCGACCAGCGGCGGGCAAGGTTCTTGCGCAGGCGCTTTCAAGTTCCCATATTAGCGCCAGGCCGGATGCCAGTAAGGGTCCGGCGCCTGTCGCTTGAGAACGAGGACAAGCCATGTCGCGCATGACTCCCTTTTCTAGCCCGCTTCTGCTGGGCTTCGATACCATGGAAAAGACCCTTGAGCGGATCGCCAAGGGATCGGAAGGCTACCCGCCCTACAATATCGAGCGCATTCGCGCTTCAGCAGACGGTTCGAACGCCGATCGGTTGCGCATCACGCTTGCAGTCGCGGGCTTCTGCGAGGAAGACCTGGATGTCACAACCGAGGAGAACCAGTTGGTGATCCGAGGCCGCCAGGCCGAGGTGGAAGGGCGGGAATATCTGCATCGCGGCATCGCAGCCCGGCAGTTCCAGCGCATGTTCGTGCTTGCCGATGGCATGCAGGTTGTCGGTGCGGAATTGAAGAACGGCTTGCTTTCGGTTGACCTTATTCGACCCGAACCCGAACGTATGGTGCGAAAAATTAACATTTCGGTTCGAGACTGAGTTTCAAGGTTCGATTCTGCAGGATGCTTCCTGCCCCAAACCGAAGGAAATCGACATGATTGCCAAATCGGGGAAAACCCAACTCTCCGCCCAGGATCTGGCGCTGCTCGGCGCTGGAAAGGTTGGCTATATCCGAAAGATGCGCTCGGAAGACGTGCTCGCCAAGTTCCCCGAAGCGCCGGAACTGGATCCAGGCGTGGAGCTGTGGGCCCTGTTCGGTGCCGACGGCACGCCAATCCTGCTGACCGACAACCGGTCAAGCACGTTCTACCGCGCGGCCGAAGACGAGTTGAAAACCGTTTGCCTGCACTAAAGGATTCCGGCCGGAGAAAACCTCAGGCGGCGTTGGATTCCGGCTCTTCGGCAAGAAAAGCGTAAAGCGACGCCGCGTCGTCGGTGGCGCGCAGCTTGGCCACCATCTCACTGTCGCGCATCACACGCGCGATGCGTGAAAGCGCCTTGAGATGGTCAGCGCCCGCGCCCTCCGGCGCCAGCAGCAGAAACACCAGATCAACCGGCTGGTCGTCCAGCGCCTCAAAATCCACCGGCTGATCAAGCCGTGCAAACACACCGATAATCCGGTCCAGCGACGGCAACTTGCCGTGGGGAATGGCAATGCCATTGCCCACGCCGGTTGAGCCCAGCCGCTCACGCTGCAGAATCACGTCAAACACTTCACGCTCGGCAAGCCCGGTGACCTCCGAGGCCTTGGCAGCCAATTCCTGCAAGAGCTGTTTCTTGGAGTTTGCCTTGAGCGCAGGCAGAACGGAGTTCTGCGCAATCAGGTCAGCAAGCGCCATGTTACATTCCTTGTTTCAAGCCTGGCTTTCAGGCGTTTTTCTTGGCTTTGCGAAGAGGCGTTGTGGCCGCACCCACTCAAAGCTCAGCGCGGCCAAAACCTCATATCCCCCAGGCTTCCGCCGTCAGGATTTCACGCCACCGGCATCAATCCACCCGATGTTGCCATCGTTGCGGCGGTAAACCACGTTGAGGGCGTCATTACCCGCATTGCGGAACATCAAGATCCGCTCGTCTGTCATATCCAGCGCCATCACTGCATTGGCCACGCTCATAGTGACCAGTTGCTTGGTGCTTTCGGCAATGATCGCCGGAGCGTAATCCTCCGGCACTTCATCCGCATCCTCATCGCCAGAGCCGACAACCGCGTAGGCAAGTTCTGCCTGGCTTGGCTGGCTGTTGGCATGGTGATCTTTGAGCCTGCGCTTGTAGCGGCGCAGGCGCTTTTCTATTCGCTCCGCCGCAGCGTCAAATGCAGGTTGCGGGTCCTGCGCTTCCCCTGTGGCGTGGAGCACCACGCCGGTGTCGAGATGTATCTTGCAATCGGCCTGAAACCGGGATCCCGATTTCTCAACGGTCACATGACTTGAAAAGCCGCCATCGAAGTACTTCCGTACGGCTCCTGAAACATGGTCATCGATCCGAGTCCGGAAGGACTCGCCGATTTCCATATGTTTTCCCGACACTCGAACGCTCATGTGACATCCCTTCTTATTGTGACTTGGGGATTTAGTCTAAGCCAAGCGCCGCGCTCATCCAAGCGCCAGACGGTGGACAATTGATCCGGACCAAGCAATTTATCCCTTGACGAAACAGCTTTCCGATAGGCCCTGATTATGTCCAATCAATGCGGAGCGGCTTCTACGCCGCAGTGCCTCTGCTGTCAAGCTTTGCCTGGATTTCCGCCATTCCTGACGTGAATTCAACCTCTTGGCAGAGCGGGGATCAGACCGCTGCAGCGCGGGCGCGGGCGCGTTTTTCGCGGCGGCGCTGTACCGAGGAGGGAATGGACATGGCTTCGCGGTACTTGGCGACGGTCCGCCGGGCGATTTCCACACCCGACTGCTTGAGCAAAGTGACCAGATCATCATCCGAAAGCACTGAATCGGGCAATTCTTCGTCAATCAGTGCCTTGATGCGGTGACGCACCGATTCGGCAGAATGGGCATCGCCGCCCGCTTCCGCCGAGGCGATCGAGACGGTGAAGAAGTATTTCAATTCAAACACACCACGCGGGGTGATCATGTATTTGTTCGATGTCACCCGGCTGACGGTGGACTCATGCATGCCGATGGCGTCGGCCACCGCCTTGAGATTGAGCGGGCGTAGATGGTCCACGCCATGCAGCAGGAACGCATCCTGCTGTCGCACGATCTCGCTTGCCACCTTGGTGATCGTGCGGGCGCGCTGATCGAGCGACCGCACCAGCCAGTTGGCGGTCTGCATGCATTCCGAGAGGAACTCCTGGCCGGGCGTGTTCTTGGCCATCTGGCTCGACACGGTGGCGAAATAGGACTGATTCACAAGCACCCGAGGCAGGGTTTCCGAATTGAGCTCGACCACCCAGCCACCATCAGCGCCCGGTTTGACCGAGACATCGGGCACAATGAGTTCGCTGGAACCGGTCTCGAACCGGGTGCCCGGCTTCGGATCAAGGGCGCGGATCTCGGCGAGCATATCGAGAAGGTCTTCCTCATCAACGCCGCAAAGCCGTTTCAGCGTCGAAAAATCACGGCGCGCCAGCAGTTCGAGATTGTTCACCAGCGCCGCCATTGCCGGGTCGAGGCGGTTCTTGCGGTCAAGTTGCAACGCCAGGCATTCGGAAAGCGACCGTGCAAACAGACCGGCCGGTTCGAATTCCTGAAGGCGCCCGAGCACATGTTCCAGCTTGGCCTGATCGATGGAAAGCCGTTCGATGGTCTCCAACAGGTCCCCGGCGATGTATCCGGCTGCGTCAAGCTGATCGGCAATATCAGTGGCGATCAACCGTTCGGCAGGATCGGCGAAGGTGAAGGCGATCTGCTCGGCGACATGGTCGCGCAAGGTCGGCGCGCGGGCAGCGAAATCATCAAGATCATAGCCTTCGCCACCCTGCCCTCCATCATTGCCGGGCATGGATTTCCAGTTGTCGACAAATTCGGGCGCGGATGGCTTCTCGACACCGTGGTCGTCAGGGAACACATTCTCGTAGCGGCCATCAATTTCTTCGTTCAGTCGTTCCGTAGATGTCTCCGAGGAGGCCGCCCAGAGACCATCAGCGCCCTCCCCGCCCTCGGAAGACGACGCGCCGGATTGGGAATCCTGAGCGCTATGATCGCGAGACGTCTCGCTGCCATCACCGTTGGCGCCCTCATTGTTGGCTTCCGATTCCGGCGTCACCAGTTCGAGCAAGGGATTGCGCTCGACTTCCTGCTCGATGAACCGGTTCAGTTCGATATGCGAGAACTGCAGCAGCCGGATCGACTGCATCAGCTGCGGCGTCATGACCAGCGACTGGCTTTGGCGCAATTGAAGGCTGGCTGACAGGGCCATGATAACGCACTACTCCCGGTTGGGCCGTTCAGGAACGGCAGGCCGCGGCTGTTTTAGTGGCCTTTGCCACTACAATGCCTTAACGCGCCTTACCCATCTGGCCCGAAAATTGCGTTTTTATTTCTTTGTGGTCAAGTGCGGCGAAAGAACAAGGTAAAAACGACCGGGCATTGGGCAGCTTTATCGAGATTTTGACTCAAGGTTCGCCACGTGCCGCTTTTGCGGGCTCGCGATCCATTGACGCTAAAGCGAGAACTGCTCACCCAGGTAAAGCCGGCGGACATCCGGATTGGCGACAATTTCCGACGGGCGCCCATGGGTCAGCAGCACGCCCGCGTTCATGATGTAGGCGCGATCGATCAGGCCAAGGGTCTCACGCACATTATGATCGGTGATCAGCACCCCGATGCCGCGGCGGGTGAGGTGCCTGACCAGATCCTGAATGTCCGACACCGCGATGGGGTCAACACCGGCAAAGGGCTCGTCAAGCAGCATGAAGGTGGGATCCGACGCCAGCGCTCGGGCGATTTCCAGACGCCGGCGCTCGCCGCCTGAAAGCGAGATCGAGGCGGATTTGCGCAGATGTGAAATGTGAAACTCCGAGAGCAGGCTGTCGAGTTTCTCCTCGCGCAAGGCCCGGTTTTTTTCGACAACCTCAAGGACCGCGCGAATGTTGGCCTCGACACTCAGGCCCCGAAAGATCGAGGCTTCCTGTGGCAGATAGCCGACACCGAGCCGGGCGCGGCGGTACATCGGCAGATCCGAAACGTCATGCCCATCGATCTCGATGGTGCCTGAATCGACAGGAACCAGGCCCGTGATCATGTAGAAGCAGGTGGTCTTGCCGGCTCCATTGGGGCCGAGCAGGCCGACGGCCTCACCCCGGCGAACACCCAGCGACACCCCATCCACAACGCGCCGTGACTTGTAGGCTTTGGTCAGATTGCGCGCGATCAGCGTGCCGTCGTAACGCCCCACACCGTCTTCGGCGACATCAGCGTCGCCCTTGCCGCCCCGGTTGCCCAGCGATGAAAAAAGCGCGCGGATCACTGTTTGGATCGCGACTTCGGATCGAGCTGAATCATCACCCGACGACCGCAGCTGTCGAGCTTGGCCTGGCCGTTTTGCATTTGGACGGTCAGCTTACAGCCGATGAACACATTCTCGGCGTCGGTCAGGACAACCTTCTCGCCCGACAGCACCAGAACCTCATTGGCCATGTTGAAATTGCCGGTATCGGCGGTGGCCGTCTGGGTGCCCGAGCGGATCAGCACTTTCTTGAACAGGTCGATTTCACGGATATCGGCTGCGCCGGAGGCCACCGATCCGCCATTCTTGGCATAATGAACGATCATCTCGCCTGCCTGCAGCACGGTATCGCCCTGCAGCACCCGGACGTTGCCGGTAAAGGTCGCCTGGCTGGTTTCCTCGTTGATCTGAAGCAGGTCGCTCTCGATCTGGATCGGCTCATCGCCCGAAAGCGCAAGGCCGGTCATCCGGCTTTCACTGGTTTGCGCCTGCACCGGCTGTGGGCCGGCCAGAACGGCGACACCCAGAAGTGCGGCAAGGCCAACGATTGGCAGAGATGTCTTGGCCATGTCAGTTGCTCTCTCGGGCCGGCTGTTTGATCGCCGAAGGGTTGATTGTCATGCGGACCTGATTTTCGAGTATGATGAGGCGGCCCTTATCCTGCATCTTCATGGATTTCGCAACCACCGAGGCCTCCCCCGAACGGATGGTGACCGGGTCAGACGTGGACATTTCACTGGTCGCCATATCGATGTCCGCGGACTGCATCTCTGCGGAGAATCCGCCCTCGCTCTGAACCTTGAAAGGCTCCCTGAACACCAGTGTCTGGGCGCCGCGGTCAAAAGTCGCGCTTGTTGCCTCGAGCACTGCCGTCTCACCTGCCGAGACCGGAAGTTCGGCAAGGATATCCTCAAGCACGATCACATCCGGCGTCGCCAGATCCTGAATCGCCCTGAGTGCTTCGAGCCTGTAGCTCCGTGCATCCGAGGTCTGGCCGCTCATCACCGGGTTCTGCATGACCAGCTTGCCATCACGCACCGCCACAGATTCGATCGCCACGCCCTCGGGCACCAGTGTATCGACAAAGGACACGGCAACAAAGCCTATGACAACCAGCACCGAGGCGAGCGGCAGAAGGATCTTGAGCGCTCTCACCCGGCGCGAGTGGGTCTGGGCGCGACGGTATTCGGCATGGGACCTTCCCGCATAAGCGCCTGTTCGCGGTATTTCTGAAACTGACGTCGTTGTCATGAAGCCCCGTGTTTTCAAACCGTCTCTGCACCCGGTCGCCTGACCGCGAGCACAGCACTGTTGCGACCGCTATGGCATGACAATATGGTGGCATTGCGAAGCAGTCGTACAAGACTGCCATGCCTTGACCGCGTTGGCAAAGATACCAATTTCAGGCGGTGCCTCAACGACCCTAACCGGAGACCTGACCTTGACCGACCCCAATGTTCTTGCCGATCGCCGCCGCCTGCGGCGCAAGCTCGGTTTCTGGCGTATATTTGCCGTTGTCGCGGTCATCGCCGTGGTCGCGGCACTGGCGTTCAATCTCGACGGACCTGACACCGGGTCGGACCATATCGCCCGGATCGACATCAGCGGGGTTATCTCTGACGATGAAGACCTGATTGACCTGATTGAAGACGCTGCCTCAAGTGAGACCGCCAAAGCGCTGGTGGTCCGCATTTCGTCGCCCGGTGGAACCACCTATGGCGGAGAACGTATCTACAAGGCGCTGCTGGAGGCCGGCAAATCAAAGCCTGTTGTCGCCGATGTGCGCACACTGGCCGCCTCGGCCGGCTACATGATTGCCGCATCGAGCGATCATATCGTCGCCGGAGAAAGCTCGATTGTCGGGTCGATCGGGGTGATTTTCCAATATGCGCAGGCGCAGGAGCTGCTCAACAAGATCGGCCTTCGCATCGAAGAGATCAAATCGGCCCCGCTGAAGGCCGAGCCATCGCCCTTTCACGACACCAGCGAGGAAGCCAAGGCAATGATCCGGGCTATGGTCCTCGACAGCTATGACTGGTTTGTCGACCTGGTGACCGAACGTCGCGGCATGACGCGCGCTGACGTGCTTGCGCTTGCCGACGGATCGATCTTCACCGGCCGCCAGGCGCTCGGGAACGGATTGGTGGATGCGATTGGCGGGGAGGCCGAGATCCGCGCCTATCTCGAGAGCCGCGATGTCGAGGCGGATCTGGAAATCATTGAATGGGAAAAGCAAAGTGATCCGGCTCGACGGCTGATTGGGGCGCAGGCCGTGGACCTGATCGCAAGCTATTTCGGTGTGCCTATGCGCCTCTCCGATGAAATCGACCGCTTGTCGGGCGGCAAGTTGTTTCTTGACGGTCTGGTGTCTGTTTGGCAGGTTGGAGGGAAACAGGCGGCGGATAACTAGGGGAAATTTCATGATAAAGTCGGAACTGGTTCAGGCGGTTGCTGCGCGCAACCCGCATCTCTACCACCGCGATGTGGAAAACATCGTCAATGCGGTTCTTGATGAGATTACCGATGCCCTGTCCCAGGGAACCCGGGTTGAACTGCGTGGCTTCGGAGCGTTTTCCGTGAAAAACCGCCCACCGCGCTCCGGGCGCAACCCCCGCACCGGTGAACCGGTGTTCGTGGAGGAGAAATGGGTGCCGTTCTTCAAGACCGGAAAAGAGCTGCGCGAGCGCCTCAATCCCGACGACAAGGACTGAGAATCGAGGCGACCGGCACACGGTGCGCCAGGACAGTTTGACAAGATTGCATTGGCGCGGATTGACCGCGTGGCCCTTGCGGCGGCACTATGACGCTTTGAACGCCGCGCCCCGAAAGAGTACAGACAGACCATGATCAAACGCATTGTCGCCCTTGCGATCCTTCTTCCGACGGCCATCGTGCTCATCATGCTGTCGGTTGCCAACCGCACGGCGGTCACGCTGGCACTCAATCCGTTCCAGCCATCAGATCAGGTTCTCTCTGTAACCGCGCCTTTCTTCGTGTTTCTTTTCGCAACCTTGATGCTGGGGATGATCATCGGCTCGCTTGCCACGTGGTTCAAGCAAGGAAAGCACCGCAAGCAGGCCCGCGCCAATGCCAGCGAAGCCGTCAAATGGCATACGGAAGCCGATCGTCACAAAGCCAAGGCCGAGCAAATCGCCGCCGCCCTGCCCGCACCGGACAAGCGCAACGCGGCCTGACGCCTTTTGCCGGTAAAGCCACTCATGGACGGTCTGCGGGCACTTATGCCTGCGCGGCTTTTTCGCTGACCACCTCGTTGAACCGGGTGAAGAACTGGCCCGCGAGCTTTTTCGAGGTTGAATCGATCAGGCGGGAGCCGAGCTGGGCGATCTTGCCGCCGACCTGGGCCTTCACCTCGTAGCTCAAAACCGTTTCGGCGCCTTCCTCGACAAGTTTCACATCGGCGCCGCCATTGGCGAAGCCGGCGATGCCGCCCTTGCCCTCGCCGGAGATCGTGTAGCTTTCCGGTGCATTGATGTTTTCGAGCGTCACCTCACCGGAGAACTTTGCTGACACCGGACCGATCTTGACCTTGACGGTGGCCGACATCTCCGTATCCGAGCTTTTTTCCAGCGACTGACACCCCGGAATGCACTCGCGCAGCACATCGGGATCATTCAACGCTTCCCAAACCAGTTGACGCGGGGCTGCGATGCGCTCTTCGCCGTGCATTTCCATTTGATAATTTCCTCCATGGAATCAGACCGCGGAAGCGGCCGGTCTTCGTGCTCATCTAAGCAAACCGAAAACGGCTTTGCCAAGTGGATTTCTGATTGCTATGTCGAGCCTGCAATCCAACCTACACGTTCCGGCCGCGTTGTTCGCCCCGGAACCGCGACAGATCGGACTTTTCAGACGTGGCGGACAAGCGCTCACAACAGCCCCGACGTGGTGGCCGGCCGACTGCAAAGTCCGCCGGGACGGGCCGGGACGCGTCAAAGGGCCCATCAAAGGGTCAGCCAAAAGCGACGTCCAAGGGAAAGCCGCGGCCCGGCTCGGCAGCGGGCGGTCAACCCACATTCAAACCCGGGCAAGGCGCGCGCAAGGGCAAGCCATCCTTTTCCAAATCCGGGGCCCTTTCACAATCCGGGGCGCCGCTCCGGGCTGATGCACGCTCTGCGGAGGCCGGGGCACAGGCCAGGCGCTCAGCCAACGCCACGCCGACACAAGCTCCGATCCGTGCCTTGACCGGGCGCAGCGGCGCCTTGCCCCGGGAGAACGCACCGCTGATCCTGGAGATCGGTGACGAGCATGGCTACCGGCTGATCGACAGCGGCCGCAACGCCGATGGCGTCGGCGAGAAACTCGAGCTTTACGGTGATTTACGGGTGATCCGGCCCGAAGCCCAGGCGCTATGGCCGCGCGGGCTGCCGGATGCTGACTGGGCCAAGGCCGATGCACTGTTTACCGGCGACACCGACGAGGATGGCATCGGGCGCTGGGCGTTTCCCAATGCGCCACTGGGTGAAACCTGGCCGATGCAACTTCTCGGTGTCGATTTCTTCGGCCGGCTGACCTCCTTCCGCCATGTCGGGGTTTTTCCCGAGCAGATTGCCCACTGGCGCTGGATGGCGGACCAGATCACCCAGGCCAAGCGACCGCTGAAGGTGCTCAACCTGTTCGGCTACACCGGCGTCGCCTCGCTGGTGGCGGCAAAGGCCGGGGCCGAGGTCACCCATGTCGACGCTTCCAAGAAAGCCATCGGCTGGGCCCGTGAGAACCAGGCTCTTGCCGGGCTTGAGGATCGGCCGGTGCGCTGGATCTGCGAGGATGCGATGAAGTTCATCGCGCGCGAGGAGCGCCGCGGCAGCCGTTATGACATCATCCTCACCGACCCGCCGAAATTCGGCCGCGGCCCCAATGGCGAGGTCTGGCAATTGTTCGACCATCTGCCTTTGATGCTCGATATCTGCCGTGAACTGCTGAGCCCCAAGCCGGTAGGCCTGGTGCTTACGGCCTATTCGATCCGGGCCTCCTTCTATGCCATTCACG
Organism: Hoeflea phototrophica DFL-43; assembly: GCF_000154705.2. Taxonomy (NCBI): domain Bacteria; kingdom Pseudomonadati; phylum Pseudomonadota; class Alphaproteobacteria; order Hyphomicrobiales; family Rhizobiaceae; genus Parahoeflea; species Parahoeflea phototrophica. The sequence goes on along the minus strand of NZ_CM002917.1, from coordinate 377,549 downwards.
AATTGATGCGCGAGACCATGCGCGGCGCGGGCGGCGTGGTGGAGTCGGGCGAACTGATCCTGCGCGAGAGCGGCAAGCCCGATCCGGCTGCCTGCCGCGCCTTGTCGACCTCGCTCTATTCAAGGTGGCTGCCTGCATGACCGACAAACCCTCTTCCACCGGTCCAGGGCGCGTCGGCCAGGTCAAGGAGATCACCAGCCTTTCCAATCCGGTGATCAAGGACATCCGTGCGCTGTCAATGAAGAAACATCGCGACGAGACCGGCAGTTTTCTGGCCGAAGGGCTGAAACTGGTGATCGACGCGATTGATCAGGGCTGGAACATCCGCACGCTGATCTACGCCAAGGCCCAGCGCGGCAAGCCACAGGTCGAGAAAATCGCAGCGCTGACCGTTGCCCGCGGAGGACTGGTGCTGGAGGTCAGTGAAAAAGTCCTGACCGCGATCACACGGCGCGACAATCCGCAGGCGGTGATCGCGGTGTTCGAGCAGAAGCTGACACCGCTCGACGCAGTCGCGCCAAAGCCCGATGAAACATGGATCGCGCTGGACCGGGTCCGTGATCCGGGCAATCTGGGGACCATCATCCGCACCGCCGACGCAGCCGGTGCGTCCGGTGTGATTCTGATCGGCGACACGGTGGATCCGTTTTCGACCGAAACCGTGCGCGCCACCATGGGGTCGATCTTCGCCATGCCACTGCTCCGTGCCTCGGAAGCCGAGTTCCTCACCTGGTCGAAAAAAACCGCGCCGCTCGTGGTGGGCAGCCACCTCAAGGGCAGCGTCGACTACCGTACAATTGCCTACAAGGGCCGGCCGGTGGTGCTCTTGATGGGCAACGAGCAAGCCGGACTGCCCGACACGCTGGCGCAAAGCTGCGGCAAGCTGGCCCGGATCCCGCAGACCGGACGGGCAGATTCGCTCAATCTGGCGATCGCCACCGGCGTGATGCTGTTTGAGGCCCGGCGGCATCTGCTGAGCCTTGAGGCTGACGCACAATGAGTGGGGCCTCGCTCAGCCGTATGGGGCCGATGCTGACCATGGTGACCGGCGCCGTGGCGCTCGATCAGGTGATCAAATATCTGGTCGAGACCCGGCTTCCCTTTCATGAGCTTATTCCGGTGATGCCGATGCTGGGGCTGTTTCGCACCTGGAACGAGGGTATTGCCTTTTCACTGCTCAAGGATCTGCCCGACACCGGGCTTTTGATGCTCACCGCCATGGTGATCGTCTTTGTGATTTTCTTGTGGTGGCGCACGCCGTCCGACCGCAGCATCGCCCATCTGGGCTTTGCGCTGATCATCGGCGGAGCGCTTGGCAACCTGGTCGACCGGGCGATCTATGGCCATGTCGTCGACTACATCCTGTTTTACACGAGCACATGGTCCTTTGCCGTGTTCAATCTCGCTGACAGCTTCATCTCCATCGGCGCCGGATTGATCGTGCTGGACGAGGTGATCGCGGCCCTGCGGGAACGAAAAGCAAAGAAGCAATCGGACTGAAGCGCTTCCCGCGCTCTTGATCTTCGCATGGCCAAAGGTCAGTGTGCCGACAGAGGAATATGAGGAGTTTCCATGGACAATCGTTTCAAGGGCATCCAGCTCACCCGTGATGAAAACAAGGTGATGTCGGTCAATGTGGCCGAGCTCGGCCTGGACGATCTGATGGAGGGCGACGTGGTTGTCGAGGTCGAGTGGACCACCGTCAATTACAAGGACGGGCTGGCGATCACCGGCAAGGGTCCGGTGGTCCGGCGCTGGCCGATGGTGCCCGGGATCGATTGCGCCGGCACGGTGGTCAGTTCCGAGAACGCCCGCTTCTCACCCGGCGACAAGGTGATTCTCAACGGCTTTGGCGTCGGTGAGACCCACACCGGTGCCTTTGCCGCCTATGCGAGGCTCAATGGCGACTGGCTGATCCCGATGCCCAACGGCATGGACGGCCGCTCATCCATGGCGATCGGCACCGCGGGATATACGGCCATGCTCTCGGTCATGGCACTCGAGCGCCACGGCATCACGCCCGAGCGTGGACCGGTGGTGGTTACCGGAGCCAATGGCGGTGTCGGCACGGTCGCAATCGCAGTGCTCGGCAAGCTCGGCTACGAGGTGATTGCGTCGACCGGCCGCACAGAGGAAGCGGACTTCCTCAAAGAGCTCGGCGCATCGGACGTGATCCACCGTGATGAGCTGTCCGGTCCGGCAAAGCCGCTCAACAAGGAGCGCTGGGCGGGCGGCATCGACGCAGTGGGCAGCCACACGCTGGCCAATGTGCTGTCGATGACCTCCTATGGCGGGGCAGTTGCGGCTTGTGGACTGGCGCAGGGAATGGATCTGCCATCGTCGGTGGCCCCCTTCATTCTGCGCGGTGTCTCGCTGCTGGGCATCGATTCGGTGATGGCTCCGCTGGCGCTTCGGCAGGAGGCGTGGGCGCGGCTCGTGACCGATCTCGACATGGCCAAGCTTGAGGCCTTGTCGACCGAAATCGGCTTCGACGGCATCATTGACGCGGCGCATTCGATCGTCGACGGAAAGATCCGCGGCCGCGTCGTGGTCGATATGAAACACTAAAATCAGCGATCGATAAAATTCGATCTTTTCGCTGAAGTCTTTGCTCACCGGGCCCGTGTTAATCACGGGTCCATGAGCACAGAACCGCACCGACTCCAGAGCGCGCTGTCCACGGCGCTGAACCAACCGGCGCCTTATTCAAACGAGGTTCCGCCGGTTGCCCCAGCCGTAAGATATCCGGTCCCAGGAGCGGCACCGGCTTCGCACGACGAAACATTGCGAGATTCAGCGCCGAACGCCTTGGCAGGCTTGAGTGGGGCGCTGCCGCTTTTCCTGATTTCCGGCGCACTGGGCGCAGCGGCGCTGTCTGTTGCATTCGACACGCCGGCGGCGCTCCTGGCCTCGGTGGCGGGCATTTCCGTCGTTGCCGCCATGCCGTTGTTGAAACGCCCTGCAGATCCGTCATCGGCTGCTGATAAGCCGGGCCGCAAGCCAATCAAGGCCAACATGACACCTGATCCGGATCGGTCAAAGGCCGAACACGACAGCGACCGGACCTGGGAGCTGGGCGAGTTCACCAGCCATCTCACCACACTGTTCGACGGCCTGAGCGACATGATCGCGGCCTGCGATCTCGAAGGCCGCATCATTTTCGCCAATGAGACATTCCGCCTTGCAATCGGCACCGAAAACCCTGTCGGCCTGACGCTGGCGCAGGCTGGCGTTGCACCAACCCAAACGGATGGAACCGGACAACGAGAGCTGGTCCTCGGCGAAGGCGAGGCACAGTCGGTCTGGACCTGGCGCGAGACCATCGCGCGCGATCCGGTGTCAGGCAAGATGTTTGTCCATTGTGTTGGACGCAATGTCACCGCGACACGCAAGGCCGAAGCCGAACTGGTCGAGGCCCTGGAACGCGCGGAAGCCGCAAGTCACGCCAAGACCCGGTTTCTGGCCACGGTCAGCCACGAGATCCGCACGCCGCTCAACGGCATCCTGGGTATGACCCATCTGCTCAGCCAGACCGAGACGACGCCCGAACAGGCAAGCTATATCCGCAATGCGCGCGAATCCGGACAGTCGCTGTTGTCTCTGATCGAGGACCTGCTCGACGTCACATCGATCGAAGCCGGACGGCTCAACCTGCGTGAGGAAGAGGGCGATCTCAGTGAGCTCGTCCATGGTGTTTGCGAGCTCATGGCATCAAAGGCACATGAGAAGAACATCGAGATCGCCGTACATATCGCCGTTGATGCTCCGCAACGAATCGCCTCTGACATCGGCCGTGTGCGGCAGATTCTGTTCAATCTGGTCGGCAATGCCATCAAGTTCACTGAATCCGGCGGAGTGCTGGTCGAAGTGTCACTCGAAAATGCCGCGCTTGTCTTCAGCGTCACCGACACGGGTCCCGGACTGAAAGAAACGGACAAGGCGAAAATCTTCGAGGAGTTCGAACGCGCCGACAACGGCCCTACCCGCAAGCATGGCGGGGCAGGCCTTGGCCTGTCGATTTCTGCGCGGATCGTCGAGGCACTGGGCGGCGAGATCGGGGTGGACTCCACGCCCGGCAAGGGCAGCAAGTTTCATTTCAGCGTGCCGATTGCAGATATCTCCAACAGCGCCCAGGTTACCGCTTTGCGCGGGCCGTTGTCTGACCGAGCCGTTCTGGTGATCGCCCCGCGCGGACCGGTTTCTGCCGCGATGCTTTGGAGCATCCGCGATCTCGGCGGGTATGCCGAAGCTGCCAGCGACGCCGAAAGCATGCTCGCAGCGCTCTCCCGGCTGAACCGGACCGGATTGATGTTGAGCGATATCATCGTTGACCGCCGCATCGCCGATCAGGCCGAAAGCCTGCTGGCATCAGCTCCCACGGTGCTCTCCGACAAGATCGCAAGAACCCTGGTGATTGCGCCTGAAGACAGCCGCGACCTGGAAGGCCATGGCGATCATGGCGCCGATGCCTGGCTGGTGCGGCCGGTGCGGCGGACATCTCTGATCAATGTCCTGACCCGCCGGGACGACCGGGACGACCGCAACCGGCTGGCAAGCAAGCCCCGGCCGCCCGTGCTGGAACGGACATCGGACAATCCCACGCTCGACATTCTTCTGGCCGAAGACGACCCGGTCAATGCGCTGATGGTGCGCACCATGCTGGCGCGTCAGGGCCACCGCATCACGCTGGTCGAGAATGGCCGCGCGCTGGTCGAGGAAGCCATGAACCGTCCGGGTGGCAAGATGAATTACGATCTCGTCATCACCGATCTGTCCATGCCGGAGCTTGACGGCCGCAGTGCAATTGCCCGGATCCGCGCCGACGAAGACGTCAACCAGCTCGACCACCTGCCGATCATCGTTCTCTCTGCTGATGGCCAGGCCTCGACCCGCGATGACATTCTCGCAGCGGGTGCCGATGGCCATGCGGAGAAGCCGGTTGACCCGGAATGGCTGATTTCGCTGGTGGCGATGACCGCGCGCAAACGATCCGCCACGGCAGGCTAAACCTCCGGCAATTCGCTCCCATTGGGGCGATTGAGGCCGGGCTGCCACAGATTCTCCCCGAAATGATCACATCCGGGATGGCAAATGTCACTCGGATGTCGCAGAATCATGGTTGAAACCCGCCAACACCAAAGCGGGAGATCATCCATGGAAACGCAAGTGCAACCGCCTTCAGCGACATCGATTTCCCTGCCTTTCACACCCGGACAAAGCGGGACGCGAACGCTCGGCCGAATCGGATCGCTCGAGGTCCGGCTGGCCACCACCCGGGCAGAGATCGAGGCCGCGCAGGAGCTGCGCTACAAGGTTTTCGTTGAGGAAATGGGCGCCCGGCTGCCGCTTGAAGCGATGCAGCAGAAGCGCGACTTTGATACCGTCGATCGCTATTGCGACCACCTCTTGGTGTCCGACACCGCCCTTGGCGGTGAGCCCGAGACGCAGATCGTGGGCACCTACCGGCTGCTCAGGCAGGATGTGGCAGAGCGCCATGACGGGTTCTACTCGCAAAGCGAATTCGATGTCGCCGATCTGGTCGGCCGGCACCGCGGCAAGCGTTTTCTTGAGCTCGGCCGCTCCTGTGTGCTGCCGGCCTACCGCACCCGGCGGACGCTGGAAGCGCTTTGGCAGGGCAACTGGGCCTATGCGCTCGAGCACCGGATCGACGTGATGTTCGGGTGCGCGTCGTTCTCCGGCGACAAACCCCATGCCCATGCGCTGGCGCTGTCGTTTCTCAACGAGACCGTCGCAGCCCGTGACGAGTGGACCGTGCGGGCGATCCCCGGCCGCGGTCTTTCCATGGACATGATGCCGGTCGAGGCGATCACCCCGAGAGCCGCGTTGAGCGCAATGCCGCCGCTGGTCAAAGGCTACCTGCGGCTCGGCGCACTGGTTTCACACGAGGCCGTGGTCGACCGCGCCTTCCGCACCACCGACGTGCTGGTGATCCTGCCGGTCAAGCAGATCAGCGGACGCTACATCAACCACTACGGCGCCGACGCCTCACGGTTTGTGGCGTAAGGCCAGCGCCGATCGCACCAAAAACTGCTGACAAAGATACCGGCATCCGGACGACATTCCGGGTGTCGTCAGCATCGTCAGAGAGTTTTCTTGCCGCTGAGAATGGTCCTATCAACTCGCCGCGTTATAGGCCGCAATCGCGGCCATGTTGACGATGTCGGAGTCCTTGGCACCCATCGAGACGATCTGAACCGACTTGTCGAGGCCGACCAGAAGCGGGCCGATGACGGTGGACCCGCCCAGTTCCTCGAGCATCTTGGTCGAGATCGAGGCCGAGTGGAATGCCGGCATCACCAGTACATTGGCGGTACCTGACAGGCGGCAGAACGGATACTGTTCCATCACATCCGCATTGAGTGCCACATCGGCGGCCATCTCGCCGTCATACTCGAAATCAACCCGGCGCTTGTCGAGAATCCTGACCGCCTCGCGAACCCGGTCCGAGCGTTCGCCGGTGGGATGGCCGAAGGTCGAATAGGCGAGCATCGCGACCCGCGGCTCGTAGCCCAGACGCCGGGCCATGCCCGAGGCTTCCTCGGCGATATCAGCCAGCTCCTCGGCATTGGGCATGTCGATAACGGCTGTGTCCGCGACCAGAACGGTGCGGCCACGGCAAAGCGCCAGTGACACGCCGATCATCCGGTGGCCAGGCTTCACATCGATGCAGCGCCGCACATCTTCGAGAGCCGTGGAGTAATTGCGGGTGATCCCCGTCACCATGGCATCGGCATCACCCAGCGCCACCATGCAGGCGCCGAAATGATTGCGGTCGGTGTTGATCAAGCGCTGGCAATCGCGCTGCAGGTAGCCTTTGCGCTGCAGCCGCGAATAGAGATAGTCAGTGTAGGCCTCGACACGCCGCGACACGCGCGCATTGACCAGCTCGATGCCGGGCCGGTCGAGATCGATGCCGGCAAGCCTGGCGGTTTCGCGCATCTGCTCCTCGCGGCCGAGCAGGCAGGCGGTGCCGAGCCGCTGGTTCACATAGGAGACGGCGGCACGCATAACCTGCTCTTCCTCGCCCTCTGCAAACACCACACGGCGCGGATGGCGGCGGACGCGCTCGTAAATCCGCTGCAGTGTTGATGCGATCGGATCGCGCCGGGCCGAGAGTTCATGCGCATAGAGATCCATGTTGAGGATCGGTTTCTGGGCTACGCCCGAATCCATTGCGGCCTTGGCAACAGCAGCCGGGATGGCGGAGATCAAACGCGGATCGAATGGCACCGGAATGATGTATTGCGGGCCGAAGCGCGGGCGCACACCCTGATAGGCCGCCGCCACATCATCGGGCACGTCCTCGCGCGCCAGATCGGCCAGCGCCTGGGCGGCAGCGATCTTCATGCTGTCATTGATGGTGGTGGCGCGGACATCGAGCGCGCCACGGAAAATATAGGGAAAGCCCAGGACGTTGTTGACCTGGTTGGGATAATCGGACCGTCCGGTGGCCATGATCGCGTCGTCGCGGATCCCGGCCACTTCCTCCGGCGTGATTTCCGGATCCGGATTGGCCATGGCAAAGATGATCGGATTGTCCCCCATGGAGCGGATCATGTCCTCGGTCAACGCTCCCTTGACCGAAAGCCCGAAGACCACATCCGCGCCTTCCATGGCGTCGGCGAGCGACCGCGCCTCGGTCTCCACCGCATGGGCGGACTTCCACTGGTTCATGCCCTCGGTGCGGCCCTTGTAGATCACGCCCTTGGTGTCACAGAGCGTCACGTTCTCGGGCGCAAAGCCCATGGCCTTGACCAGCTCGACGCAAGCGATTGCCGCCGCACCTGCGCCATTGCAGACAAGCCTGGTGGTTTTGAGATCGCGGCCGGTCAGATGCAGCGCATTGATCAGGCCCGCGACCGCAATGATGGCGGTGCCGTGCTGGTCGTCATGGAAGACCGGAATGTCCATGATCTCGCGCAGGCGCTGCTCGATGATGAAGCAATCGGGCGCCTTGATGTCCTCGAGATTTATGCCGCCGAAGCTAGGGCCCAGAAACCGGACGCAATTGACGAACTCATCGACATTCTCGGTGTCGACCTCAAGATCGATGGAATCGACATCGGCAAAGCGCTTGAACAGGACCGCCTTGCCCTCCATCACCGGCTTGGACGCCAGCGCGCCGAGATTGCCCAGGCCCAGAATGGCGGTGCCGTTGGAGATCACCGCCACCATGTTGCCGCGCGCGGTGTAATCGAAGGCGCGCGAGGGATCCTCGGCAATGGCCTTGACCGGAACCGCGACGCCCGGCGAATAGGCGAGCGACAGATCGCGCTGGGTCGCCATCGGCTTGGTCGGATTGATCTCGAGCTTGCCAGGTCGTCCCCGAGCGTGGAAATCCAGCGCTTCCTGGTCTGTGACTGCGGAAAATGAGCGATCTGACTTGTCCGTGCCTGGCATAGGTTCCATCCCTTGTGGGCGACCTTGAGTACGGCGCCTCGTAGCTGTTGTCTTTGTCCTCATCCCACCGTTAGGGTGGAAGCGACGGCCTGTAAAGCCGCGCCGCTGGCGAAGCATACATTCCAAACCATTGAAAACCGAGACAGGCATCCCCTCTTGAACGCAGAGACTCCGCTCCCCTCTTCCACGCTGACGACGGCCCAGCTGGCCACAGCGGAAAGCCGTGCAACTGCGACCCCGATGATGGAGCAGTTCATCGAGATCAAGGCGGCGAACCCGGATTCCCTGCTGTTTTACCGGATGGGTGATTTCTACGAGCTGTTCTTCGAGGACGCGATCGATGCCTCTCGCGCGCTTGGCATCACGCTGACCAAGCGCGGACAGCATCTGGGTCAGGATATCCCGATGTGCGGCGTGCCGGTGCATGCCGCCGATGACTATCTGCAAAAACTGATCTCGCTTGGGTTTCGGGTCGCCGTCTGCGAGCAGACCGAGGACCCGGCGGAGGCCAAGAAACGCGGATCGAAATCGGTGGTCAGGCGCGATGTGACCCGGCTGGTCACGCCCGGCACGCTGACCGAAGAAAAACTGCTTGATCCCTCGCAGTCCAACTTCCTGATGGCGCTGGCACGGATCAAGGGATCGGGCGAAGCCCAGTTCGGACTGGCCTGGATCGATATCTCCACCGGTGCGTTTCATGTGGCTGAAAGCCGCCTGGCAAGGCTTCTGGCCGACATCGCCCGGGTCGAACCGCGCGAGCTGATCCTGGCGGAGAACGTGTTTCACGATCCCGATATCCGGCCGCTGGTGGACCAGCTCGGACGGGTGGCGACGCCGCAACCAGGCGTGTTGTTTGACAGCGCCACCGCCGAGGGCCGGATCACGCGGTTCTATGATCTCGGTTCTCTCGACGGGTTCGGCAGTTTCTCACGTGCCGAGATGGCGGCGGCGGCGGCAGTCATTGCCTATGTCGAGAAGACCCAGATATCCGAGCGGCCGCCGCTTGGCCGGCCCGAGCGGGAAAGCGACGGCGCGCGGCTGTTCATCGATCCGGCGACACGGGCGAGCCTTGAATTGGTGCGCACGCTCTCGGGCGCACGGCAAGGCAGCCTGATCAAGGCTATCGACCGCAGCGTGACGGCAGGTGGGGGGCGCAAACTCGGCGAATGGCTGATGGCGCCACTGACCGATCCGGCCGCCATCAATGCGCGACTTGACGGCGTGTCCTATCTGATTGGCGATAGCACGCTTACGGATGCGCTTCGACAGGCGCTCAAGGGTGTTGCCGACATGCCGCGGGCGCTGTCGCGGCTGGCGCTCAACCGCGGCGGCCCGCGTGATCTCGGAGCCATTCTCGCCGGGGTCCGCGCGGCGGGTGAGATCGCCAACCTGTTTGACGGCATGGAGGTGCCCGAGCATCTGGCAGCCGCGGCCTCCTGCCTGCGCAATCTTCCCAAAGAGATCGAGGCACGCCTGTCGGCAACGCTTGGTGATGAATTGCCTCTGCTCAAGCGCGATGGCGGCTTCGTGCGCACAGGTGCCTCCAGCGAACTCGACGAATTGCGCGCGCTGCGCGATCAGTCACGCCGGGTGATCGCCGGGCTGCAACTTTCCTATGCTGAGGAGACCGGTGTCCGGTCACTCAAGATAAAGCACAACAATGTGCTGGGTTACTTCATCGAGGTGACGGCGCTCAATGCCGGGCCACTGACCGAGGGTGACGAGGCCAAGGCAAAATATATCCATCGGCAGACCATGGCCAACGCCATGCGCTTCACCACCACCGAACTGTCCGATCTCGAAACCCGCATCGCCAACGCCGCCGGCGAGGCGCTGGCGATCGAGCTTGCAGCCTTTGACGAGCTGGTGCTTCTGGTCGTCTCGCAAGCAGATGCCATCAAGGCGGCGGCTGATGCGCTGTCGGTGATCGACGTTACGGCAGCCCTCGCCGAACTTGCCCAGGAACAGGGCTATTGCCGACCAAAGGTCGATTCGAGCCTTGCCTTCGAGATCAGTGCCGGACGGCATCCGGTGGTTGAGCAGGCGCTCCGGCGGCAGGCCGAACAACCGTTCGTGGCCAATGATTGTGATCTTTCACCGCCTGAGGGAAGCGGTGACGGCGGCGCAATCTGGCTGCTTACCGGACCCAATATGGGCGGTAAATCGACGTTTCTCAGGCAGAACGCTCTCATTGCCGTGATGGCGCAAATGGGCTCCTTCGTCCCCGCAGGTTCCGCCCATATCGGCGTGGTTGACCGGCTGTTCTCCCGTGTTGGCGCATCCGATGATCTGGCACGCGGACGCTCGACCTTTATGGTCGAGATGGTGGAAACCGCGGCGATCCTCAATCAGGCCGGCCCGCATTCGCTGGTCATTCTCGACGAGATCGGGCGTGGCACAGCGACATTCGATGGTTTGTCGATCGCCTGGGCGGCGGTCGAGCATCTGCATGCCCAGAATCGTTGCCGGGCGCTGTTCGCCACCCATTTCCACGAGCTTACGGCACTGTCCGAAAAGCTGCCGCGGCTGTCCAATGCCACCATGAAGGTCAAGGAATGGGAAGGCGACGTGGTGTTTCTGCACGAGGTCGGCCCCGGAGCCGCCGACCGCTCCTACGGCATCCAGGTTGCGCGTCTTGCAGGCCTGCCAGACGCGGTGGTGGTGCGCGCCCGCGAAGTGCTCGATCTGCTTGAGAGCAGCGAGCGGGAAAACCCGGCAGCTCGGCTGGTCGATGACCTGCCACTGTTTGCCATGCCAGCCGTCAGGGAGCCGGCCAAACCGGCCAAGGGGCCGTCAGAATCGGATGCCTATCTGGGCGAACTGAACCCTGACGACATGACGCCACGTGAAGCGCTCGATGCGCTTTACGAACTCAAGCGGCGACTCGAGCCATCGGGAAAAACATGATGATGGTTTTTCGGCCGCTTCTTGTCGGGGTTTTACAAACTCCTAAAATCTGCCAAGAAGGCCAGGCTGCGCACCGGATCGCAGTCTGTTTGAAGGGATCCCCATGAGCCGTTTTGATGTCCTGTGCATCGGCAATGCGATTGTCGATATCATCGCCCGCTGCGACGAGGCCTTCCTCGTTGACAACAGCATCATCAAGGGTGCGATGAACCTGATCGATGCAGACCGCGCCGAATTGCTGTATTCGCGCATGGGACCGGCAATCGAAGCCTCGGGCGGCAGCGCCGGCAACACGGCAGCCGGGGTTGCCAGTTTCGGCAGCCGCTCGGCCTATTTCGGCAAGGTCTCCGCAGACCAGCTCGGCAAGATCTTCAGCCACGATATCCGCGCCCTGGGCGTGCATTTCGACACCAAGCCGCTCGAGGGCACGCCGCCGACCGCGCGCTCGATGATCTTCGTTACACCCGATGGCGAGCGTTCGATGAACACCTATCTAGGCGCCTGTGTGGAACTGGGACCAGAGGACATCGAAGCTGACGTCGTGGCAGACGCCAAGATCACCTATTTCGAGGGATATCTGTGGGATCCGCCACGGGCCAAGGATGCGATCCGCCAATGCGCAGAGATTGCCCACAAGAACGGCAGGGAAATGGCTATGACGCTGTCCGACCCGTTCTGCGTCGGGCGCTACCGAGACGAATTTCTCGATCTGATGCGCTCGGGCACAATCGATATTGTGTTCGCCAATGCCGACGAAGCAAAGTCGCTCTATGAGACCGACAATTTCGAGCATGCCATCGCCCAGCTCCGCAAGGATTGCAAGATCGCCGCCATTACCCGATCCGAACACGGATCGGTCATCATTCGCGGCGACGAGCGGGTCGACATTGACGCCATCGACATCGACGAGGTGGTCGACACCACCGGCGCCGGCGATCTGTACGCGGCGGGCTTCCTGCATGGCTACGCCAACGGCAAGCCGCTTGACGTCTGCGGCAAGCTCGGCAGCCTCGCTGCAGGTCTGGTGATCCAGCAGATCGGCCCGCGGCCGCTTCTGTCGCTCAAGGATGCAGCGGAAAAGTCGAAACTCGGCTGACCCGGACCGTGGCGGCAAGGTCCCGGTCAGGATGACCTGGACACAGGCAACCCTTGCTCGCGTCACACGTTTACAGAACGTCTTCGGGCGGACGGCCGGCACGTGAGCGGTAGGGCGAGAAGGCCCAGCCGTAGCGAATCGCGCCGCCACGCAAGGCGAAAGCGGCAATCACGCCCAACCCGGACCCGACAATGAGCGGCGCGCCCAGCAGGCTTGCGGCAATAAAGAAGGCCGAGCCCAGAAGAGCAGCGGAAACGTAGATTTCCGGGCGCATCAGCACCGAAGGCTCGCCAGAGAGAAGATCGCGCAGGATGCCGCCAAAGGTCGCCGTCATCATTCCCGTGACGACCGCGACAATGGGAGAACCAGTGAGGGCGAGCCCCTTTGCAGCGCCCATCACCGCGAAGGCTGCAAGCCCGATCGCATCGAGCCAGATCAGCAGCCGGTAGCGTGATTCCACAAGATGGACGGTGAAATAGACGATGGCCGCAACCGCCACGCAAACCACAAGATAGGCCGGTTTCTCGACCCAGAACACCGGCACATCACCCAGGATCAGGTCGCGGATCGTTCCGCCGCCGATGCCGGTGACAGCGGCCAGAAAGCCGAAGCCGATCAGATCGAGCTGTTTGCGCGAGGCGGACAGCGCACCAGTGGCGGCAAACACCGCCACGCCTGCATAATCGAGCCCTTCAAGCGGGGTCATGTCTACCTTCCGCCCGCCCCGAAAGCGGCGCTGTGATCCGGCAACCGGATTGATCAGTCGTCCTTGCCGTCGTCCTGATAGGCTTGAGCAGCATCGCTGACGGGAACATCCTTTGGACCACCCTTGGCGACACCAACCATTGCGGGACGAAGCATCCGGTCGGCAATCACATAACCGGGCTGAACCACCTCGATGACGGTGTTGTTGGGCACCTCGGTATTGGGCACCTCGAACATGGCCTGGTGAAAATTCGGATCGAATTTCTGGCCCTTCGGCTCAAGCTTGCGCACGCCATGGCGTTCAAGTGCCGACAGCATAGCCTTGCCGGTCAGTTCGACGCCCTCAATGAGAGTCTTGAGGCCGTTGTCCGTGGCATCATCAGCCTGCTCGGGAACAGCCGCAAGCGCGCGCTCGAGATTGTCGGAGACCTGCAGCATGTCGCGGGCAAAGCCCGAGATCGCATAGCTCTTTGCATCCTTGACGTCGCGGGCCGTGCGGCGGCGCAGGTTTTCCATCTCGGCTGCCATGCGCAGACGCTGATCCTTGAGCTCCTCGATTTCGGCCGTCAACGCGGCAATCGGATCGATTTCCTGCGGACTGTCAGCCTCTACGGAAGCGTCGGCCTCTGGCTTGTCGTGTTCGCGGCCTTGGCTTTCATCGCTCATGGTGTGGATGTCCTGTCTGTTGAATACAATGTCGATGGGGTTGACCCGCATATCGAGGTTCAGGGACCAAAAATCAAGGCCCGAGAGCCAAACAGGCAGGCTTGAGAGCCTATTTGCGCACCAGTCTGGAAACGAGCTGCGCGGTGTAATCCACCATTGGCACGATCCGCGCATAATTAAGCCGGGTCGGACCAATGATGCCGACAGCTCCGACAACCCGTTCCTCGCTGTCGCGCCAGGGGGCAACGATGACCGACGAGCCTGAAAGCGAAAACAGCTTGTTCTCCGAGCCTATGAAGATCCGCACACCCGAGCCTTCCTCGGCCGCCGTCATCAGTTCGGTAAGGTTTTCATTGCGTTCGAGTTCATCAAAGAGCATGCGCAGCCGGTCAAGTTCTTCGCCCTCGCTCACACCTTCGAGCAGATTGGCGCGTCCGCGCACGATCAGCCGCGCCGCGCCGGAGCCACCCTGGCTTCCGGCCCAGGCCGCCAGCCCGCGTTCGACCAGATCACGCGAGAGCGCATCAAGTTCATTGCGCACCTCGTCGGTGATCCGCTGCAGCTCGGCCCGGACCTCAGAGAGTGTCCGGCCAGCCAGATGTGCGTTTAAAAAATTCGCCGCTTCGACCAGCTGTCCGGCGGTCACGCCATCGGGCAGTTCCATGATGCGGTTTTCCACCTGATCATTGCCGCCCACCAGAACCACCAGCGCCCGTGACTGATCGAGCCTGATGAACTCGATGTGACGGATGGTGGAATCCTGCTTGGAGGCAATCACCAGCCCGGCGCCGCGGGTCATGCCCGAGAGCATCTGGCTTGCTTCGGTGAGCAATGTTTCAACCGGGCTGTTCTGATCGTTGGGGCGCACTTGACGCTCAATGCTTTCGCGCATTTCTGGCTGCAGGTCGCCAACCTGCATGAAGGCGTCGACAAAGAAGCGCAGGCCTTTCTGGGTGGGCAGACGGCCGGCGCTCACATGCGGCGCATAGATCAGCCCCAGATCTTCCAGATCGCTCATCACGTTGCGGATCGACGCGGGCGACAGAGACATTGGCAGCATGCGCGACAGGCTGCGAGATCCCAATGGATCACCCGACTCCATGTAGCTTTCCACCAGTGCGCGGAAGATCTCCCGCGAGCGGTCGTCAAGCTCGCCGGCAAGTTCGGCCGGCAGTGCTGTCCTGTCCATGCTCATATTGTATCCTCGGGCCCGCGCTGATGCCTGACCCTGTTCAACGCGAATATAGGGATTTGCCGCACGACAAGAAAGGGGTACGACCAGTTCAGGAGCATCCGGGCTTCCCGGCGCCGCAAGCGGCCTGCGGTGAAAACAGACGGTTTTGCTTTGCATATTGGCTGCCCTGCCGATAGAAGGCGGCTCAATTGAATTTAGGAGACACAGTATGCGTCCATCGGGCCGGAAGACAGATCAGATGCGGGCGGTCAGCTTCGAGCGCGGCGTGTCCAAACACGCCGAGGGCTCCTGCCTGGTCAAGTTCGGCGATACCCACGTGCTGTGCACCGCAAGTCTTGAGGAACGCGTTCCACCGTGGCTGCGCAATGGTGGCAAGGGCTGGGTGACAGCTGAATACGGCATGCTGCCGCGTTCGACTGGCGACCGCATGCGCCGCGAGGCAACGTCCGGAAAGCAGGGCGGGCGCACGCTTGAGATTCAGCGTCTGATCGGCCGCTCGCTGCGTGCGGTTGTCGATCTGCCGGCACTTGGCGAGCGCCAGATCACGGTGGATTGCGATGTCATCCAGGCCGATGGCGGCACACGGACCGCAGCCATCACCGGTGCCTGGATCGCGCTGCATGATTGTCTGAAATGGATGGAAGAGCGTTCGATGGTCAAGGTCGAGCGGGTGCTCAAGGATCATGTGGCAGCCGTTTCCTGCGGTATTTTCGCCGGCCAGGCGGTGACGGATCTCGACTATCTCGAAGATTCCTCTGCTGAAACCGATGCCAATTTCGTCATGACCGGTACCGGCGGTATCGTCGAAATTCAGGGCACCGCCGAGGGCGAACCCTTCACCGAAGAACAACTCGGGCAACTGATGGGGCTGGCCAAGGCCGCGATCAACGACCTGGTGGCGCTGCAAAAAAGCGCAGTAGCCTGAGGCAAGGGAAACACTGATCTGATGGCACACGCACCGCTCACGGAAATTCTGGTCGCAAGCCACAATGCAGGCAAGATTGCAGAAATCCGCGATCTGTTCGGCCCGCTCGGTGTTGCCGTCACATCGGCGGCGGAGCTCAATCTTCCTGAGCCTGAGGAAACCGGCGACACGTTTGAAGCCAATGCCGCGACCAAGGCGCTGGCAGCCGCCACCGCGTCGGGCAAGATCGCGCTGTCGGATGACTCCGGCCTGATTGTCGACGCGCTTGACGGCGCGCCGGGTGTCTACACCGCGGACTGGGCGACCCTGCCCGATGGCAGCCGCGATTTCGCTGTTGCCATGCAGAAGGTCGAGGATGCGCTCCAGGCCCGCGGTGCGCTCACCGAGGCGAAACGCACCGGACGGTTTGTGAGCATGTTGTGCCTGGCGACACCGGATGGTGACGTCAGTTTCTATCGCGGCGAAGCCGATGGCGTGATGGTCTGGCCGCCGCGCGGGACTTCCGGGTTCGGCTATGATCCGGTGTTCCGGCCGGACGGGCACACCCGCACATTCGGCGAGATGACGGCGGAGGAAAAGCACGGCTGGAAACCCGGCCAGGCGACGGCAACGTCGCACCGGGCACGTGCCTTCAAGCTGTTTGCCGAGCAACGCCTGGGCGTCCCCGTCACGTGAGCGGCCTCGTCGATCAGGCCGAAGCTCCGGATCCCCTGGCCGCGATGGCGAAGGCCCGCAGCAATGCGTTCAAGGACGGGCTGGCGCCAGACACCGGCAAGCCCGGTTTCGCGGTCTATCTGCATTGGCCATTCTGTGCCGCCAAATGCCCCTATTGCGATTTCAACAGCCATGTGCGCCATGAGGGCATCGACCAGCAGGCCTATATCGATGCGTTTCGCGCCGAGATCGCTGCGATGCGGAAGCTGTCAGGTCCGCAAGTGGTCACCAGCATCTTCTTCGGTGGCGGCACGCCATCGCTGATGCACCCGGAAACCGTTGCCGCCATCCTTGACGCGGTGCACGAAACTTGGGTTGTCCCCGAAGGCATCGAGATCACACTGGAGGCCAATCCATCAAGCGTTGAAGCGGGCCGCTTCCGCGGCTACCGCGCCGCTGGCGTCAACCGGGTGTCGATGGGCGTTCAGGCACTCAATGACAGGGACCTCAAACGGCTGGGCCGGCTGCATGACCGGGCCGAGGCGCTGAGAGCCATCGGGCTGGCGCGGGACATCTTTCCAAGGATGTCCTTTGATCTGATCTATGCGCGGCCTGACCAGACGCCCCACGCCTGGGAAGCCGAGCTTAAGGAAGCGATTTCGCTCGCCGCCGACCACCTCTCGCTCTACCAGCTCACGATCGAGGAAGGCACGCCGTTTTATGGCCTGCACAAGGCGGGCAAACTGATCGTGCCCGATGGTGATCTCTCGGCCGAACTCTATGAGCTCACCCAGAGCGTCTGCGAAGCCCATGGGCTGCCCGCCTATGAAGTCTCCAATCACGCCCGCCCGGGCGCCGAGAGCCGTCACAATCTCACCTATTGGCGCTATGGCGATTATGCCGGGATCGGGCCCGGCGCACATGGGCGGTTGACCACCTCGGCAGGCAAGATCGCCACGGCGACCGAACGGACGCCCGAGACATGGCTAACAAGCGTCGCGGACCGTGGCCATGGCATGAGCGAAAGCGAAGTGTTGGGCACCAGTGAGCAGGCCGACGAATTGTTGCTGATGGGATTGCGACTGCGCGAAGGGGTCGATCTCGGCCGCTGGCAAGCCCTGTCCGGCCACCGGCTGGATGCCGAGCGGGTCGAGTTTCTGATCGATCACGGCATGATCGAAACGATGGGCAAGGACCGGATCCGCTGCACGCCGCAAGGCATGCTGGTGCTTGACGCCGTGGTGGCCGATCTGGCGACCTGAAGGTTGTCGGATGCTGCTGTCTGTGACGCCGGGCGGCAAGAGATCAGATCACCTGTCGGGTCACAGCAATTCCTGCGAAAGCAGGGACCGGTTTCGTACCGGCAACTGCGTCAAAGCAGTAACCCAAGGCATTTTTCGGTGGTTCCGTGCTCAGCGGGAATGACTGGCTCGGCGTCGCACCTATAGGAATCACCGTCGCCTGTACCAGAGTTTCTTAACAATTTGCCGAGACACTACTCTGGATTGAAGCATATTTGTGCAAGCAATTGCACTCCACCCTGAGCACCTCAACCGCGTGTTTGGAGGATCGATAAATGTCAGGCATGGGTCCGCTTCCCGGCAGTGCGATGGGGCGTGTCACAACGACCCTCGTTGTGGCTGTTGCCCTGTCTATCCTGATCACTGCAACACTTGGTTACGTCAAGGTGTCTGAGTTGACAGCGACCAACTCAGCCATTCGGATTGACCGCGCAGCGCGCACAGCAGTCGCCACTATTACGCACGATCTCAAGAGCGAGTTTGAATCGGTTCTGGATGAAGAAGGCAGACCTCTCGCCGTTCGCCTCAAATATGACAACGCGGAGACCGCTCTTTCATTTCGCGATGAGCATAGCGTGTTGCTCAACGAGATTGCCAGGGTCAACCAAGGGGCGGCCAATCTTTTCAAGTTCAATCGCCAGACTGACGGGTTTGACCGTTTTGCAACCACATTCCGCAAGCCGGACGGATCAATGCCGCCGCCGATGTCGATCAGCGCCGGCCATCCGGCTTATGCAAGTTTGGCAGCCGGCAAGCCCTTCCTGGGTGAGGTGCCGGTCATGGGGCGTTTGCGGCTGGCTTACCTCACGCCGATTGTCTCGTCTGCTGGCACTGTTGAAGGTGCACTGGCCGTGGATGTTGGCTGGGTGGATGATCTGATTGTCGCGCGGACCGAACTGGGCAGCGAAATGATGGTCACCGCCGGACTTCTCCTGCTCATCGTCGCGTTCTTTGGCGCAGCCTTCATGGCATGGCAGCTCGAGCCCATCCGGATTCTGGCCGGCTATGCGGACGATCTGGCAGACAACCGGCAGAGCACAAAGGTCCCTTTCAAAGACAGCAAGGACGAGTTCGGTGCCCTGGCCCTCGCACTTGAACGGCTTGCCAATCTTCAGCACCGGCTGGCTGGCATCGCATACACTGATCAAATCACGGGATTGGGCAACCGCAGCCGCTATCTGGCCGATCTCGAAGCCGCCGTGGCCGAGACCCGCTCCGGATCTGCGCAATGGTGCCTGCTGCACCTGGATCTCGACAATTTCTTCCAGATCAATGACGCCTACGGGCCTGTCAATGGTGACAAGCTTCTGATCATGGTTGGGGAAGAGGTCAAGCGCCTTGCCGGCGCCCGGGCAAAGCTTGCCAGACCAGCCAGTGATGAGTTCACCATTCTGGTTGACGATCGCCCCACAGCGGATGAAGTCGCCTGGCTTGCGGAGAGCGTGCTCGAAGCCCTGCGCCAACCTTTCCATCTGCCCTGTGGCGAGGTCCATACCTGCGGCTCGATTGGCATTGTCCTGCCAGGGGACGACGCTGCCGATGCAGACACGATGCATCTGAATGCCGAGCTTGCGCGTCGCAAGGCCAAGGCAAACGGCGGCAACCAGGCCGTATTCTTCACTCCGGAACTCAACAACGCCCTGCAAGACCAGCTTGAACTGGAGGGCATGCTGCGTTCGGCAATCGCTGAGCGTGAACTGGAGGTTCATTTCCAGCCGCAGATCAATCCAGCCAATCACCAATTGGTCGGCCTGGAGGCGCTGGCCCGCTGGACCCATCCCGAGAAAGGGCCGATCCCGCCCGGGCGGTTCATCCCGATTGCCGAATCCAGTGGTCAGATCATGGATCTGGGCAGCCTGGTTTTCGACCTCGCATGCGCCCAGGCCGCCAAATGGCGCAGGGACGGTTTCGACTTCAAGCACATCTCGGTCAATGTATCGCCGATGCAGCTCGGGCAGGCCAATTTCATTGAGATGTTGAAAAGCACGCTTGAGCGCCACAACCTGCCAGGCGAAACCATTTGCATCGAGATCACCGAGAGTGTCTTTGTGGATCAGAACGAGGAGCGGATTGCCAGGATTTTTGCGGGTGTCCATACGCTTGGCTTGAGACTGGCGCTGGATGATTTCGGCTCGGGCTATTCGTCGCTGGGCTATCTCAATCAGCTGCCATTGGAACAGTTGAAAGTTGACCGCTGCTTTGTCTCCGACATTGATACAGACACCCGCAAACAAAAGGTGCTTCGCGGCATTCTGGAGCTGGCGCGTGGCCTCGGATTCGAGATCGTCGTCGAAGGCACGGAGACCTTGGAGGAGGTCCGTATGGTCGAGGCGATGGGCTGCGATGCGGTTCAGGGGTATTACTTCGCCCGTCCCTCTCCGGCATCGCTGGTGCCGGACATGGTAGCGAAAATCGCGCTCTCCAGGCGGGAACCACCCGCGCTTCGGGCCTGATACAACCAACCGCAGAGGTGCCATCGCGGCTTTTGGGCATCCGTTTGCGCGTGCTTTCCAATTGCTCTGCCTGGACCAGTGTCGCCGGCAATCTGGCCTTTGCGTTGCCGCCGCCGCCGATCCACACTGACCGGCACAGCAACAGGCGACCATATGATTCTCACCCTGTCCCAGCTCACCGGGCTTTCCGCCGCTCAGTTGGCTTTCGTTGTCGCTGCCGTTTTCATGGCAGGGCTGGCCAGAGGCTTTTCCGGCTTCGGCCTTTCGGCCGTTGTGATGGCATCGCTTGCCGTCATCATTCCGCCCGTTGAACTGATTCCCGTGTGTTTTCTGCTGGAGTGTGCCGCCAGCCTTGCGATGTTCCGGGGCGGGATGGCGCTGGCTGACATGCGGGTTGTCTGGGCATTGGTGATCAGTTCATCGATCGGCGTTCCGATCGGGCTTCTGGCAACCACGAGCATCGATGTCGCCTGGTCCCAGAAAATCGCGTTGAGCATCATTCTGTGCCTGACGCTGATGCAGTTCTTCAATCTGCGGCCCGGGTTCCTGGCAACGCGGGGAGGCCTTTATATGAGCGGTGTCACAGCCGGCATCGCTACCGGCCTGGCATCCGTCGGCGGCATGGTAATCGCGCTTTACGTTCTCGCAAGCGGAGCCCCGCCGAAACAGATGCGGGCATCTCTGGTCATGTTCCTGGCGATCACCATGGTGACATCACTGGTCTTCCTGATCGCCTATGACCTGATGACGATGCAGGCTCTCTGGCGCGGCGCGCTGATGGTACCTCTGGTTCTGTTGGGCGTGTTCTCGGGTGCCCGGCTGTTCCGCCCGGCCTATGAGCATCTTTACAAGGCTGCATGTCTGGGCTTGCTCGCGCTGCTGTCCGCAGCCGGACTGATAAGCCAGCTGTTCTGACCAGGGACACGGCCACAGGCGTCGCGCTTTGCAAAGGCTGTTGTTTGGAGGGATCTGCCCTATCGCGCATCCACTGCAATCTCTGCTACACCCACTTTGAAGACGAACGCGACACGGGCCCGCCCGGTCCCAAAGCGAAGTGAAGATGGCACGCAGGACACCCAAGGATACCGGTTCCGACAACACCGCAGCCACGGGGCAAACATCGCGCGGCTACCGCATTGGCGCGCATGAGATCGGCGCCCGGCCGCTGGCAGCCGGGCTCTATCTGGTGGCAACACCGATCGGAAACCTCGGCGATATCACCTTGCGCGCACTGGAAACACTTGCCGGGGCAGACATCATCGCCTGTGAGGACACCCGCGTCAGCCGGGTGCTGCTTGACCGTTTCGGCATTGCCACCCGGCCTTACGCCTATCACGAACACAATGCCGAGCGGGTCGGACCGAAGCTGATGGCGGCACTGGAAGCAGGCAAGAGCGTGGCGCTGATCTCCGACGCCGGCACGCCGCTGGTCTCCGATCCCGGCTACCGGATCTCGCAGACCGCGATCGAGGCCGGGTTGCCGGTGATCCCGATTCCCGGCGCCTCGGCGCCGATGGCAGCCCTCGTCGCCTCGGGCCTGCCCAGCGACACCTTCCTGTTCGCCGGTTTTTTGCCATCGAAGGACAAGGCGCGGCGTGACCGGCTGGCAAGCTTCGCGGCGACGGAGGCAACGCTGATGTTCTTTGAGAGCCCGAACCGGCTGGCGGCGTCGCTGAAATCCGCTGCCGACATGCTTGGCGCTGAGCGTCCGGCTGCCGTCTGCCGCGAGCTGACCAAGGCTTATGAGGAAATTCGCCGCGGTACGCTGGGTGAGCTTGCCGCGCGTTATGAGAACGAGAATGTGCGCGGCGAGATCGTGCTGGTGATAGGTCCCGGTTTCACGCCTGCGCCATCGGAAGATGATGTAGATGCACTGCTGGCCAGGCTCGCGAGCGACCTGCCCGCAGGCAAGGCTGCAACAGAGGCCGCACGGCTGACCGGGCTCAACCGCAAGGAGCTTTATGCGCGACTGCTCGCCATGAAAGCCGCCCCACCAAAGGGCGAGGCGTGAGCGCGGGCGGCAAGCTCACTCGAAAACGGCGTTCCGAGCGCAAGGGACGCCGCGCTGAATGGCTTGCAGCCTTTGCCTTGATGCTCAAGGGCTACCGGATTTCAGCGCTGCGCTACAAGACACCCCTTGGGGAGATCGATCTGGTGGCGCGCAAGGGCGATCTGATCGCCTTCATCGAGGTCAAGGCGCGGCGGGACCTTGCGGCCGGTGTGGATTCGGTGAGCTATGCGTCGCAAAGGCGGATCCGGGCGGCGGGCGATGTCTATATCAGCCGCCAGCCGGATGCAGAGCGGCTGTCCTGGCGTTTCGACATCATCGTGGTCAGTCCCTGGCGCTGGCCGGTGCACCTCGAGGACGCGTTTTAACCCCGGCGCCAGACCGCCAAGGCAATCGCAAGTGGGCCATGCCGCGCAGACCAAGCGCGGTTCGCACCAGCATCGCCTCGATCATGCACACTGTCAGGTAAACGGTTCGGCTGCCGCGCCCGCCATGCAGCTCCATGAAACGGTCCTCCTCTGTGAGAGCCGGACTTCTGCGCTCTCCGGGAAACGGGCAGCCTTTGTCGGCGCCATGATCCTTGGTTCTTTGCATTGCCGTCTCCTTTGCGCGGGCTTGTACGGCTTGAGCGCTTTGATGGCGGGCTCTCTTCCAGCCGCCGCTGGGCCGATTGGCCGAGACCCGGCAGCACCCTTGACCTCGGCCCAACTTAGTGACTCTCTTGATCCTTCGAAATGAAACAGTTTGAAGGATTATTTTCATGAATGAAAAGACTGCCTCCTGGGACGATCTGTATCTTTTCCTGGCCGTGGCGAGGGAAGGCGGGCTGTCGCCGGCGGCCCGGGTGACCGGACGAAGTGCCGCCACACTCGGCCGGCGGATGCTGGCACTGGAGCGGGCGACCGGCCGAGAATTGTTTGTCCGCCACGAGCGCGGCTACGAATTGACAACGCAAGCGCGGGAGCTGCTGGAAGAGCTCACCGGAATCGAAGCCCGCATCGCAAGGCTGACGTCCCATCCGGGAGAAACGGAACGGCCCTTGGTCAAGGTCTCCGCCGGGACCTGGACAACGCTTGCCCTGCTCGCGCATCTCGACGAGATCACCGGAACTCCGGCCGATATCCGCCTGCGCTTCGTCTCTGCCGAAACGACGCTCGACATCGCGCGGCGCGAAGTGGTGATCGGGTTTCGCAACGCGCGACCGACCGGCGACAGCCTGGCGGGCCGAAAACTCTCACGCGTCGAATTTGCCCCCTATGCGAGTGCCGGCGCACCCGAACGCTGGATCAAGGTGCTAGCTGATACGCCATCGGCACGCTGGCTCGACAGGATGGTGGGAAACGACGCGGTCTGCGAGGTCAACGCCCCGCGCAACAGCCTCGACCTGGCGCTTGCCGGTCAGGGCATAGCGCTGCTGCCGACCTTCATCGGTGAACGGCAGCCCGTGCTTCGCCAGACCGGCAGCACAATCCCGGAACTGGCGCACGACCAGTGGATCGTCACCCACCAGGACGACCGCCACCTGCCGGAAGTCCGCCGCACCATCGACCGGCTATGCCGGGTGTTCGGGGGACGGTGACGGGCAGCGGAGCCGCTCGCGTGGTCTGCTGGAAAAGTTAAGATGCGAGATCGGCGAGACAATTGTGATCAAGCCTATCTGGATGTTGCGGAACCTTGCTGATCGACTATCATCGCCACGAAGCAAATCGAGGCACGACCCAAACAGGGGTGCCGCACAACCCAACAAGGAGCACGACAGATGCGCATTATTCCTCAAACCCGCCCCTTCTCCAATCGTTCCAACACAGTCACTCCGCTTAAGGGACTGGCGCTGCTCGCGCTCACCGCTTGCGTGATGGCAGCCTCGCCCGCACTGGCCCACACCGGCGAAGGCATGACTGGCGGGTTTTTGAGCGGCCTGCTGCACCCGATCTTTGGCTGGGACCATGTGGTCGCCATGGTGGCTGTCGGGCTCTGGGGCGCGGTGCTGGGAAGCCCAGCGATCTGGATCCTTCCGATCACCTTCCCGCTGGTCATGGCGCTTGGCGCAGCGCTCGGCATCGCCGGCATTCCTGTGCCCTTCATTGAAGCAGGCATTGCGCTTTCGGGCGTAGTTCTGGGACTATTGGTGCTGTTCCTGGTGCGGGCTCCGGTCGTCGTTGCCGGCGTGCTGGTGGCTTTCTTCGCAGTCTTTCACGGCTATGCGCATGGCACAGAGCTTCCCACCGCTGCCAATCCCTTCGCCTATGCCATCGGCTTCGTGATCGCAACCGGTCTGCTGCATGGCGTCGGCATCGGGCTTGGCGCACTGAACGGACTGGCATGGGGGAAGCCGGCGATCCGTGTCGGCGGTGCAATCATTGCGCTGGTCGGCACCGCCTTCCTGACCGGCATTGCCTGACGGCTGACATTGATGCGGCCAGCAAGCATCCGGTTTGACCAACTGGCCGCCCGCCTTGTGCCCATGGCGCTTGCGGGCGGCCTTTTCTGTTTCGTCCCGCTTGACGCCAAGGCCCATGAATTCGCCCTGGGCGGTGACGCCTATGAGGATTTCCTGGCAGGGGGCATGGCGGTCCTGATCGATCTGCCGGTGATGATCGCGCTGATCAGCACCGGAATCCTGGTTTCCATGTGGAAACGGGAGGGATTGCCGCTGGTTTGGCCGGCCTTTCTGCTGGCCATACCCGCAGGCTTTGTCACTGCGGCGCTTGTGCCGGTTGATCCGGTGCCGCTGTTGTTCGCGACAGCCATCGCACTGGGACTTCTGGCCGTCATGGCAATCCGCCCCGCGGTGCGAACCATGGCAGCCATCGTGTTTCTGGCAGGTTTGCTGACAGGCTGGGGCATTCTGGCCGGTCACGCATGGGGAGAGGTCCCGCCAGGCGCCTATGCAGGCATCTTCGGCCTGTTCAACCTGGTGCTCGCCACATCCGCTGCCATCGTGTCGACCGGGCTCAAGCGCCTGCCCTATGGCTGGGTCGAGATCAGCTTCCGCGCGCTGGCCTCCTGGATGGTCGCCATCGCGATGATGGGCTGGGCTTTTCTGGCGGGGCAAACGGGGTGAGATAGCGTCGGATTGCGGATCGACAATTTGGAAAGACTGAGGTGTGGCGGCGCTGCGGTCGTTCCGCCCATACCCACCCGAATTCCATCTCCTGTAACCACCATCGCCATTTCCCATCCGCCCCCGTTGCAATCCCCCCCGTTCCCACCCTATGTGAAACCCATCAGAATGGCGGAGACACCTGACCCATGAGCAAGATCAAGAATGTTGCGGTCCAGATGGACCATGTGCGCTCGATTTCGATTGCCGGAGATTCCACCTTCGCCATGTCGATGGAAGCGCAGGCGCGCGGCTACAAGCTGTTTCACTACACGCCGGACCAGCTGTCGATGCGCGACGGGGTGGTCCAGGCGGTGGCCGAGCCGATGATCCTGCGTGATGTCGAGGGCGACCATTTCGAGCTCGGGCCGCAGGAAACCATCAATCTCGCCGACATGGATGTGGTGCTGCTCAGGCAGGATCCGCCATTTGACATGGCCTATATCACCTCGACCCATCTGCTCGAGCGGGTGCATCCGAAAACGCTGGTGGTCAATGACCCGGCCTGGGTGCGCAACTCGCCGGAAAAGATCTTCGTCACCGAGTTCCCCGACCTGATGCCGAAAACCCTGATTTCTCGCGATCCCGAAACGATCAAGGCGTTTCGCGCGGAGGTCGGCGACATGATCCTCAAGCCGCTTTACGGCAATGGCGGCGCCGGCGTGTTTCACATCAAGCCTGACGACCGCAACATGACCTCATTGCTGGAAATGTTCGCGCAGATGTACCGCGAGCCGTTTATTGCGCAGGAATACCTGCCGCATGTGCGCGCCGGCGACAAGCGCATCCTGCTGATTGACGGCGAGCCGGTGGGCGCCATCAACCGGGTGCCTGCCGAGCATGATTCGCGCTCCAACATGCATGTGGGCGGCCGCGCCGAACACAGCGAGCTGACGGACCGCGAGAAAGAGATCTGTGCCCGCATCGGCCCGGCGCTTCGTGAGCGCGGCTTCATCCTGGTGGGGATCGACATCATTGGTGATCTGATGACCGAGATCAACGTCACCTCGCCGACAGGGCTTCGCGAGGTCAAACGTTTTGGCGGCGCCGACATCGCCAGCCTATTCTGGGACGCCGTCGAAGCCAAAAAGCACTGAGCCCGAAGTTCTCTCAAGGCATGGCAAAATCCAACGGATTCTTGTGAACCAGGACAGCCAGGCATCCTTGCTTGACGCAGGAATCTTTCAGCCTCCGTGGGCTTGCGGGATTTGTCCATCTCCGCAAGTCCGGCCTCAACATACCAGACTGCACCAGGAGCACCGGAATGGCCTTTCTCGACGACGGCGATCATCTGTTTGTGATTGATCTGACTTACGTAACGGCGCTGGAAAATGTTGATCCGCTGATCGAGCCGCACATGGCTTTCATCGAGCGCAACTATGGCACCGGCAGGTTTTTAGCATCCGGGGCCAAGGTGCCTCGCACAGGCGGTGTCATCATCGCCCGAGGACAGTCGCTGCAGGATATCGAAACCCTGATCCGCGATGACCCGTTCCACAGTGCGGGCATTGCCGACTATACCATCACGGAGTTTCGGCCCGGCAACATTGCGGCTGTGTTGACATAACCCCACGCATCATTTTGCCCGGATCTGGGCGCGGAACGCTTTCAGCCGCTGATCAACGGCCCGTAAATGCCGTCAATGGCCAAAAATGCCCTGGCTTTTGCTGCCAAAACCGCTGAACGCACGCATAGGATGCGTCATTTCCTGTTCTTGTGATGCAACCGTATGCAGCCCGAGATCCACTTTTTGGTGTATTCGTTTCTTTAATGTTCTTGTTTTATTCCGGTTTATATGATTTCCTTTCCCCTATATCGTGTATAGGGGCGACAATACCCCCGAGTCGCTGTCTGGAGGAATAGACGCCATGGTTGCGCGGGTCAGCACAGTCGCATTTGAAGGCATCGAGGCGGTGCCTGTCGACGTTCAGGTGATGGTCGCCCCGGGCAAGGTCGGGATGCATATTGTCGGTCTTCCCGACAAGGCGGTGGCGGAAAGCCGGGAACGGGTGCAGGCAGCTCTTCACGCCTCGGGGCTCGCCCTTCCCGCCAAGAAAGTGACAATCAACCTCGCCCCCGCCGACCTGCCCAAGGAAGGTAGTCATTTCGATCTGCCCATCGCGCTGGGGCTGATGGCCGCGCTCGGCGCGATTCCCGGAGATGCGCTCAACGGCTATGTGGTGCTGGGCGAACTCTCGCTTGACGGCACCATCGCAAGTGTCGCCGGTGCATTGCCCGCGGCGATCGGCGCCAATGCGCTGGGCAAGGGCCTGATCTGCCCCGCGGCCTCGGGTCCGGAAGCTGCCTGGGCCGGAGAAGACATCGAGATCCTCGCGCCACGGTCGCTGATCGCGATGGCCAATCATTTCCGCGGCACGCAGGTTCTGGCCCGGCCAAAGCCTGCGATGCGGGCTGAGCCGGCCAACATGCCGGATCTGTGTGACATCAGGGGCCAGGAGACCGCCAAGCGGGCGCTTGAGGTGGCCGCCGCAGGCGGTCACAATCTGATCATGGTCGGCCCTCCGGGATCGGGCAAGTCCATGCTCGCGGCACGGTTGCCGTCGATCCTGCCGCCCCTGTCGCCGGCAGAGCTGCTCGAGGTTTCGATGATCCACTCCATCGCCGGTCGACTGGCAGGGGGCAGATTGTCCGAGCGGCGGCCGTTTCGCGCACCGCATCACTCGGCCTCGATGGCCGCGATGGTGGGTGGCGGCTTCAAGGCCCGCCCGGGCGAGGTGTCCCTTGCCCATCACGGGGTCCTGTTTCTGGACGAATTTCCCGAATTCACCCCGCAGGTGCTCGATTCACTCAGGCAACCGCTTGAGAACGGCGAATGTGTGATCGCACGCGCCAATCACCGGGTCAGCTATCCCGCAAACATCCAGCTGATCGCCGCGATGAATCCCTGCCGCTGCGGCATGGCGGGTGAGCCGGGCCAAAGCTGCGCGCGGGGCCCACGTTGCCAGAGCGATTACCAGGGCCGGATTTCCGGGCCACTGATGGACCGGATCGACATTCGCATCGATGTGCCGGCGGTCACCGCACAGGATCTGATCCGCCCGCAGGACGCCGAAAAGAGCGTTGATGTTGCCGCCCGCGTGGCCATGGCACGCGTGACACAGCAGGAGCGCTACCGAGCGCTTGGACGGTCTGATATCCGCACCAATTCACAATGCACCACCGCTCTGGTCGAAGAGGTGGCACGACCCGATTCCGGCGGGCAGGCTCTGCTTTCCGATGCAGCAGAGAAGATGCGGTTTTCCGCCCGCGCCTATCACCGGATCCTCAAGGTGGCACGCACGCTGGCCGATCTCGACGGAGCAGAGACGGTCAGCCGGATTCATCTGGCCGAATCGATCTCCTACCGCATCGCCGCCGAGCGGATCACCAAGGCGGCGTGACGGGCAACATGAAAACACAGCACAAGCTGCAAGACCGGGAGGACGGAAACCGCCATCCCGGTCTTGAGCTTGCATACCGTCGGCAATCAGGCCGCTCCGGCCGGGTGATCAGTCGCCAAGACCATCAAACAGTGCGGTCGAGAGGTAGCGCTCGGCGAAGGAGGGGATTATCACGACGATCTGCTTGCCGGCATTTTCCTCACGGCTGCCGACCTTGACCGCGGCCGTCAGCGCAGCACCAGACGAGATGCCCACCGGCAGGCCTTCCAGGCGCGCCACCTCACGGGCCATGGCGAAGGCCTCGTCATTGCTGACCTGGACAACCTCGTCATAGATCCCGGTGTCGAGAATGGCAGGCGCGAAGCCGGCGCCGATGCCCTGGATCTTGTGCGGGCCGGGATTGCCGCCGGACAGCACAGGCGAATCCGCGGGCTCGACCGCGACGACCTTGACCCCGGGCTTTTTCGCCTTGAGCACCTGCCCGGTGCCGGTGATGGTGCCGCCGGTGCCAATGCCGGAGATCAGAATATCGACACCGCCGTCGGTGTCGTTCCAGATTTCCAGCGCCGTCGTCTTGCGGTGGATTTCCGGGTTGGCCGGGTTTTCGAATTGCTGCGGCATCACCGAGCCTTCGATCTCACCTATGAGCTCCTCGGCACGGGCAATGGCGCCCTTCATGCCCTTGGGGCCTTCGGTCAACACCAGCTCCGCGCCCAGCAGCGCCAACATCTTGCGGCGCTCGACGGACATGGTCTCGGGCATGGTCAGGATCAACCGGTAGCCCTTGGCGGCGGCGGCGAAGGCCAGCGCAATGCCGGTGTTGCCCGAGGTCGGCTCCACCAGCGTGGTCTTGCCCGGTTCGATCTTGCCTTGGGCTTCGAGGCTTTCGATCATGGCGACGCCGATGCGGTCCTTGACCGAGGCGATCGGATTGAAGAATTCAAGCTTGCCCAGCAGGTGTGCCTTGACGCCCTTCTCCTTCGCCAGCTTGTCGAGCCGCACAATCGGTGTGTCGCCGACAGTGTCGAGGATCGAATTGTAGATCCGGCCGCGGCCTATTTCCTTTGAATCCGACATATCGAAACATCCTTTTCTCATTGCTTGTACAACAATTAGACGGCTTCTTGCGCATATGCCAGTCAGCAGCGTGCAGCCGACCCCACGAACGAGCAAGATTGTTCTCCCCAGCGGCCATTTTCTGAAATCAGCTTCTCACCCCGCCAGGAAACGGGCAACACCACGCAAAACAGTCCTCCATCCGCCAAAAGCACTCTCAGACGCGGCACGACCGGTTGAACGGTCGATTGAACTGCTGTTTTCTCCTCTGTGATAAATGGGCTTCATGACAGTCCCAACAAGCTTCCGGGAGGAGCAACATGCGTATCATTCTGGATCCCGAACCCCGTACTGCTGAGGACATTTTCAGCGAAGCCGATTATCAAGAGCTGACGCGCCGTCACGATGTCATCGTGTATAGCGGCGAAGACCGGGATGTTTTTTACACCCGGCACTTGCCTGACTGCGATATCCTGCTGGGCCAGGCCGATATGGGGCCTGATCGGCTTGCAATGGCCTCGAAGCTGAAGGCAATCATCAATGTCGAAACCAACTTCCTGCCCAATGTGGATTATGAAACCTGCTTTCAGCGTGGAATTCATGTGCTGGCGCCAAGCGGCGTGTTTGCGCTCCCGGTCGCCGAGATGGGGCTGGGCATGGCGATATCGCTGGCACGCGGAATTCATTCCGAGCATAAGCGCTTTACAGAAGGCAACGAGCGCTACGGACTGAGCGGCAATCAGGATGCGGAACTGCTCAGCGGCAGCGATTTCGGCTTTGTCGGCTTCGGTGATCTCGGGCGGGCGCTTTTTGCCTTGCTGCCTGGCTTCCGGCCGAATTCCGTCAAGGTATTCGACCCCTGGCTGCCCGATGCCCATCTCGAGCGAATGGGCGTTGCACCGGCCAGCCTGGATGCGGTTCTGGAGCAATCCCGGTTTGTCTTTGTGGTCGCCTCGATCACCACCGAAAACCAGCATCTTCTCAATGCCGGCAATCTTTCCCGAATGCAGCCAGGCGCCTCGCTCATCCTGCTCAGCCGCGCCGCCGTGGTGGACTTTGATGCTGTGTCGAAACTGGTAGGGTCCGGCGCGATCCGCTTTGCGACAGATGTCTTCCCCGAGGAACCTGTCACCGCCGATGATCCTGTCCGTGCCCTGCCCAACACGCTGTTTTCACCACACCGCGCCGGGGCGCTGGAATCTGCGCTGAAGGACATCGGCAACCGCGTAATCGAAGACATCGGCCAGATCGCCAACGGCTTGCCGCCAATCAGCTGCAAACGCGCCGAACGCGAAACTGTGACGCGTATGCGCAGCAAGCCGATCGACAAGACCTGAGACACCCCAGAGCGTTGCCAATTGCGGCCCGGTCTATCGGCCAGGTTTTTTCAGCGAACGAGAAATCCGGCCGCCAGAGGGTCATCATCCTCGACAATAAACTCGGTCTTGCCGGAATAGTAAGCGCGGCCTGACACTTTGGCCGTGATCGCCGGATGCGGCCCGCAAGCCGTCACCGAGGCAACCGAGCCTGAAAACCGGCTGCCGATGATGCTCTCGAATGTCCGCTGCTGCCCGAGCGCGATCTGGCCGCGCGCGTGCATCGCAGCCAGCCGCGCGGTGACGCCGGATCCGGTGGGCGAGCGATCCACCTGGCGGTCGGCGAAGACGCAGATGTTGCGGGTGGACTGATCGGAGAAGGCGTCCTGCCCGTCGGTCAGGATCGAGCCATAGAGAAACGCCAGATCCTGAGCGTCGGGATGGCTCAGTGGAATTGCCGCGTGCGCCGCCCTGGTCAGCTGATCGGCAGCTTCGACAAAGGCGGCGACCGGATCGCGGCCGAATTCAAGTCCGAACTGGCTGCAACCGGCCAGTGCGTAGAACGCGCCGCCATAGGCGATGTCGAAGGTGATTTCGCCGTGTTTTTCGAGGCTGAGTTTTTGATCTCCGGCAAACAGAAACGATGGCACGCTTTCGAAGCTGACTTCGGCGGCCTTGCCGTCGCGGACGGCGACCTCGGCGCGCACCATGCCGCAGGGGCACTCGATGTTGACCAAGGCCCGGTCGCCCTGAGGCTCGACCAGCCCCTGATCCACCGCATAGCGCCCGAGCGCGATGATGGCGTGGCCGCACATGGTGGAATAGCCTTCATTGTGCATGAACAGCACCGCGAGATCGGCGCCTGGAAGATCCGGTTCGACCAGCAGCGCGCCGTACATGTCAAAGTGCCCGCGCGGCTCGAACATCAGGATCTTTCTCAGATCATCAAGATGATCGCGGACATGGGCGCGTTTCTCGAGGATCGTGCCCTTTGGTAGTTCGGGATATCCAGCTGTGACGATCCGGAGCGGCTCGCCGCCGGTGTGCATATCGATGACTTTGAGCGGGGCGCTCATGCGGTTCCTGTGGAGCCGAAGCCGCCGGCGCCGCGCGCGGTTTCATCCACCGCTTCGGCCAGCAGGATGCGGGCCTGAACCACCGGGGCGATGACCATCTGCGCGATGCGCATGCCGCGGGTGACAAGGAAGGGCTCGGCGCCGAGATTGGCGAGGATCACCTTGACCTCGCCACGGTAATCGCTGTCGATGGTGCCGGGCGTGTTGAGGCAGGTAATGCCGGATTTGAGCGCCAGGCCGGAGCGCGGCCGGACCTGGCCTTCGAAGCCGTGCGGGATCTCCATCACCAGCCCGGTGGGGATCGCGGCGCGGGCGCCCGGCGCAAGTTCGAACGGTTCGCCTTCGCTGACCGCTGCGCGCAGATCCATGCCCGCGGCGCCGGGGGTTTCATAGGCGGGCAGCTCCAGCCCCTCGCCATGGGGCAGCCGCAGGATGAGCAGCTCGGGCACGCGTGCAGCGGTCGGATCAACGGCGATGTTTGCGGGGCGGTCATGATGGGTCATGGGCCAAGCTTTTCCTGTCGCGGGGCCGAGGTCAATTGCATGGCGGGCGGCAAGCGGTTAGAACGCAGCGCCATCAACAGGAATTCGTGATCGATGCCCGAACCACTTGCCGAGGAAGTCGGCCGCCGCCGCACCTTCGCCATCATCTCGCACCCGGATGCGGGCAAGACGACGCTGACCGAAAAGCTGCTGCTGTTCGGCGGTGCGATCCAGCTCGCGGGTGAGGTGAAAGCCAAAAAGGACCGGATCCAGACCCGCTCGGACTGGATGAAGATCGAGCGCGAGCGCGGTATCTCGGTGGTCACCTCGGTGATGACGTTCGAGTATGACAACCACGTCTTCAACCTGCTCGACACGCCGGGGCATGAGGACTTTGCCGACGACACCTACCGCACGCTGACGGCGGTGGACGCGGCGGTGATGGTGATCGACGCGGCCAAGGGCATCGAGCCACGGACGCTGAAGCTGTTCGAGGTCTGCCGGCTTCGCGACATTCCGATCATCACCTTCGTCAACAAGATGGACCGCGAGGCGCGCAATCCGTTCGAAATTCTCGACGAGGTGGAGCAGAAACTGGCGCTCGACACGGCGCCGATGACCTGGCCGATCGGTCAGGGCAAGAGCTTTTCGGGCACCTATCATCTGGCGAAATCGGCAATGCGCGGCCCCGACAGGGAGACCGCGCTGACGCCGGTCAACGGGCCGGAATCGGACAAGGTGGCGGGGCTCTTGCCCGAGAACGAGCGCGAGACCTTTATCGAAGAGACTTCACTTGCGGTGGAAGCCTGCCGGCCGTTTGATCTTGAGGCATTCCGCGAGGGGCATCTGACGCCGGTCTATTTCGGCTCGGCGCTGAAGGCGTTCGGGGTGCGCGACCTGATCAATGCGCTGGGGGAGCTGGCGCCGCCGCCGCGCGCCCAGGTGGCCGACATCCGCACGGTGGAGGCGACTGATGCAAAGATGACCGCCTTCGTGTTCAAGATCCAGGCCAATATGGACCCCAATCACCGCGACCGGATCGCCTTTGTGCGGGTCTGCTCGGGCAAATTGCAGCGCGGCATGAAGGCGCGGCTGTCGCGCACCGGCAAGCCGATGGGGCTGTCGGCGCCACAATTCTTCTTCGCCTCGCAGCGCCAGATCGCCGACACGGCCTATGCCGGCGACGTGGTC
The DNA here is from genome assembly GCF_000154705.2 of Hoeflea phototrophica DFL-43. Lineage (NCBI taxonomy): Bacteria > Pseudomonadati > Pseudomonadota > Alphaproteobacteria > Hyphomicrobiales > Rhizobiaceae > Parahoeflea > Parahoeflea phototrophica. Next base: position 343,593 of record NZ_CM002917.1, on the reverse strand, counting down.
GGCATCCCCAATCACGGCACCTTGCGGATCGGCGACACGCTGACCGAGGGCGAGGCGCTGGTGTTTCAGGGGGTGCCGAATTTCGCCCCGGAAATCCTGCGCCGGGTCAGGCTCGAGGATGCGATGAAGGCCAAGAAACTGAAGGAGGCGCTGCAGCAGATGGCCGAGGAAGGCGTGGTGCAATTGTTCTCGCCCGAGGACGGCTCGCCGGCGATTGTCGGCGTGGTCGGCGCGCTGCAGCTTGATGTGCTGAAGGAACGGCTGCAGGCGGAGTATGGCCTGCCGGTGAGTTTCGAAATGGCCCGCTTCTCGGTCTGCCGCTGGATCTCGGCGCCGGAAAAACCCGAGCTCGAGCGCTTCATCGACCGCCACCGCGGCGACATTGCCCGCGATCTCGACGGTGACCCGGTGTTCCTGGCATCCGACCAGTTCTCGCTCAATTACGAGGCCGAGCGCTACCCGGACATCAAGATGGTGGCGATCAAGGAATACCACGTCGCCAAGGCTGCGTAAGTTCATACTTACAATTTGTTTTGTCTGTGGGTCCTCGGCTCGGGGGCCGAGGATGACGAGGCTCGGGGGCCGGGGATGACGAGGCTCGGGGGCCGGGGATGACGAGGCTCGGGGGCCGGGGATGACGAGGCTCGGGGGCCGGGGATGACGAGGCTCGGGACCGGGGATGACGAGGCTCGGGGCCGAGGATGACGAGGCTCGGGGGCCGGTCTGACGGCGCGGGGAGAGGCCGTGTGTCAACCTCTTGGGCGTCAACCTGACCGCGATCACCCACACGCCAACCACGCATGCCAATTCACCGCGCGCGAACATCTCGCCGGCGGGATGGGGCAGTTTCGGGTTCCGGCGTGACAGCCGGACTGCGGGGCGCGGGCCGCTGGCCCGTGGTGGTGGCAAGAAGGGCTTGGCGCAGTGGCCCGCGCCCCGCCGGTGACGGATCTCCCGTGCCTTCCGGGCACGGGCGGGCTTCTCCTCCTGCGGTCGATCATCTGGAGCCCTGGGCGGTTTCGTCCTGTTCGGCGCTCGCGCCGAACCCGCCCTCTCCCCTCATGCGCGCGCGGCAAGCCGTGCGGCGTCACATGGGGACTTGTCAGGCCGGCGTTCAAAGCGGGGGGTACGCAAGGTGCCCGGCCAGCCCGCCGGGCACGCAACCACACCTGAAACGCCGCCGGGTCCGGCAGAGCCGGCTTTCCGGTTCCGGCCTTCGCATGATCACCCTTAGGTCAGCTCCGCTTGAGGTTGACGGGCACCGGTGCTGGCCGGGATGAACTTCCCGCAAGTGCCTGACGCGCGATACGGCCCCCGCCCGCCAGACCTCACCGCCTCCCGCCAACCGCAGCTCTGTAAACCGCGGCCATCCGTTCAAGCGGAAGGTGGGAGGAGTATCGCATGGGGGGAGAGGGTGGGGAAAAGATTTGGGGGGGATAATAGCCAGCCAGCACGAACCGCGCTCATAATACAATCTAGTTTGGTTCTTCGCCCGCCGCTTCTCCGATTAGTCTCGCGACATCGTGTTTCTGCGTGCCCGGCATCCTTCCTACATGCCTCATACTCGATCCGACATTCGTGGGACATCAGAACGGCTTCCCATCTTCTCGTAAAAGTGAAATAAGGGGAAAGCACAACTTAAGAGGCAAATCAATCTATGCCAGGTCACATTAAAATAAGGAACTTGAAAGGTATCGTTAGCATTGATTATGAGGTTCCGGGCCCGGGGCTTCATCTTCTTTCAGGTGCAAACGGCTCTGGAAAAACGACCCTTCTGGCATGCTTGAGGCGGATTGGCTACGGAAATGCATTTCCTGTTCACTTCGCGACATCTGCTCAGTCGCCGCAGCTGGATAACTATAGCGGCGCATCAATTGAGTATTCAATAAATGGTCGTTCCGTTACTTACGGGTACCGAAGCGAACGCTGGACCCCAAGACCCCGAAGCGGTGCGGCATTGATCCGAGATTTCGGATTTCCCAATGTAATTTACGCTGGTGCCGTTGCTGAAAGGATTACACCTAGCGCTCAAGACTTTGTACCAAACCGGATCAAGGCTGCCACCCCAGAATTGATTGCCTCTCTGAACCGCGTCTTTCAGACGAGTAAATTCAATAACTTAAAAGTGGTCAATCTGACGCGGGGGGCTGGAAATCAAGCATATCTAATGCGCGTCGGGTTAAGTGCGCCTGCTAAGTACCATACGGAGAAAAATTTTGGATTGGGAGAGCTATGTGTTTTGAAACTAATGCTGTCTTTGCATAACTGTCCAAACAACTCCTTGGTATTAATTGATGAGTTGGAAATGGCACTGCACCCGATGGCGCAGATCAAATTTGTTGAATATCTTAAAGAGATTTCTGAACAAAAAAACCTTACATCAATCGTCTCAACCCATTCCGCATCATTGATAAAGTATTTTGGGCGAAAACACCTAAGTTTTCTAAATAAAAACGGACAAAATACGAGAGTTCTCAAAAATTGCTTCCCGACATACGCTTTAGGACAATTGGGATTTGGCGAAGAACGTGCGCCTGACTACCTTGTATATGTAGAAGATAAAGCTGCTCGTAGAATTTCGGAAATTCTTTGGCAAAACCTCGTCGCAGAGAGATTAGGAGCTCGGGCAGCCTACGCGCCTACTGTGCACTTTGTCGAGATTGGCGGAATTTACAATGTGCTCAACATGATAGCAAACGGAGGTGGCCTTGTTCCCGAACAGACAAAAGTTCTGGCTTTGCTGGATTTGGACGCAAAGACGGAAACGCTACAGAAAGCAATTGATAGCAAAAACCTCTCCGCCCAACAGTTATTTGCGAATTGTGACAAGCAACTGAAGTATCTTCCTTGGACACCAGAAGTCGGAATAATTCATTATTTGTCCACCCATCATGCGGATGCACAAGATGCGCTAAGACTGCAAACGAGTACCAACTATCTGAGGTTACCCGAACCGACTGCCGATGAACTGACTGCAGATACCGGCGGACAGCAACGAAAAGTAGCCAAAACTGGCCTAAGTCGGATCTGTCGGGAAACTGCAGAAGCATTACCAAACCTTGGTGGCGATGACATCAAGGATTTAATATATAAAGCGTTTTGCGATTGGAGCTTCGTTAATGAAAAGCCTAGGGTTCAGGCAATTTTTGGACCATTTTTTTGAATATTAACTTATTTTTTCTTTATACTAATGAACTTTATGACGAAAATTAATTCACCCGACCTTGTTGGTTTAGGTTCAAAGTCGCAAATGCAGCTGGGCACTTCTAAACGTCCATTCACATCGGCTATCAGCGGTCGGCATTCCAATTTCGCGACAACAACGAACGACAGATTTGCACACACACCACGCCCTCACCTGATCACATGCACCGCGCATTTGGCGTGGCGGACCACGCGGCTTGCGGTGGAGCCGAGGAAACAGTCCTGCAGGCCGGGGCGGTGGGAGGCAATGATGATGCAGTCGATCTCGTGGGCGGCGGCGTATTCGACGATTGTGGAGCCCGGATGTCGTGCCTGAACGGCATGGAGTGGTGGCCGCGATGCGGCCAGGCTTCCACACACGACAGACTGACTGGCCCGGACTGACTGGCAAGCCGGGCACAGCGGAGTGATTGCTGCGCGCTGTGTCCGGTCCGGCTTGCACGGTGGAAAGGCCGCTTCCCGGTGCCGGGTTGTCAGAGCAGGACGATGGTTGAGTGACCGCTGCCGCGACGCAGGGCGTGTACCGGGGCGAGTTCGGGATCTTCGATCCAGGCAAGGGCGTCCTCGCGGCGCGGGAAGCTGAGGACTGCCGCCATGGTGGGCAGGTCCGGGCCGCCTTCAAGCAGATCCAGCGTGGCTGACGCCTGCAAGACGGAGCCGCCATGGCGGGACAGTGCATCGGCGGCCTTTTCGCGGTATTGCGCCAGGCTGTCAGGCGAGGTGATGGTCATGGTGACAATTGCATGGGCGGGTTTGCCGGCTGGAGTGGTCATGATGTCAGTTCCTTGGTTGTGTTGACTGGCCCTGATGTAGCTGCCACCCGCCTGTTCGAAAACAGATGAACTTTGCAAACAGTATGTGCAATACTGCACAGACGATGATTGACTGGAGCGACCTTCGATATGTGCTTGAGACCGTCCGCCATAGCGGGCTGAGCGGTGCTGCGCGGGCGCTGGGGGTGAACCACGCCACCGTGGCACGGCGGATCCAGGCGGCCGAGCAGGCCTCCGGCGCAGTGCTGTTTGACCGGTTGCCGGGCGGCTATGCACCGACGGCGGCCGGGCTGGAGGCGGCAAGGGCCGCGGAAGCCATGGAAGCAGCCAACGCCGCTCTGAGCCTGTCGATCACGGCCCGCGACGAGCGGTTGAGCGGGCCGCTGAGCGTGACCGCGCCGCAATTGCTGATCGAGCGGGTTCTTGGCGGCATTCTTGCCGAATTCTGCGCCGCGCATCCCGAGATAGAGCTGCAGCTGTTCGCCTCGAACGAGGCGCTGAACCTGTCGCAGCGCGAGGCCGATGTGGCAATACGTGTGTCGGATGCGCCGCTGGATACGCTGGTGGGAAGCCGTGTGGCGGATCAACGGGCCGCGGTCTATGTCAGCCGGGCCTATGGCGAACGGCTTGGCACAACGCCGGGGCAGCGGCTTGACTGGATCCGGTTTTCACACTGGCCCGGCGTTCCCGCCGAGCTCAACACTGCCTGGCCGGAGCGGCGCGTGGCGCTGGTGCTGGACGACATGGCGGCGGCAATCGGCGCAGTACGTGCGGGGATCGGCGCAACGCGTATGCCGTGTTTTCTTGGCGAAACCGATCCACAGCTGGTCCGGCTGCCAGGTGTTCCGCTGTTTGCCTATCCAAGCATATGGGTTCTCACACATCGCGACCTGCAGCGGGTCAGGCGGATCGAGACTTTCGTGGAGTTCGCCTCCGCGCGGCTGCGGCGGCTCAGGCCGGTGTTTGTCGGCGATCCAAAAGGCTGAGAGTGGATGCGGCAGCTCGGACTCTCTGGCGGCAATGGCGGCGTTGGGCCTGCGCCCCCCTCACCTGATCACATGCACCGCGCACTTCGCGTGGCGCACCACGCGGCCGGCGGTGGAGCCGAGGAAATAGTCCTGCAGGCCGGGGCGGTGGGAGGCGATGATGATGCAGTCGATGTCGTGGGCGGTGGCGTATTCGACGATTGTCGAACCCGGGTGGCCGCTCAGGACGACGGGTTTGACATCGGTGACGCCGCCGAGATCCGCCTTCAGCTCCGCTTCGGCTTCCGAGCGGCGGTTGGAGGTGTTCTCCGGCGGGATGTAGTGGGCCACATAGGCGGGGATTTCCTCGAGCACATGCAGGGCGGTGATGGCCGCGCCCCTTGAGGCGAGCGCCCGGGCAATGTCGAAAGCAGCGGCGCTGTCATGGGCCTGGTCAAGCGCGACGGCGACGAGAATGTTCTTGTACATGGTCTGGTCCTCCTGTGCGGTGACTGTTGCACAGCTGGCCGGCGGGTGTTTTGACCTGCGTCAATGAACGGGTTTTGCTGTTGCGCGCCCTCGGCAGGCGGCGCGCGGTGGGGGATACCGGGGCTGGACCAAAGGCCGTTGCCGCCGCCTTGCCATTCGCGCTTGCATCTGTATTTGATTCGATATAACTAGTTTTATCGAATAATATGGAGTGACGCGGATGAATGCGATTGAAGCGGCGCAGGGATTTTCGGCGATGGGGTCGGAATCGCGGCTGGAGGTGTTGCAGACGCTGGTGCGGGCCGGGGAGGCCGGATTGCGGGTCGGCGATATCCAGGAGCGCACCGGGATCACGGCCTCGACGCTGGCGCATCATCTCAAGTTCCTCAGCGCCGCCAATCTGATTGTCCAGCGCAAGCAGGGCCGTGTGATCATGAGCACGGCGAATTTCGCCCATCTGAATTTGCTGGCCTCATTCATTTTGGAAAAGTGCTGCAGCGAACAGGGAGTTCAGCCATGAGCCTTGCAACCGAAACCGGCCGCCCGGGGGCGCAGGAGCTGAAGGCCTGGCTCACCACGCCCTGGGCCTTCATGCTGTTGATCCTGGCCGGTGTTGCCGTGCTGGACGGCGGGCGGTTCACCGGGATTGTCAGCTTCGCGGTGGCAGCGCTTGGCAGCACCCTGCCCTACATCATCTTCGCCGTGGCGCTGATTGCCGGGCTCAAGGCGGCGGGCGCGGAAGCGGTGATCGCCGAGGCGTTCAAGGGCCGCGAGACCAAGATGATCGTGATGGCGGCACTGTTTGGCGGGCTGGCGCCGTTCTGCTCGTGCGAGGTGATCCCGTTTGTCGCAGGCCTGCTGGCGCTGGGCGCACCATTGTCGGCGGTGATGGCGTTCTGGCTGTCGTCGCCGCTGATCGACCCGCCGACATTGCTTATCACGGCGGCTGCCCTGGGCTGGCCCTTCGCCGCCGGCAAGGCAGTGGCGGCGGTGGCGCTGGGGCTGTTCGGCGGGTTCGCGATCAAGGCGGCCATTGCCGGCGGCCGGTTCAGCGCTCCTCTGAAGATCTACAACAAGAAGGGTTGCGGCTGCGGACCGGATCCGTTTTCGGGCAAGCCGGTCTGGCGTTTCTGGGGCGAGGCAAGCCGCCGCGAAGCCTTCCGGCACGAGGCGATCATCAATGGCATGTTCCTGATCAAGTGGCTGGCGCTGGCCTATGTGCTGGAAGCGCTGCTGGTCACCTATGTGCCGGCCGAGATGGTTGCCGGGCTGGTGGGCGGCGAAGGCGTGGTGCCGATCGGCATTGCCGCCCTGGTGGGGATGCCCGCCTATCTCAACTCCTATGTCGCGCCGCCGCTGCTGGCGGGTCTGATGGAGCAAGGCATGAGCCCGGGTGCTGCGATGGCGTTCATGATCTCGGGCGCGGTGAGCTCGGTGCCGGCGATGGCGGCGGTCTGGTCGCTGGTCAGGAAGCCGGTCTTCGCCACCTATATCGGACTCGGGGTTTCCGGCGCTGTTGCGTCTGGGATCATCTTTCAGATGGTGCTGTGAGAGAGCAACGCCTGGCCGAAGAGGCGCTCTGCATACCGGCTTGACGGTTACTCCGAAAGCAAGTATCCCATTTTCAGGATATTTTCCTGAAAACGGGATGTCACATGGATACACTCAATGACAGGCTGGCGGACCGGCTGAAACAGCTGCGCGCAACGCGGGGCTGGTCGCTGCAGCAACTGGCCGACATCAGCGGTGTCAGCCGCTCGGCCCTGTCGCGGATCGAGACCGGCGAGGTCAGCCCGACGGCGGAGACGCTGGGGGCGATGTCGAGCGCGTTCCAGATGACAATCTCGCAATTGCTGGCGCCTGTCGAAGCGCCGTTTCAGCCGCTGGTCCGGGCGGAAGAGCAGAGCACGTGGCGCGATGACGAGAACGGGTTTTCGCGCCGAGTGGTGTCGCCGCCCGCGGGCGGGCTGAGCGCGGAGGTGATCCGCTGCACGCTCGAACCCTATCAGATCATCTCCTATGCGGGGCCGTCGAAGCCCGGGCATGAGCACCATCTGGTGATGCTCGAAGGCGCGCTGACCGTGACGCTTGGCGAGGAGATGCATCAGCTCGCCGCTGGCGACTGCCTGCGCTACCAGCTTTACGGGCCGTCGCGGTTTCAGACCGGTGTCGATGCGGCCTGCTATCTGATCATGCTTGTGTGAGAGGTCCCATGGCTGAAATTCATGTTCAATCGCTTGCCGGAGAGGCGCTGGAGGCCCATGCGGACGCACTTGCCGAGATCATAGCCCAGACCGTGAACGACGGGGCGGCGATCGGCTTCATGCAGCCCTTCGATGAGGCCGACGGTCGGGCGTTTTTCGAGGGGCAGGTGTTCCCCGAGGTGCGCGCCGGGCGGCGCAGGCTGATCATGGCCTGGCTCGATGGCGTGCCTGCGGGCTCGGTTCAGCTGATCGTGACGCTGCCGGCCAACCAGCCGCACCGCTCGGAAGTCGCCAAGATGATGGTGGCGCCGGCGGCCCGGCGCAGGGGCGTCGGCCGGGCGCTGATGGCGGCAGTGGACACGGCGGCGCGCGACCTTGGCAAGAGATTGATTACGCTCGACACCAGGACCGGCGATGTGTCCGAGCCGCTCTACCGGACGGCAGGGTTTGTCGAGGCCGGGGTGATCCCGGGCTATGCGCTCGACCCGGATGGCAAGCAGCTGCACGCCACCACCTATATGTACAAGACGCTGTGAGGGCGGGCATGGGCTTTTCCCTGCTCCTGGTTCTGGCGGTGATGCTGGGCGGTGTTCTGGTCGCCGCCCAGGGTCCGCTCTACGCGCGGATGGCATCGGGGCTCTCGGCCAATCCGCTGGTGGCGGTGTTTTTCGCCTTTGCCAGCGCGACACTGGTGCTGGGCGCCTGTCTGCTCATCGGCCAGGTCCGGCTGCCCGAGGCGAAACAGGTGCTGGCACTTCCTTGGTGGGTGTGGCTTGGCGGCCTGTTCGGCGCCTATCAGGTCATGATCTCGGCACAGGCGGTGCCGGTGCTTGGGGTAACGCTGTTCCTGATGCTTGTGATGCTGGGGAACATGGCCGGTGCGGTGATCTTCGATCATTTCGGCTGGTTCGGCTTGCCGCGGCGGCCGGTGTCATGGCCGGCCGTGGCCGGTGTCGGGCTGATGCTGGCGGGGGTATTCGTGACCGTCAGCCGGGGGTGAGACCGGACCGGCGCATGCAATAGCCGGCGCGTGAACGGGCAGCGTCAAGTGTCCACGCTCAGGTCCCTTTTCCCGCCTTAAGGATCTCGTCCTGCAGATCGGCATCCGAGACAGCGCGCGCCAGAATCAGCGTGCCGACCATCTGGGCCATGGTGCGAATCGCATCCTCCCTGGCTTCCACCGAATCTCCAAGCTTGCCAGCCAAGGCGGAGACCTGCTGTTCAATTGCCGCGCCGAAGACCTGCTGCATTTCGCGCCCCTGGCGATTGGCTTCCGCGCCAAGCGTTGCGTAGGTGCAGCCCTTGCCGACAGCGGACACATGCTGGGGCGAGAGATACCAATCCTTGAGCACCTGAATCGGACCCGAGGCCCCGTCCATAATCTGGGCCCATCGCTGATGGTTTTCCTGCAGCGCTAGCCGGGTGGCTTCGATTTCGAGCGCGTCCTTGCTCTTGAACTGCTTATAGAAGCCGCCCTGGGTCAGGCCGGCGGCCTTCATCAGGTTGGCGATGCCAATGCCATCATAGCCTAGCGTTCGAAACTGCTCACTTGCGGTACGCACCACTGTCTCGCGGTTTTTCTCTGCGGTTTGTCGGCTGACTCTCATCTACCTTCGCCTCTCCTTGGAATGAGTAAGATTTCGATCGAAATCTAAACTTGACAGAAATAGATTGCAATCATAATCTATTTGTTACGCCGCTTACGGCATCCCAACCCAAGGAACTTGAAATGTTGTTCAGTGATCATGTTGCTCTCGTCACCGGCGCCAATCGCGGCCTCGGGCGCGCTGTTGCTGCAGCCCTCATCGCTGCGGGCGCGAAGAAGGTCTATGCCGCTAGTCGATCCGGCGACCCCATTGGCCTTGAGGGCACGGTCCCGATCAGAATCGATGTCACCGATCCCGAGACGGTCCGTGCAGCCGCGCTCGCCTGCCCGGACGTGACACTGCTGATCAACAACGCCGGAGTGGCCGGTTTTAGCGGACCGATCTCGGCCCCGTCGATGGACACCGCACGGCATGAAATGGAGGTGAATTATTTTGGTACTCTCACGACCACCCGCAGTTTCGCGCCGGTGATTTCGACAAATGGCGGCGGTACCATCGTCAATGTGGCATCGATCCTGGCCTATGGGCCGATCCCCCAGGTTGGCACCTATTCCGCGACCAAGGCGGCGGTGCTGTCGATGACCCAGAGCCTGCGCGGCGAATTGGCGCCAAAGAACATCCAGGTTCTGGCGCTGTGCCCTGCCTTTGTAGACACCGACATGATCGCCAAAGTCGATCAGCCGAAAATGACTCCGGAAGATGTCGCAAATGCGCTTGTCGAAGGAGTGATTGCGGGAACCGAAGAGATGTTTCCGGGACCATCTGCAGGCATGGCTGCTGCCTTTCGCGCCGATCCCAAGGGCTATGAGCGCAAGATCATAAACTTCCTAGCCTGACACATGCCGGTGTTATCATCCGCCTGTTATCACCGTACATGAGCAAGGAGCCACAGCCATGCCAGATCGATCCGCACCCGCCCTGGCATTCCATCCAAGCCTAATACCCGATGTCCCTTTCGGCATTGCCCGCCCGGATTAGTCCATGGGGTTGACGTAATCCTCGGAGGGATCGGCACGGGAAGCACGAGGCCTAGAGATCGCGGTTGTCGTCCAGCAATTTGCGGATCGCGACCAGGCCGGGCATGGCCTGGCGCATGATTTCGGCATGCTCATCCCCGATGATCCGGCCGAATGCGCGGATCACCCCCTCAATCGCCTCGGCATGGAAGGCGCGGCCTGCATCTGTGAGATAGACAAGCTTGGAGCGGGCGTCTTCGGGGCTCGGACGGGTTTCGACGAAGCCGCGCTTTTCGAGAACGGCGAGCGAATGGGTCATTGTCGCCTTGGTGATCTGCATCGCAGCGGCGATGCGCACGGGCGGTTTGCCGTCACCGCGGCGGATGAGATGCTGGACGATGGCAAAATGCGACGGGTGCACGCCATCGGGCAGAACCCTGGCGAGCAGGGCCGACGAGAGCTGTGAAATGATGCCGATCTCGGTGAAATAGGCGAAGATCTCACCGGGACCGGGCTTCCCATCCTGGCTGTTGCCGGCACCCATTGGCGTTTACGCCTCCCTCAATTTTGCCTCCAGCGGCCAACGCGGGCTGACCGGGACCCCGGGACCATAGCCGAGCCTGACAAGCATTTGAACCGTTCCGCCATTGGGCGCAAGCCGGGCATGAACGTCCCTGTAGAGTTCCGCCATTTCGGGGAATTCCTGCAAGGCCTGGCTGAGCGGCTGGAAGCCGATGCCCTGCGACGTGGCGGCGAGATTGGCGCGCAGCCAGTCAGCCCCGGCGGCGATCTGGTCGGCACGGCTGTTGCCATCGGTGACCATCCAGACATGGGCCATGGCCGTGCGGGTGTTTTCGAGGACGGCGTCCACCCCCTGTTTGAAGCCGGCGGAAGTCCGGTCCAGCGCCAGTTCGCGATTGAACTGACCGAACAATGCCAGGGTTTCGAACATCGGGCCGGAGAAATCGATGCCATCGGGATTGGCGTTGACCTCGGCCTTGCCGATGCGGAAGAGGTCGACGCTTTCCTTGTAGGTGTGGGGCGTGTCGATCTCGATCTGCAGCGCCGTTTCTGTGAGCGTGCGCCAGGATGCGACCTCGGCGGCGTCATTGGTCCCGCCGAGCCGTCCGCCATGGCGCGCGGAGGCGACAATGGCGGCCAGTGCCGCGTCCGGGACGGCCCGGGCGGTATCGAATGGCTCCTTGTTGGACCGGCGCGCCATGACATGGGCAAACAGCGGATCCGGCCTGATGCCGGGATCCTGCACAAAGCGGGCAATCGCCACCGGCGCGGTGGTGAGGCGCTCGCTGTCCGCACCTTGCGGGAACGGCTCGATCTCAACCCGGTGCCCGGTTTGTGCGGCCGCCATCACCATCAGTTCGAGGAAGCACCCCAGGCCAATGGTGATCTGGCGGCTGAACGGATCGGTGTGGGGCAACAGGCGATCAAGATCAACGGTGAGGACAACCGTGTCCTCGCCCTGCAGTTCGACCTGCCAGGGCTGGCGGTTGTGCGGGTTGGGCGCAAGGATGGCATAGGACAGGGCCCGCATTCGGGGATCCGCGTAGGTGCTGCCCCCTGCCCGCTGCCAGGGCGCAAGGGCCCTGGATGGCGTACGGGTCATGGCAAAACCGGCCCCTGCGCCAGCCGCAAGAATGACACCGCCGCCCAGGACTTTCATAAAATTTCTGCGTTGCATGATCATCTCCATTGGTTTGACATCATACCATATATGGTTCGATATCTTACTTGTCAATGTTGAGATGTTGGACCTATTCAGACCTCAGGGAATAGCAAATGGCGCCGGACGCAGATGATGGGGCGCGTCCGGCGCGGGTAGCAGGTTCAGGTGTCAGCCTTTGGGCACCAGCTTCAGGCGACCGCTTCCTCAATGCATTCGAGGATTGCTGTCCAGCCGCCTCTGTGGCTGTCACGCGCCTGCTCGCTGAGGAACCTGACCTGGTGCAGCGTGACGTCGGTGATGCCCGGCTCAGACTCGGTGAAATCGATCGTAACGACGCTGTCATCGGGGGAATGCGCCGATTCCCAGGTGAAGGCCAGGCGCGAATGCGGGTCGATTTCCAGATAGGTGCCGGCGTGCGGCATTTCCTTTCCCGCGTCATTCATGATGATCGAGAAGCGGCCGCCCTTGACCGGATCATTGGTGACTTTCGAGGTCATGTGCTTGCCGCCGGGGCGCATGATTTTCGCCAGGATCGGCGGCGACAACCAGGCGTCGAACACCTTGTCACGGGGGGCCGGAATTCGGCGGCTTACGGTCAGTTCAAGCTCATTGATTGTTTCCGTCATTGTCATCGTCCTTTGAAACGAGTGCTTCTTCAAGCGCCACAAGGCGCAACTCCCAGATGGACTTGAGTTGCCCGAACCAGCTCTCAGTCAGCTGCAGCGGTTCGAGCTCGGCGGCGATGAAGTGCTCGCGGCCCACAGTCCGGCGGGTGACAAGCCCTGCCTCCTCCAGCACCTTGATGTGCTTGGAGACGGAGTTCAACGACATGTCGAAATGGGCAGAGAGTGCAGTCACTCGCAACGCCCCTTCCTGAACAAGAAGCGTCAAGATCTGCCGCCGGGTGGTATCACCGGCGGCCTTGAGAATTCGCGACATAGCATCTTCGTCCATTTGTTCATCCTTATGGTTGAATATGCCAAACCACAGCAATAGTCAACCTTTTGGTTGAATGTTTCTGCAGGCTTCGTTGAACCATCGTTTCAGGATCCTCCATAGCCGCAGGAACCACCGAACACAAAAATGGCGGGACGAATGAAGGTGGCGTATTGCGGTTCGGGCACGGCCTGAAAGGCGGCGGTCAAACAGGACGGATGGTCAACCTACGCCTTGCGGGACAGTGCCGACAGCGGAATGGCCGTGGTCTCCTTGATCTCTTCCATGACGAAGGAGGCAGAGACATCGGCGAGTTTCACCTTGGCGATGAGGCGCTGGTAAAGCCGGTCATAGGCTTTCACGTCGGAGACGCGGGCGCGCAGCACGTAATCGAGATCGCCGGAGGTGCGGTAGACGCCGACAATCTCCGGGAACGTCCCGACCGCCTCGCGGAAAGACTTCAGCCAGTCGGCATCATGGCTGGCGGCGCGCAAGAAGATGAACACCGACAGGCCGCATCCCGCGGCTTCCGCATCGAGGATTGCGACACGGTCCCTGATCAGCCCGCGTTCCTCAAGCTGCTTGACCCGGCGCCAGCAGGCATTGCGTGACAGGTTCACCCGCTCGGAGAGCGCGTCCACCGACAGGGTGCCGTCACGCTGCAACTGGCCAAGAATTCGAACATCCATATCGTCAATCTGATGCATAGCGAGATATATATCCCAACTATAGACTTTTTGAAAGGACATTTGAGACAAGTCTTCTTCTGAATCGGGTTAACCTCACACAACAGATTCAAACGAGGGAACAACCCCATGCCCAGACAGATCGCCCGGCTTTTTACCGACCATCCGCAATCGGTTGACGAAACCTATTTCGAGCACCTCGTTTTTGCCGGCAAGTTTTCGGCCAAGCTGTTTGCCGCCGGGGTCTGCGCACTGGTGCATGCGATCCTGCCATTTACCTTTGAGAAAACTGCAAGCCGTATAATCAACGAGTTGCATCACCGGATGCACAACCGGAGCTGAGAGCAAGAGCCATGTGTCGCTGGGCCGCTTATCGTGGAATGCCGATCCCGCTGGAGCAGATCGTTTCGGCGCCTGGGCATTCGCTGATCGAGCAATCCCACCACGCCACCGAGGCCAAGACCGCCACCAATGGTGACGGCTTCGGCATCGCCTGGTATGGCGAGCACCCCGAACCCGGGCGCTACCGCGATGTGCTGCCGGCCTGGTCGGACTGCAATCTGAAATCGCTGGCGCGGCAGATCCGCTCGCCGCTGTTTCTGGCCCATGTGCGCGCCTCCACCGGCGGGGCGACCAGCCGCGACAATTGCCATCCCTTCGTCAACGGCAAATGGTCGTTCATGCACAATGGACAGATCGCCGGGTTTGAGAAGATCCGCCGGCCGATGGAAGCTGCTCTCTGCGACCGGCTCTATCAGGCGCGGCAGGGCACCACGGATTCGGAACTGCTGTTCCTGCTGGCGCTGGAATTCGGACTGGAAACTGATCCGGCAGCGGCCTTTGCCCAGGCAATCAGGTTTGCGCTGTCGGAAGCGGCGCGTGCGGGCGTGCGCGAGCTGGTGCGTTTTACCGCGGCGTTCAGCGATGGCGAAACCTTGCACGCGATCCGCTATTCCAACGACGCTCAGGCTCCGACCCTCTATTCCGCGCCGACCTGCAACAATCAGGGCCATTGCCTGGTCTCCGAACCGTTCAAGGACACCGACACCAAATGGCACGAAATCCCGGCGGGCAGCTTCGTGACGCTGACGGCAGGCGGGATTTCGTCTGCGCGGTTTGACCCGGCTCAGACGGATGCGGTGAAGGTTGCCGAGGTGGCTTGAGGCTGCTTCGACCTGCAGCCTATTGTTTCAGTATTGGAACGGGACCCCTCCCCAACCCCTCCCCACAAGGGGGAGGGGCTTAACAGGGTCCGCTCTTTTTTGCTCACCTCAAACTTTCGATTCTGTTTGTCCTCATGGCTTGGGATGGCCCGCGATGAACGCGTAGCCCCTCCCCCTTGTGGGGAGGGGTTGGGGAGGGGACTCGCTACCCATCCAGAACCGTTGTTCTGGAATTCTGGGAGTGGGCCCCCATCTAAATCGCCTCCGCAATCCTTTCTGCCAGCCTCTCCGCCACCTCGTCCTTGCTCAGATCCGGCCAGTCCTCGACGCCGTCCTTTGAGACAATGCGGACGCGGTTGCGGTCGCCGCCCATGATGCCGGTTCCGGGGGAGACGTCGTTGGCGACGATGAAATCGGCACCCTTGCGGGCAAGCTTTACTCGCGCATTGGCGATCACGTCGGCATCCTGCCTCCCCCTTGAGGGGAGGCGGGCGATTGACCGGCTATGGGGGCGGGCAGAGCCGGTGGGGGTGCGGTGCTTACGGCTTGGATCAAGGCTCGTCGCGGACTCCCTACCCCCACCCGGATCAGCTGCGCTGCGCTTGCTTCTCCGACCTCCCCTCAAGGGGGAGGTTGGGGGCGACTGCCGCCTCAGCAGCTAAAATGCTCCCGCAATCCTCTCAGCGAGCCGTGCCGCCGTCTCGTCCTTGCTCAGATCCGGCCAGTCCTCGACGCCGTCCTTTGAGACAATGCGGACGCGGTTGCGGTCGCCGCCCATGATGCCGGTTTCGGGCGAGACGTCGTTGGCGACGATGAAATCGGCGCCCTTGCGGGCGAGTTTTGCCTGAGCGTTGGACACCACATCGGCGGTTTCGGCGGCGAAACCCACGACCAGTTGCGGCCGGTTCTCGTGGTGGCCGATGGTCTTGAGGATGTCGGGGTTCTCGGTGAGCTCCAAGGGTGCGGGGCCCTCGCCTTCCTTCTTCTTGATCTTGTTGCCCGAGGCTGTGGCCACGCGCCAGTCGGCAACGGCTGCGACAAAGACGGCGATGTCGGCGGGCAAGGATGATGTCACGGCGTCGAGCATGTTGGCTGCGCTTTCGACATGGATCAAGTTCACCCCGGCGGGATCGGGGATCGTCACCGGGCCCGAGACCAGGGTGACCTCGGCGCCAAGGCGGGCGAGCGCGCCGGCGATGGCGTGGCCCTGCTTGCCGGAGGAACGGTTGGCGATGTAGCGCACCGGATCGATCGGCTCATGGGTGGGGCCGGAGGTGACAATGGCCTTTTTGCCCGCGAGCGGTTTGGGAGCGTCATCCAGAAGCGCCTCGATGGCGGCGACGATCTGCAAGGGTTCTGCCATGCGCCCCTCGCCTGCCTCGTTGCTTTCAGCCATTTCGCCGGACATCGGGCCGATGAAACCTATGCCGTCGCGTTTGAGGGTCTCTGTGTTGCGGCGGGTCGCGGGATGCGCCCACATGGCAGGGTTCATCGCGGGCGATATGAGCACCGGCTTGTTGGTGGCAAGCAACACGGTGGTGGCGAGATCACCCGCAAGACCGTTCGCCATCTTGGCCATCAGGTCGGCGGTGGCGGGGGCGACGCAGATCAGATCGCAATCGCGCGCCAGGCGGATATGGCCAACATCCTGTTCGTCCTCGCGGGAAAACAGCTCCGTGTAGACATGATCGGCGGCCAGCGCGCCAACGGCCAGCGGGGTGACAAACTCCTGGGCACCGGCGGTCATGACGGGCCGGACCTCGGCGCCGCGCTCGCGCAGGCGGCGGATCAGATCGAGCGATTTGTAGGCGGCGATGCCGCCGGAGATGATCAGCAGGATGCGTTTGCCGGAGAGGGTCATGGGGCAGGATCCCAGGGGTTGATGAGGGTGACGCCGCACCCTTCGAAATCGCGGACATTGCGGGTTGCAATCGGCAGACCACGCCGGAGCGCGATGGCGGCGATCTGGGCGTCGAGTTCCTTTAGCGGCCGACCAGCTCGTCGCCGCGTTGACATTGCTTCGGCGAAGAAAGTTGCATCGGCGCTTTCGAACGGAAGGATGGGGTTTCCCGTTTCCAAACTGAGTATGCGTGCAATGGCCGCTGCATATTCATTTCGCCGCTTGCCTATCGGCATCAGACTTATCCCAAGGAGGAGTTCAGCCTCGGTAATCGCGGTGATATGCCGCTGTTCACTCACCGTCTCATCAAACCATGCAACAACATTATGGTCCGGTACAGGACGCATGATTTCGGAGATCACATTTGTATCCAGAATCATTCCTCGGGACTTTCATTCTGCCATTCAGAGAATGGCAGAGGGCGGTCAGCCAACTGGCGCGGCGGCACATCAAACTCGATGCCTCCAATTGGCTCAACAATTGCGCGTACGCGATCATAGAACGATTTTCCAGCGTCGGCGGCGGCTCCACCCTTTGCTTCAATGCCCCGCCTTAGCAATACGCGGGCCTCTTCTTCCATGGACACGCCATGCCGCGCGGCACGCTCGCGCAGCGCCTGCTTCACAGAGTCATCCAGATTGCGAATGGTCAGCGTAGCCATGGTGAACCTCCCCAGGCAGGGATCTTCTGTGACTTCAATGTAGGCACTGCATGCATTGCAGTCAAACCGGCGATGTCACTGCACTGACATGAGGGGCCGGTACGGCAGGCGGAAACCGGAGCAACTCCCATGACACATATCCCGATGGCGCATCCTGCCCTGATGGTCATCGACCTGACCAATGACTTTCTTGCCTCCTGGGAGACCAAGCGGCGTGCGCGGCTGATTGCGGCAACCAATGATCTGGTGGTGTATTTTCGCGGCAAGACCCGGCCGGTGATCTGGGTCCGGCAGGACTTCAAGGATGATCTCAGTGACGCATTTCTGGAAATGCGCGACAGAAACGTAAAGCTCAACATCATCGGCACCGCCGGTGCCGAGCTTGATCCGCGTCTGGAGACAGGCGAGGACGACGTCACAATCGTCAAGAAACGCTACAGCCCGTTTTTCGGCACCGATCTGGATGCGGTGGTTGTCGAAAAGGGGATCGGCTCAATGGTGATCGCAGGGATCAACACCCATGCCTGCGTCAGGATGGCGGCGATCGACGCCTATCAGCGCGACATGCGGGTGATCCTCGCCAGTGAGGCGATTGATTGCTACGACGAAGAACATGCACGCGTGTCATTGAGATATATGGACGGAAAGATTGCCCGGGTGCTTGGCAATGCTGAGATCAAGGCGGAAATCACCTGATCCGCTTGGCATGGGTCGCCTCGGCCTCGTCGACCTCTTCGAACCCGAGCAGCTCATAGAAGCTTCTCGAGGCCGGGGTGGCGCGGAGGCGGATGCGGGGAAACTGGATGGATGCGCCGTCGAGGGCCTCGCCCACCAGCGCACGGGCGATACCGATGTGGCGGTGATCGAGGCTGACATAGAGGTGGCGGATGCGACCGGTGTTTTCACTCACATAGGGATCACGGTTGAGACCGCAAAAACCGATCAGGGTCTCGCCCTCGAAGGCACCGATCAGGCGTTCACCGGGGCCATCAAACCGGTTGTCGCCCGATTTCCAGTCATGCCGCATACGTTCGACAAAGGGATAGCCATCGGCCCAGGCTTCATCGGCCAGGGGCTCTACATCGATATCATCCAGGGAAATGGGCCGGTAAGCGGTCAAGCCTACCATATAGGGTGGATGGCGAGCGCCAACCAGACCGCAGCGGCAGCAATCACCCACAAAGCCACCCGGCCCGAGCGGGTGTGGCGGGCTTCGGCCTTGCCGATGGCCTCGGATGTGGCCGCGTCGAAGCGCAGGCCGTTCTCGGCCATGTCGCCGACTTCAGTGGCAAAGCGCTCGGTGCGGGCAGCGAGATCGGGCAATTGCTCGGCCAGCTTCAGTGCCGCAATCGCGCCTTCCTTGATGTCGACAGCGATGCGCTTGGGGCCGAGATTGTCGCGGATCCAGTCGCCAACCACCGGCTCGGCGGCCTTCCACATGTTGAATTTGGGGTTGAGCGTGCGCGACACACCCTCAACAACGACCATGGTCTTTTGCAGCATGACCAGCTCGGGCCGGGTTTCCATGTCGAACAGCTCGGTGACCTCGAACAGAAGTGTAAGCAGCCGGGCCATCGAGATGGTTTCCGCCGGCTGGCCGTGGATCGGCTCGCCGATGGCGCGGATCGCCTGGGCAAAGCTGGCCGGATCATGGCGGGCAGGCACATAGCCCGCTTCGAAATGCACGTCGGCGACACGGCGGTAATCGCGGGTGATGAAGCCGTAGAGGATTTCGGCGAGGAAGCGGCGCTCCTTCTTGCCCAGACGGCTGACGATGCCCATGTCGACGGCGACAATCATGCCGGCCGGATCGACGAAGAGATTGCCCTGGTGCATGTCAGCATGAAAAAAGCCGTCACGCAGGGTGTGGCGCAGGAACGACTGGATCAGCGTGTCGGCAAGCGCATCAAGATCATGGCCGGCCGCCTTGAGACCCGCGACATCGCTCATCTTGATGCCGTCGATCCACTCCATGGTGACGCAGTCGCGCCCGGTGCGCTCCCAGTCGACAAAGGGCACCCGGAAGCCCGGATCGCCCTTTGTGTTGTCGGCCATCTCGGACAGGGCAGCGGCCTCGAGCCGGAGATCCATCTCGATCCGGGTGGTCTGCTCCAGCGTCTTGGTGATTTCCACCGGGCGCAGCCGGCGGGAGGCGGGGATGAAGCGCTCCTGCAATTCGGAGACCAGATAAAAGGCCTCGAGATCACGCTTGAAGCGCTGGCGCACGCCCGGGCGGACGACCTTGACGGCAACCTTGCGCGACCCGTTTTCATCGGTCACTTCGGCCGGGTGCACCTGGGCGATCGAGGCGGCGGCGATCGGCGGATCGAAGCGCGAGTAGAGATCACTGATCGGCCTGCCGAGCGAACTTTCGATGGCAGCACGCGCCTGGACCTCGGGGAAGGTTGCCATCCGGTCCTGCAGACCAGCCAGATCATCAGCGATGTCGGCGCCAACCACATCGGGACGGGTGGCGAGAAACTGCCCGAGCTTGACCCAGGACGGGCCCAGACGCTCCACCGCCCGGGCGAGCCGGTCGCTGCGCTCGGCGCTTTTTGCACGGCGTTTGGCGAGCAGCCCCGCAACACCATGGGCAAAACGTGCCGGGCCGGGCAGATCCTCGGCAGGAAGGGAGGACACCACGCCCTCACGCACGAGAATGAAGCCCGCGCGCATCAGGCGCAGATAGGTGCCAAGGCTTGCCATAGGTTTAGAGCTTCCAACCGGAATGAAGGGCTGCGATGCCGCCGGTGTAATTGGTGTAATGGACGCGGGAGAAACCGGCGCGCGTTATCATCGCGGCGAAATCATCCTGACGCGGAAACTTGCGGATCGATTCAACCAGATACTGGTAGGGCTCGGCGTCACCGGCAATGGCCTTGCCCATCGCCGGAATGCCGTTGAACGACCAGGCATCATAGATTCGGTCGAGCAGCGGCATCTCGACCTCGGAGAATTCGAGACAGAGAAAACGGCCACCGCGCCTGAGAACCCGGTAGGCCTCTCTCAGAGCCTTGTCGATGTCGGGCACATTGCGGATACCGAAAGCAATGGTGTAGGCGTCAAAACTGTTGTCCTCGAAGGGCAACTCTTCGGCATTGGCCTCGACAAATTCGAGATTGCCGGCATAGCCCTTCTTGACGGCGCGTTCAGCGCCGACGCCGAGCATCGAGCCATTGATATCAAGCACCGTGCCTTGCGCCTGATTGTCTGATGCCGCAACAATGCGGAACGCGATATCGCCAGTGCCGCCCGCCACATCAAGAAAGCGGAAGCCCGCACGGCGGGGCGGGTTGAGTTTTGCAACAAGCGCGTCCTTCCAGACCCGGTGCAGCCCGCCCGACATCACGTCATTCATGATGTCGTAGCGTTTGGCGACCTTGTGAAAGACGTCATTGACCAGGGTTTGCTTTTCGCCGTCATCGACGGTGCGAAAACCGTAGGAGGTTTGCATTCCACCCTGAGTGGAGACGCGCTGATCAGACATGACCGGTTCCTGTTGTTTCATTTCATGCCCGCGCAGCCATGCGCACGAACGCGCACAACCGCTTTGGAGCAGGGCGACCATAGCGGATCGCCGCAAGCCAGACCATCCGCTCCGGGACCATCTTGCTGCGGCAATAGAGCGCCGCCTTATAGGCCAGACAGCGAAGAAATGCCATCGCGCACCGGCGACGGCTGCGCCAAATCAGTTTGCTTCGCGATTGAAGCCGGGGCAGCAATACAATAGATGCGGTCGGTAAATGCTGGAGAGCGCCCGGCCATCACCGATTGGCACACGGCAGAGGAGACCGATTTGCCCGAACTGCCCGAAGTCGAAACCGTTCGCCGCGGATTGCAGCCGGTGATGGAAGGCGCCCGGATCATCCGCGTCGAACAGCGCCGCGCGGATTTGCGATTTCCCTTTCCGGAGGACTTCGCAAAGCGGCTTGAAGGCCGGCAGATCATCGCGCTGGGCCGCCGGGCAAAATATCTGCTCGCCGATTTCGATGATGGCATGGTGCTGATCTCGCATCTGGGGATGTCGGGCTCGTTCCGGATCGAACCCGATGGCGATTCACCGCTGACCCCGGGGGTGTTTCATCACGAGCGCTCGAAAGACGACAAGCACGACCATGTGGTGTTTCATATCGACGGTCCGGCAGGACGGGCGCGGGTGATCTACAATGACCCACGCCGGTTCGGATACATGGATCTCATGGTTCGGGCGGAGCTTGCGGAACACCCATGGTTCAGGAGCCTTGG
Organism: Hoeflea phototrophica DFL-43; assembly: GCF_000154705.2. Taxonomy (NCBI): domain Bacteria; kingdom Pseudomonadati; phylum Pseudomonadota; class Alphaproteobacteria; order Hyphomicrobiales; family Rhizobiaceae; genus Parahoeflea; species Parahoeflea phototrophica. The sequence continues at coordinate 322,120 of NZ_CM002917.1, read as the reverse complement.
GGTGGAGCCGACGGGCAACAGCCTGGAAGCCGACGAACTGGCAAGGCGCCTTGCAGGCAAGGCCGCGCCATTGAAGGCAGCATTGCTCGATCAGAGGATCATCGCGGGTCTGGGCAATATATATGTATGCGAAGCATTGTGGCGTGCGCGCCTTTCGCCACGCAAACCGGCCGGACGCCTGGTGACCAAGGCCGGCCAGCCGCGCAAGGCGCTGGAACGGCTGACCGGCGATATCCGCGAGGTGATCAGCGAGGCGATTGCCGCAGGCGGATCATCTCTGCGTGATCATATCCAGACCGATGGGACGCTGGGATATTTCCAGCATGGATTTTCGGTCTATGATCGGGAGGGAAAGGCTTGCCCCCGGCCGGGCTGTGGCGATACGGTCCGCCGCATCGTGCAAAGCGGGCGTTCGACATTCATGTGCGCGCGCTGCCAGAAGGATTGACGCCGTCCGGGAGGAACCGCGGGTGGCAACCGGCAGACAAGGAGACAGGCAATGGCGCTCAATACGCTGAAGACGGAAACACGCGGCCGGGTGGCCATTATCACTCTGAACCGGCCCGATGCGCTCAACGCGCTCAATTCGGAACTTCTTGGCGAGTTGCGCGAGACCATGGCCAAATTTGGCGATGACGAGAAAATCGGCGCGATTGTGTTGACCGGATCGGAAAAAGCCTTTGCCGCGGGCGCCGATATCAAGGAAATGCAGCCGCTCGATTATGTCGGCGCCTATATGAATGACTTCTTTGAAGGCTGGAGCGCGGTTGCCAATACCCGCAAGCCGGTGATCGCTGCGGTGTCGGGCTATGCGCTGGGTGGCGGCTGCGAGCTTGCCATGATGTGTGACATCATAATTGCGTCAGACACCGCCAAGTTCGGCCAGCCCGAAATCACGCTCGGCGTGATCCCTGGCATGGGCGGCACCCAGCGGCTTACCCGCGCCATCGGCAAGGCCAAGGCAATGGATCTGTGCCTGACCGGCCGGTTCATGGAGGCTGAGGAAGCCGAGCGCTCCGGCCTGGTGGCGCGCGTGGTGGCGGCGGACGACCTGATGGCGACGGCGATCAAGGCCGCGGAGAAAATCGCAGGCTTTTCGCTGCCGGTGGCAATGATGGTGAAGGAGTCGGTCAACCGGGCCGACGAGATGACCCTTGCGGAAGGGCTTCGCTTTGAACGCCGGCTGTTCCACTCGCTGTTTGCAACCGAGGATCAGAAGGAAGGCATGGGCGCCTTTGTCGAGAAGCGCAAGGCGCAATTCAAGCATCGCTGAGACAATGGGGCCAGCCATATGGTGATTTGGGCGCAGCAACGGCCTTGCCGAGGTTTTTCGCGTTGACGCCCGCCCATATACAAGCTATACGCCCGCCATCGAATGGCAGCTCTAGGGCTCGCCGTGGTTTTTCCGCATCCCGGATATTAATGCGACACGCTCCGCGAGGAGACGCTTTTTTGCCGGGCTCGCGATTTTGACAACTGAGAGGCATTCATGGCCAATACAACTTCGGCGAAAAAGGCGACCCGCAAGATCGCTCGCCGCACCGAGATCAACAAAGCCCGCCGCTCACGGGTCCGCGGTTTCCTTCGCAAGGTCGAAGAAGCCATCAGCTCCGGCGACAAGGATGCAGCGGCAGCAGCTCTGAAGGCAGCACAGCCCGAACTGATGCGCGCGGCCACCAAGGGTGTGGTTCATGCCAACACAGCTTCGCGGAAGATTTCCCGCCTGTCCAACCGGGTCAAGGCGATCTCCGCTTAAGCGGCGCAAAATTTCATTAGTCGACGAAAGGCCCGGCATGTCCGGGCCTTTTTTTTGTTTTGGTCCCAATGGTTTGCGGGACTGGCCTGAAATACGGCACCATGAATTGTCACGGAACCGTCACGGTCGCAACAAAAATGTATATTTTTCAGCATTTTAGCGAAGGTGGAAAATTTTAACGCGGCCACAGGCGAGGGAATCGGCAGAAGTCCTGTCAAGTCCCATAATTTAATATGCACCGCAGTTTAGATTGGCCTAAAAATCATGAAGCCGCGAAAAGGCAATGAATCCAATTGTCTGCTGATGAGTGCCGTCGCGGGGCCGTTTTCGGCTTTTTGAGTCAAGCCCTAAAGTGTCAAGAATTCGTAAATAACCTGCTTGATCTGCCTGCCTCATCCTGCCTAAATACAGACATCAGAGAGCGCGGAGCCTAAGGGTTTCGAAGAGGACAGCGGCGCAATTTCAGTGCCCCGTTCTTGCCCGCTCACTGAGGCTCGGCTCTCTTGCCAGGCGAACCCAAAAACAACTCTCCGAGTGCATCGGCAAACGTTTTGCCGTGCAGAGGAGTTTTAACCGAGGAATCCGGGGGATTCAACGGGACGGTGAAACAATGCCGTGTTGGCGATACGAGGTCGCCAACGCGCGGAGCAATGAAGGAGATAAGTTGGCGGGGGCGCCGGCAAAGAAAACAGGGCGGGATCGGATTGAATTCGACCCATAAGGACGGCCGGAATGATTCCGGTCGGATGCGGCAACAGGGGTTACGGCGGCGATGCAAGCACAAACAATCAAGACGCAGACGGCAGGGGCATGGAGTAACAAACAGACCAGCACCAAACCGCAAAGCGGCGATGTTTGCCCGACGACGGACGAAGGGGCGGACATGAAAAAAACCAATGATGTGTTTGAACGGGTTATGGCGCGATTGAAGGCGCAGGTCGGGCAAGAAATTTTCACCAGCTGGTTTGGACGGCTGAAGCTTCAATCAGCCTCCAAGAGCGTGGTACGGCTGTCGGTTCCGACGGCTTTCCTGAAATCATGGATCAACAACAAATATCTCGACCAGATCAGCGCTTTGTACCGCGAAGAGGCGCCTGACGTTCTCAAGATCGAAATCGTGGTGCGCTCGGCAACGCGCTCGACAGCTGTTTCCAGCGCGCCGGACGCCGCCAGCCTGCCAAATGCTTCGCAGGCAACGCCGGGCGCTTCGGCTTCCCGCAAGGAGCAGCATGTCACGGTCAAGGGGGCCGGCGCAAAATTCGGCGCTTTCAACAAGGGGCCGCAGGCAGCCAATGCCGTGATCGGCTCCCCGCTTGACCCGCAATGCACCTTTGACAGCTATGTTGAAGGGTCCTCCAACCGGGTGGCGCTGGCGGCGGCCAGAACCATTGCGGAAGCCGGGACGGGCGCTGTGCGCTTCAACCCGCTTTTCATCCATTCCAATGTCGGGCTGGGCAAGACCCATCTGCTGCAGGCGATCGCGGCAGCGGCAAGCAGCCATTCCCGCAATCCCCGCGTGGTCTATCTGACTGCCGAATACTTCATGTGGCGGTTTGCCACCGCGATCCGCGACAATGATGCGCTGTCGTTCAAGGAATCTCTGCGCAATATCGATTTGCTGGTGATCGACGACATGCAGTTTTTGCAGGGCAAGTCGATCCAGCACGAGTTCTGCCATCTGCTCAACATGCTGCTGGACTCGGCCCGCCAGGTGGTGGTTGCCGCCGACCGCGCGCCGTGGGAGCTGGAATCGCTCGACCCAAGGGTGCGCTCGCGGCTGCAAGGCGGTGTGGCGATCGAGATCGAAGCGCCCGACTACGAAATGCGACTGGAAATTCTGCGCAAGCGCCTGGCGATTGCACAGATGGAGGATGCCACGCTCGACATCGACGAGACCATTCTCGCCCATGTCGCCCAGAACATCACCTCAAGCGGGCGGGAGCTCGAGGGGGCGTTCAACCAGCTGCTGTTCCGGCGCAGCTTCGAACCCAATCTGAGCATTGAACGGGTGGACGAGCTCCTCGGCCATCTGGTCAATGCGGGCGAGCCCAAGCGGGTGCGCATCGAAGACATTCAGCGGGTGGTTTCGCGGCACTACAATGTGACGCGGCAGGAGCTGGTGTCCGACAGGCGGACACGGGTGATCGTCAAGCCGCGCCAGATCGCGATGTATCTGGCAAAGACCATGACGCCACGTTCGTTCCCCGAAATCGGCCGCAGATTCGGCGGTCGAGATCACACGACTGTGCTGCATGCGGTGCGCAAGATCGAGGAATTGATCAACGGGGACACCAAGCTCGGCCACGAGATCGAGCTGCTCAAACGGCTGATCATCGAATAATCGCCAACTGCGACAAATTATCCCCAGAATCTCGGTCCGGGCAGCAATGCCCGGGCCGGTTTTAGTTGCATTGCCGTCCCATTATCTGCCATTTTGCCCGCCCGGGCCGGGCGTTATGTGCCATTCAGCAGGACGCCATCCAACCGGCCTTGCAAGGCTCAAGCCTGACAAGACAGAATTTGAACGGCCAGCGCTCACCAAACGCCGGCCCAAGCCAAGCGGTAAACAGATCATGCGTGTCACCCTCGAGCGTTCCAACCTTCTGAAATCGCTGAACCACGTGCACCGCGTGGTCGAGCGCCGGAACACGATCCCGATCCTGTCGAACGTGCTTCTGAAGGCCGAAGGCGCCACGCTTGACATGAAGGCGACCGACCTGGATCTGGAAATTACCGAGGCGACCCCGGCAATGATCGAACAGGCCGGGTCAACCACGGTGCCGGCGCACCTGCTTTATGACATCGTGCGCAAGCTTTCGGACGGATCGGAAGTGATGCTGGCCACCAACCCCGACGGGGCTTCGATGACGGTCGCCTCGGGCCGCTCGAAATTCACGCTGCAGTGCCTGCCTGAATCTGATTTCCCGGATCTGACCGCCGGCGCCTTCAGCCACACATTCCGGCTGCCGGCAACAGAGCTCAAAATGTTGATCGACCGCACGCAGTTTGCGATCTCGACCGAGGAAACCCGTTATTATCTCAACGGTATTTTCGTTCACACGATCGAAAGCGAAGGCGCTCTGAAGCTGCGCGCGGTTGCCACGGACGGCCACCGTCTGGCCCGCGCCGATGTCGATGCGCCTTCCGGTTCGGAGGGCATGCCCGGCATCATCATTCCGCGCAAGACCGTGGGTGAAATCCAGAAGCTGGTCGACAACCCCGACCTGACGGTGACGGTCGAGGTGTCTGACGCCAAGATCCGCTTCACCATCGGTTCGGTGGTGATGACCTCGAAGCTGATCGACGGCACCTTCCCCGACTACCAGCGCGTGATCCCGACTGGCAACGACAAGGAACTGACGGTTGATTGCCAGACCTTCGCCCAGGCGGTCGACCGGGTGTCGACGATCTCGTCGGAGCGTGGACGCGCGGTCAAGCTCGCCATCGCCGATGGTCAGCTGACGCTGACGGTCAACAATCCGGACTCGGGCAGCGCCACCGAGGAACTCGCCGTGGGTTATGACCGCGATCCGATCGAAATCGGCTTCAACGCCAAATATCTGCTCGACATCACCAATCAGCTTTCGGGCACGGATGCGGTGTTCCTGCTCGCGGATCCCGGCTCTCCGACACTGGTGCGCGACACCGCCGGCGATGACGCGCTTTATGTGCTGATGCCGATGCGCGTCTAGATGCGGGTCTTCGGCGCTTGATCCATTGCAATGCAATGGCCTGCCCGCCGCAATCATACTGAGCGGAGACAGGGATGGCCCAGAAGGTGCACATCGAGCGTCTGAAGCTCACCGGATTCCGCAATTATGCCAGCCAGTCGCTGGAACTTGATGCACGCCATGTGGTGCTGGTGGGCGACAATGGCGCCGGTAAAACCAATCTGATGGAAGCGGTCTCGCTGCTCTCCCCCGGGCGGGGCATGCGGCGCGCGCCCTACAGCGATGTGATCAAGGCCGGCTCCGAGCCTGCTTCCGGCTTCAGCATTTTCGCTAGCCTTGAGGGAATGGCCGGCCCCGTCGACATCGGCACCGGTGTGGACGGGCTCGAGGAGAGCGGTGCGCGCAAGGTGCGCATCAACGGATCGCCGGCACGCTCAGCCGATGACATGCTCGAGCATCTGCGATTGTTGTGGCTGACACCGTCAATGGACGGGCTGTTCACCGGGTCTGCCGGCGACCGGCGGCGGTTTCTCGACCGGCTGGTTCTGTCGGTCGATCCGGCGCATGGCAGCCGCGCCTTGAGCTATGAGCGGGCAATGCGCAGCCGCAACCGGCTTTTGTCCGAAGGCCGCGCCGACCCGACCTGGCTGGACGGGCTTGAGGCGCAGATGAGCGAACTGGGCGTGGCCATGGCGATGGCGCGCAGCGAAGTGGTGCGGCTCTTGTCGGCCCTGATCGACGACAGCCAGGCCGAAAGCCCGTTTCCGGCAGCAAGTGTAAGGCTTGAAGGCTTTCTCGAAGATGAGGGGCTGGAGACGGCAAGCGACATGGAGGTTGCGTTCATCGATCTGATGAAGCACGGGCGCGGACGCGACGCTGCTGCCGGGCGGACCTTGTCGGGTCCACACCGGATGGATCTGGTGGTGCATCACCGTGCCAAGGCGATGCCGGCGGCGCTGTCATCGACCGGGGAACAGAAGGCATTGCTGATCGGGATCATTCTGGGTCATGCGCAGCTGGTGCGCAGCCTCACCGGCCATGCGCCGATCCTTTTGCTCGATGAGGTCGCCGCCCATCTTGACGAGGGCCGCCGTGCGGCGCTCTTTGATCTGATCGAGACGCTGGACTGCCAGGCCTTCATGACCGGTACCGATGCGGCGATGTTTGGAAGCCTTGGGCCACGCGGCCAGATGTTCGAGGTCAGTGAGGGCCGCGCCACCCCCAGGCGCGAAGCGGCAAGCTGAAACGGACACCCTGAACGGGCAGATGGAGAGAGACATGGACGACACCCATCTCAATGCCGATGAAATCGCCCGTTATGCCCGGCATATCGTGCTGGCGGAGGTGGGCGGTGCCGGACAGCAGAAGCTCAAGGCGGCGCGGGTGCTGGTGATCGGCGCCGGCGGGCTGGGGTCGCCGGTGCTAAGCTATCTGGCGGCTGCAGGGGTCGGGGTTCTCGGCGTGACTGACGATGACGAGGTGTCGCTGTCAAACCTGCAACGGCAGATCCTGCATGACACGGCAAATGTCGGCATAGGCAAGACCGAGAGTGCCGCACGTGGGCTCAAGCGGCTCAACCCGCATGTCCGCGTGATCACGCATCCGGTGAGGCTCACGCCGGACAATGCCACCGACATCATCACCGCCTATGACATGGTGGTCGACGGATCGGACAATTTCGAAACCCGTTACCTGCTTGCCGACACCTGTGAAACGCTGGCAATTCCGCTGGTGACGGCAGCGGTGGGACGGTTTGACGGCTCGGTGACCGTGCTTGCGCCCTATCAGGTCAACGCGGACGGCAAGCCCTGCCCGCGCTACCGCGACCTGTTTCCCGAAGCCCCACCGCCGGGACTGGTGCCCTCCTGCGCCGAGGCCGGGGTCATCGGCGCGCTGACAGGGGTGATCGGCACCTTGCAGGCGATGGAAGTGATCAAGCTGATCACCGGCGCGGGCGAACCGCTGATCGGAAGGCTGCTGCTCTATGACGGGCTGGCGGCGAGCTTCCAGACCGTTCGCTACGGGCGGAAAGGCTGACGTTTCGATATTGGAGATATAAGCGCTTTCAGCTTCTGAGCGGCAGCACGCGGTCGGGCGGGCGGTGGCCGTCGAAGAAGGTGCGGATGTTGATGATCACCTTGTCACCCATGTCGATCCGCCCCTCCATGGTGGCCGAGCCCATATGCGGCAACAGCACCACCCTGCCTTCCGAAGCGAGCTTGACCAGACGCTTGTCGACTGCCGGCTCATGTTCGAACACATCGAGGCCCGCGCCTGACAGACGGCCTTCACGCAACGCCTTGATCAGTGCATCCTCGTCGATGATGCCGCCGCGCGCAGTGTTGACTATGTAAGCGCCAGGTTTCATCAGCTCGAGCCTGCGGGCCGACAGAAGGTGGAACGTGGCGGGTGTCGAAGGGCAATTGACCGAGACAATGTCAACGCGCGCCAGCATCTGATCCAGGCTGTCCCAATAGGTCGCCTCAAGCTGATCCTCGGTGTCCGGATCGACCCGGCGGCGGTTGTGATAATGGATCGAAAGGCCAAAGGCCTTGGCGCGGCGGGCCACCGCGGTGCCAATGCGGCCCATGCCGATGATGCCAAGCCGCTTGCCGCCAATGCGGTGGCCAAGCATCCAGGTCGGCGACCAGCCCTTCCAGCTCCCATCATTGCCGACAAGGACATTTGCACCCTCGGTGAGCCGGCGCGGCACGGCCAACATCAACGCCATGGTCATGTCTGCAGTGTCGTCGGACAGGACATTGGGCGTGTTGGTGACGGTGATGCCCTTCTTCTGCGCTGCATCGACATCGATGTTGTCAACACCATTGCCGAAATTGGCGATCAGCTTCATCTGCGGGCCGGCCTGCTCAATCAACGCGGCATCGATCTTGTCGGTCACAGTGGGGACCAGAACATCAGCCGAACGCATGGCCGCCACCAGTTCGGGCTGGGCGCGCGGTTCATCAGTGATGTTGAGTTCCGCATCAAAGAGTTCACGCATCCGCGTCTCAACCTGATCAGGCAGGCGGCGGGTGATATAGACCTTCGGTTTTTTTCGATTTGGCATATTGTTGCAGGTCCGGCGTTGAGAGCTCTTTAACCAAACTGGGCGATAGTGTCGCTTGCGTATCGCTTTTTCTATCAGACCCTCCGGGGATGACAATCCAAACGGTCGGGATTGATACCGAAAAAGCATTATGGTTGCAGCGCCCTTGCATGCTGGCGCAGACCATAAAGACGCTGCCAGCGCGCTGATGCCCGCCGAACGCGGGATGAGCCGAGCCTGGCGTGAGACATTCAGAGGCGCTCCGCAGAGCGCCCGAACCGAAAAGGTGTGAGTAATGCGTCGCCTTTCCCTTCTTGCCGCAAGCTGCCTCGTGCTCGCGGCCACAACGATTGTGCCATCGGGCCCGTTCTGCCCGTCAGGCGTCGGTGTGGCCCATGCCCAGAGCGCAGGCAAGGGACCCAGCGGCCTGCCCTTGCCGCGATTTGTCAGCCTCAAGGCGACACGGGTCAATCTCAGGATCGGACCCGGACGCGACTATGCGGTGGCCTGGCTTTACACCCGGCCGGGTGTGCCGATGGAAGTGATCCAGGAGTATGACAACTGGCGCCGGGTGCGCGACGCCGAGGGCACCGAGGGCTGGGTCTACCAGTCGTTGCTTTCAGGTGAGCGCACCGCCACGGTGGCACCCTGGAAGGCCGCCAGCGGCAAGGACGAGTTCACCAGCATGCACCGCGAGGCCCGCGCCAACGCCCGGGTGGTGGCGCGGCTCGAGCCCGGCGTGGTCGTCAAGGTCAAGGCCTGTGACGGCGAGTGGTGCGAGGCCAGCGCCGAAGGTATGGACGGCTATGTGGCCCAAAGCCAGATCTGGGGCGCCTATCCGGGCGAAGCCTTCAGGTAAGGCGACAACAGACCGGAGCTCAGGACAAATCTGTCATAAAGCTCCGCAAGTCTGCATCCGTCACGGTCATCAGACGATACGCACGGCCCCCTTGGCCGCAGAACTGGTCATGGCCGCATAGGCCTTGAGCGCCGTTGTGACCTTGCGCTTGCGCTTTTCGGACGGCTTCCATGCGTCGGCGCCACGGGCCTCCATCGCCGCGCGGCGATCGGCCAGGACGCTGTCGGGCAGGTCCACCTTCATGACCCGGTTGGGAATGTCGATGACGATGGTGTCGCCCTCTTCGACCAGACCGATGGCGCCGCCCTCGGCCGCTTCGGGAGAAACGTGACCGATGGACAGACCGGACGAGCCACCCGAGAAGCGGCCATCGGTGACCAATGCGCAGACCTTGCCCAGCCCCTTGGACTTCAGGTAGCTCGTCGGGTAGAGCATCTCCTGCATGCCGGGACCGCCACGCGGACCCTCATAGCGGATCAGGACCACCGCGCCCGGCTTGACCTTGCCGGTCAGGATCGCGGAGACAGCGGAATCCTGGCTTTCAAAGATGCGCGCGGGCCCGGTGAACTTGAGGATGGATTCATCGACGCCTGCGGTTTTGACGATGCAGCCATCGAGCGCGATGTTGCCGAACAGCACGGCCAGTCCGCCGTCCTGGGAATAGGCGTGATCCCTTGCGCGGATGACGCCGGTCTTGCGGTCCAGATCGACGCCTTCCTCGTAGCGGCGCTCCTGGGAGAAAGCGGTCTGTGTCGGAACCCCGCCGGGGGCCGCGGAATAGAATTTGTGCACGGCCTCGGAGTCAGTCTGGACGATGTCCCAACCCGCCAGCGCTTGCTTCATCGTGGCGGAATGAATGGTGGGCAGCGAGCTGTCGATCAGCCCGGCGCGGTCCAACTCGCCAAGAATTCCGAAGATGCCGCCGGCGCGGTGCACGTCTTCCATGTGGATGTTCTCGACTGCGGGCGCCACCTTGCACAGCACCGGAACCTTGCGGGACAGCCGGTCGATATCATCCATGGTGAAACCGACTTCCCCCTCATGGGAGGCCGCAAGCAGATGCAGCACCGTATTGGTCGAGCCGCCCATGGAGATATCCAGCGTCATGGCGTTCTCGAAGGCGGCAAAGCTGGCGATGGAGCGCGGAAGGGCGGTTGCGTCATCCTGCTCATAGTAGCGCCTGGCCAGATCGACAATCAGATGCCCGGCCTCGACGAAAAGACGTTCACGGTCCTTGTGGGTGGCGAGCGTCGAGCCATTGCCCGGCAGCGCCAGACCGAGGGCTTCGGTCAGGCAGTTCATGGAGTTGGCGGTGAACATGCCGGAGCACGAGCCGCAGGTGGGGCAAGCGTTCTGCTCCATCGTCATGACATCGGCATCGGAAACACTGTCGTCGGCAGCAAGAACCATCGCATCAACGAGATCGACGGATTTGGCGACGCCGTTTTCCAGCACGACCTTGCCTGCTTCCATCGGGCCACCGGAGACGAACACCGCCGGTATGTTGAGCCGCATGGCGGCGTTGAGCATGCCTGGAGTGATCTTGTCGCAATTGGAGATGCAGACCATGGCGTCGGCACAATGGCCGTTGACCATGTACTCGACACTGTCAGCGATAATCTCGCGCGAGGGCAGCGAGTAGAGCATGCCGTCGTGGCCCATGGCGATGCCATCATCGACCGCAATGGTGTTGAACTCCTTGGCGATACCGCCCGCCTTCTCGATCTCGCGGGCGACAAGCTGGCCGAGATCCTTCAGGTGCACATGGCCAGGCACGAACTGGGTGAAGGAATTGACCACCGCGATGATCGGCTTGCCAAAATCTCCGTCCTTCATTCCGGTGGCCCGCCACAGGCTGCGCGCGCCTGCCATGTTGCGGCCATGGGTGGAGGTTCTCGAACGATAGGGCGGCATGTGTTTTCCTCTTAAGCTCCCGAAACATGTCTGTCCGGGCACGCAAGCGCGCCAAACAGCATGAGCAAGCTAGTAATGGGAAAACCACGACAATTCCAGAGCGATCGGCCCAATATGATCAAGGCAGCCGGCAAAACTCCGGCTGCGGGAAATCTTTATCAACCTTTGGAGGCAATGCCCCACGCAAAGATCGGCCAACCGGGCCGGCTCAGAGGCCGGGTTGAAGCTTCAGGAATGCCTTGGGGGCTTGTTCAGCGTTTGGGGCGAACGCGGATCACCACGTCGACATGGGTGATTTCCATGCCTTCGGGTGCCTCGGGCAGATCACTGACCGAAATGTTGCCAACCGGAATGTCGAGCACGTTGTTGGATCCCTCGACCACGAAATGGTGATGATCGGAGACATTGGTGTCGAAATAGGTTTTCGCGGTTTCGAGCGACAACACACGGAGCATTCCAGCCTCGGTGAACTGGTGCAGCGTGTTGTAGACAGTGGCCAGCGAACAGGGCACGCCGACGCTGACGGCCTCTTCGTGCAATTCCTCGGCTGTCAGGTGCCTGTCGCCCTTTGCGAACAACAGATCAGCAAGTGCCACGCGCTGACGCGTCGGTCTTAGGCCGGCGTCGCGCAAGCGCAAGGCCGAATCGCGGTCGGCGGTTTTTGATCTCGTCGCGGAATGCATGGTCAAAACTGTCCAGACGTTCGAATTCGTCCCCTTCATATATCTTTTGTAGAGATTGCTTTCAATAGAGATGCCTAGCCTGTGACTTTCCGTACCGTCACCTCTTTCGTTCCTAAGCCGCTTCCGGTATTCGGGAGTGCCTCGCAGGTGCGGTTTCGCCCCACAGCGTTGGTATGCTAGCGTGAGAGCGGTTTTCGCCTGGCATAAGGATCGAGAACCAAGGCCGCGCGGAAGACGGCGAACGGGGAGACGCAGTTTACATGGTCGACAGGCAATCAAGCTACAGCTACGACGAACTCATCAAATGTGCCGAGGGCGATCTTTTCGGCCCGGGCAACGCGCAACTGCCGTTGCCGCCGATGCTGATGGTCAGCCGGATCACAGATATCTCGGAAACCGGCGGCGAGTTCGACAAGGGCTATCTGCGCGCGGAATTCGACATCACGCCGGATCTCTGGTTCTTCCCCTGCCACTTCAAGGGCAACCCGGTGATGCCCGGCTGCCTGGGCCTTGACGGCATGTGGCAGCTCACCGGGTTTTACCTCGGCTGGCTCGGCGAGGAGGGCCGCGGCATGGCGCTGTCGACCGGCGAAGTGAAATTCAAGGGCATGGTGACGCCGGAGGTGAAGAAGCTCGAATATGGCATCGACTTCAAGCGCGTCATGCGCGGCCGGCTGGTGCTCGGCATCGCCGATGGCTGGCTCAAGGCAGATGGCGAGACGATCTACAACGCCTCCGATCTTAAGGTCGGTCTTGCCAAGGACAAAACCGCCTGACACATCGGGCTGATACCCCTGAACCCGCCAGGCTGGCGCCGGGCGGACACCGGACCCCTCCACGCGAAAGGGCAATCACATGAGACGAGTCGTCGTCACGGGCATGGGGATCGTATCCTCAATCGGAAACAACGCGTCAGAAGTGACCGAATCGCTGCGCAATGCCAAGTCGGGCATCAGCTTCAGCCAGGATTTTGCGGATCACGGCTTCCGCAGCCACGTCTGGGGCGCGCCGACGCTCGACCCGACGGAACTGGTGGACCGGCGCGCCATGCGGTTCCTGTCGCGCGGCGGCGCCTGGAACCACGTCGCCATGCAGCAGGCAATCGACGATGCCGGGGTCAGCGAAGCCGACATCACCAATGAGCGCACCGGCATTGTGATGGGATCGGGCGGACCGTCGACCCGCACGCTGATCGATGCCGCCGACATCACCCGCAAGAACGGCAGCCCGAAGCGGATCGGCCCCTTCGCGGTGCCGAAATCCATGTCTTCGACCGCCTCGGCCACACTGGCCACCTGGTTCAAGATCCATGGCGTGAACTACTCGATCTCCTCGGCCTGCTCGACCTCTGCGCATTGCATCGGCAACGCGGCGGAGCTGATCCAGTGGGGCAAGCAGGACATGATGTTTGCCGGGGGCCACGAAGATCTCGACTGGACCATGTCGAACCTGTTCGACGCAATGGGAGCGATGAGTTCGAAATACAATGAAAGCTCGCCGGCCACCGCCAGCCGCGCCTATGACACAACCCGCGACGGCTTCGTCATCGCCGGCGGCGCGGGCGTTCTGGTGCTCGAAGAGCTCGAACACGCCAAGGCCCGCGGCGCCAAGATCTATGCCGAGCTGACCGGCTACGGCGCAACATCTGACGGCTACGACATGGTGGCGCCATCGGGCGAGGGTGCGGTGCGCTGCATGCGCCAGGCGCTGGCAACCGTCAAAGGCCGGGTGGATTACGTCAACACCCACGGCACCTCGACGCCGGTGGGCGATTCCAAGGAAATCGGCGCAATCCGCGAGGTTTTCGCCGATGATCTTCCCTACGTGCAGTCGACCAAGTCCCTGACCGGACACTCGCTGGGAGCAGCGGGCGCGCAGGAGGCGATCTATTCGCTTTTGATGATGCAGGAAGGTTTTGTGGGAGAGAGCGCCCATATCACCGAGCTCGACCCCGAATTCGATGGCGTGCCGATTGTGCGCGAGCGCATCGATGATGCGAAGATCGACACGGCGCTGTCGAACTCCTTCGGCTTTGGCGGCACCAATGCGACGCTGGTTTTCCAGCGTCATGACCGGTGAGTGAGATGACAGGGATCATGAAAGGCAAGCGCGGCCTGATTATGGGCGTGCTCAACAACCACTCGATTGCCTGGGGCATCGCCCAGCAACTGGCCGAGGCCGGGGCGGAACTGGCATTTACCTATCAGGCCGAAGCCTTCGAGAAGCGGGTCAGGCCACTGGCGGAAAGCGTCGGTTCGAAACTGCTCTTGCCGTGTGACGTTGAGGATGTGGCGAGCGTTGATGCGGTGTTCGACACGCTCAAAGCCGAATGGGGCACAATCGATTTTGTGGTGCACGCCATCGGGTTCTCCGACAAGTCGGAACTCAAGGGCCGCTACGCGGATGTGACAACACGGGAGAACTTCTCCCGCACCATGGTGATCTCGGCCTATTCGTTCACCGAAGTGGCGCAGCGCGCCGCACCGCTGATGAGCGAGGGTGGCTCGATCCTGACGCTGACTTATGGCGGCTCGATGCGGGTGATGCCGAACTACAACGTGATGGGCGTCGCCAAGGCGGCGCTGGAAGCCATGGTGCGCTATCTGGCCGCCGATTACGGCCAGGACGGCATCCGCGTCAACGCCATCTCGGCAGGTCCGGTACGCACGCTGGCTGGTGCAGGCATCGGCGATGCGCGGGCGATGTTCAACTACCAGAAAAAGAACGCGCCTCTGCGCCGCACCGTCGATATCGGCGATGTCGGCAAATCGGCTCTCTACCTGCTTTCGGACCTGTCGTCGGGTGTGACCGGAGAGATCCACTACGTGGATTCGGGCTTCAACATCACTTCGATGCCGATTGTCGATGAGTTGAAGAAGGCTGACGAGGGGTAGGCGGAAGCCGCGCGCTTTATCCCAGTTTCTGAGCCCCGGTTCTCGCGAATCGGGGCTTTTCAATATGGCGGCACGGAAAACAGTCAGCGCGGAAGCTGACCGGTTGTGGCCTGCAGGCTCGGATGCTTGGCTCCGGGACCTGTCTGTGGATTAAATTTTCCCGCCAGAATGATCGTTGCGGAGAGTATGGCTTCAGATCCACTCTGGTTGAATGAAAAGCCCCCGAACCATCACGATCCGGGGGCTTCTCTCAATTCGCCAGCCTCGAGCAGTCACCCACCCAAGCCCTGAAATCGCGGGACTTATTCGTCGCCGGTAACTTCCTTGCCGGTTTCCTGGTCGACGACCTTCATCGACAGGCGGACCTTGCCGCGCTCGTCGAAGCCGAGCAGCTTGACCCAGACCTTCTGGCCTTCCTTGACGACGTCGGAGGTCTTGGCGACACGTTCGGCAGCGAGCTGCGAAATGTGGACCAGGCCGTCCTTGGGGCCGAAGAAGTTCACGAAGGCACCGAAATCGGCGACCTTGACGACGGTGCCTTCATAGATGACGCCGACTTCAGGCTCGGCGACGATCGAGTGGATCCACTTCTTGGCGGCCTCGATTTCCTTGCCCGAGGACGAGGCAATCTTGATGGTGCCGTCGTCGTCGATGTTGATCTTGGCGCCGGTCTTCTCGACGATCTCGCGGATGATCTTGCCACCGGTGCCGATGACGTCACGGATCTTGTCGACCGGGATATTCATGACTTCGATGCGCGGCGCGAACTCGCCCAGCTGGCCACGGCTCTCGGTGAGCGCGTTGCCCATCTCCTTGAGAATGTGCAGACGGCCGCCTTCAGCCTGGCTCAGCGCAATCTTCATGATTTCTTCGGTGATGCCATCGATCTTGATGTCCATCTGAAGCGCGGTGATGCCGTCGGCGGTGCCCGCAACCTTGAAGTCCATGTCGCCCAAATGATCCTCGTCACCGAGAATGTCGGAGAGGACTGCGAAGTCTTCGCCTTCCTTGATCAGGCCCATGGCGATACCTGCGACGGGCTTGGCCAGCGGCACGCCTGCATCCATCAGCGCCAGCGAGGTGCCGCAGACCGTGGCCATCGAGGAGGAGCCGTTGGATTCGGTGATTTCCGAGACCACACGCAGCGTGTAGGGGAACTGCTCGGCGGACGGCATCATCGGGTTGATGGCACGCCATGCGAGCTTGCCGTGGCCGATTTCGCGGCGGCCGGGCGAACCGGTGCGGCCGGTCTCGCCGACCGAGTAGGGCGGGAAGTTGTAGTGCAGCATGAAGGTGGCCTTCTTGGTCCCCGTCAGGCTGTCGACATACTGCTCGTCCTCGCCGGTGCCGAGCGTGGCAACCACGATGGCCTGGGTCTCGCCGCGGGTGAACAGCGCCGAGCCGTGAGTGCGCGGCAGAAGGCCGACTTCGGAGACGATCGGGCGCACGGTCGAGAGATCACGTCCGTCGATGCGGCTCTTGGTCTCGAGGATGGCGCCGCGCACGACCTTGGCCTGGAGCGACTTGAAGACCGCGCCGATGACTTCGGAAGTGAAGCGGGGCTCTTCGCCTTCAGCAGGCGCGAAGTGTTCCTTGACCTTGGCCTTGACCTCATCGATGGCGGCATAACGGGCTGCCTTGTCGGTGTTCTCATAGGCCTTGCGCAGATCGGCTTCGCACATGGAGAGCATTTCGGCTTCGAGGTCCGAGTGATCGGGAGCGGAGAAGTCGCGCGGCTCCTTGGCAGCGGCTTCAGCAAGCTTGATGATTGCATCGATCACCGGCTGGAAGCTCTTGTGGCCGAACATAACGGCGCCGAGCATGACGTCTTCAGCCAGTTCCTTGGCTTCCGATTCCACCATCAGAACGGCGTCATTGGTGCCGGCGACGACCAGGTCGAGATCCGATTCAGGCATCTCGTCGACATGCGGGTTGAGCACATATTCGCCGTTGATGTAGCCGACGCGCGCACCGGCGATCGGACCCATGAAGGGGATGCCGGAGATGGTCAGGGCAGCGGAGGCTGCGACCAGCGCGAGAATGTCCGGATTGTTTTCCAGATCATGCTGCATCACGGTGATGATGATCTGGGTGTCGTTCTTGTAGCCATCGGGGAACAGCGGGCGCAGCGGACGGTCGATCAGACGCGAGGTCAGCGTCTCGTTTTCGCTCGGACGGCCTTCGCGCTTGAAGTAGCCACCGGGGATCTTGCCGGCTGCGTAGGTCTTTTCCTGGTAGTTGACGGTCAGCGGGAAAAAGTCCTGACCGGGCTTGGGCGACTTGGCCGAAACGACGGTGGCCAGCACCACAGTCTCGCCGTAGGTGGCGATGACAGCGCCATCGGCCTGACGGGCAACCTTGCCGGTTTCCAGGATGAGCGGACGGCCACCCCATTCAATTTCGACCTTATGGGTATCGAACATAACTTGTCCTTCATGTGCGGATTTCGAGGCGGGCCGGCTGTAGCCGCCGCGCGCATTGCGAAATCCGGTTGTTTCAGCACATCACGGGCAAGACAGCGGGAGGCTTTGTGGCTTTGCTGCGCACCGTCATCGGCGGTCAAAGCATCCGGCAATCCTGCCCCATGACAGGCTATCAAGTGTGCCGGGGACCTGTCTCTCAGGCCGCCGGACGGTTAAGGCGCTTGGCCGGTCATGAACCGGTTCGGCGTGCGCCCGGACGCCTGTGCCCGCAACCCTGCGGGCCGTAGATAGCCGACCGGCGGGAAAGGTGTGCACCCTGCCCGCCGGAAGATTTGTTAGCGGCGGATGCCCAGACGGGCGATCAGCGTTGCGTAGCGCTCGTGGTTCTTGCCCTTGACATAGTCAAGCAGCGAACGGCGCGTGGAAACCATCTTCAACAGCCCGCGGCGTGAATGGTTGTCCTTCTTGTTGTCCTTGAAGTGACCGGTCAGATTGTTGATCCGTTCGGTCAGAATTGCGACCTGGACTTCCGGGGAACCCGTATCACCTGGTGTGGTCGCGTATTCTTCGATCAGCGCAGCCTTGCGCTCAGCAGTAATCGACATCGTAGATCCTTTCAAATTGGATGGATATGGCGCCCGCTGCCGGGATGTCGTCCAGCAAGGGCCTCGAATGCCGCACGGGATCGCCGATAAAGGCAAACCGGCGCGACGGCTGGGCTATAGGGCAAATTCACCCGAAATGAAAGGGAAATATCATGCAACGCCTTGAGGTGAAGGCATCGCCCGCGGCAATGCACCACCCGACGTTGCCAGTCTCAGGACTTCACATTGAAGTGCCGCATGCTCTAAAGTCTGGAACCAGACTTCTCGGCAAAGCAGGAGGTCTTCATGAAAGGCACGTTGTGGCTTATGCTTTGTGTCTCGGTATCGGGGGGCATGGGATGCGGCGGAATGGCTAAAGCTCATGCCGGAGAGATGGAGATAGAGCGGCTGGAACAGGTTTTCGGTGCGCCCACCCTTGAAGAAACACTCTTTTCCGCACGGTTTCTGATGGCCGTCCCCACCAAGCGGCTTCAAAGCATAATCCGGGATGTCGAGGACAGATATGGTGAGATGCTTTCAGTGCGACAGGACTCGGAACGGTATCTTGTAGAAACCGAGACCCATTCAATCCCCGTTGAGATCAAACTGGACCAAGACGGACTGATTGTCGGCTTGCTGATCAAGCCGGCGGAGCCAAAGACCGCATCTTTTGAGGAAACGCTCGCGGCTATCGCTGCAACTCCCGGAGAGGTGTCCTACCTGGTTCGCCGGGAAAATGTCCCGGACTTCGCATTGTCCGCTGAACGTCGGCTTGCTGTTGGCTCCGCATTCAAACTCGGCGTACTGGCAGTCCTGATGGACGATCTCAACGCAGGTCGCCGGTCATGGGACGATGTGATGCGGCTTGAAGAGCGGGACCGCTCGCTGCCCTCGGGCAGGCTTCAGGACTTCCCTTCCGGGGCGCCATTCACACTGCACACACTGGCCGCAGCGATGATTGCTGAAAGCGACAATACAGCCACAGACATGCTGATTCGCCTTCTGGGCCGCGACCGAATCGCCGAAAGACTGGGCCTGAACACGCTTTTGACCACTCGGGCCTTTTTTCATCTCAAGGCCGATCCAGAGCTAGCCGCACGCTACGCTGCTGGCAATAGCCAGGAGCGGCTGATCTTGTTGGAAGACCTCGAGTGGCGCAAGCTTCCCGAAGTTGAAGACGTAACGGGCCCACACCACCAGGGCGTCGAATGGTACGTTCCTGTGGAGCAACTGTGCGAGCTCGCCATCGAAGTGGCTCACCTCGACATCTTTACACTCAATCCCGGGCCGGTTCGGACCGCAAATTGGAACCGGGTCGCTTACAAAGGCGGCAGCGAACCAGGTGTGCTCAACCTGACGGCGGCCCTTCGCCATGCCGATGGCGACACATCGTGCATTTCAGTCTCAGTCAATGCCGAGACGCCGATAGATGAGACCGCAGTCTCAAGCCTGTTTGCCCGATTGGCCAGCCAGCTTAGCGAACCACTACCGTGATTGCCGCCGCCTCAACAGCCGCGCTTGACGTAGGCGTCGGGCACGGCCTCGATCCAGGCCACCGATGCAGCATCGGCTTCGGAAACGTAGGGGCCATCGGCCACGCAGTAGAAACCGTTGCGGAAACCATCGACATCGGAGGTGTTGAGCACCCGCGAACCGGCGCCGCCGCCGACCATCGGCCCGCCGAGTTGCCGGAGCGTTTGCTGCGCGTCCGCGCGGCTGGCCGAGCACCCTAGAATGATGTACCAGCCGCAGCCATTGCCGTCATAGCCGGGTGTCTGGGCGCTTGCCGAAACAGGGCTCATGATTGCGGCCGCAGCAAGCGCAAACAGCGCTGCCATGGCTGATCTGGACAGTCTTTTCACGGCATAATCCCCCGGTACCCTTACGCACGCCCGTCTCCGGTCCATGTCATGGTCATCGCACATGTCATGGGCTCACTCTGCTACGGCGGGTGGCGGGACGCAAGGCGCGAACAGCGGCAAGGTTTACGCCTTGAACACCCGGCGTGGGCGGAACTCGCCGCCTGCCACTTCCCCGATCGCCACCAGCACACCGGCATTGAAGGCGCAGGCGTCATCGGTGGCAACCGGTGCGTCGCGGCCGCGCAGGATGATCGGATTGCCCATGCGGAGCCGGTGCGCCTGATCGCCCGAGATGTCGATGCGCGGCAAGCCGGCGAGCGCTTCTCCTGCAGGCACCAGGAAAGCATCGAGGGCCGCCAGCCGCTCCGCATCGTCCTCGATCTCTTCAAGTGCTGTGAGATCGGCGAGCGGGACCATCTGGTCTTCGCTGAAGGGGACGACCATGGTCCGGCGCAGCGCCGAGATGTGACCGAAACAACCCAGATCACGGCCGAAATCACGCGCCAGAGCCCGCACATAGGTGCCCTTGCCGCATTCGACCTCAAAGATCGCGTGGTCAGGATCGGGACAGCTGAGCAGGGTGATCCGGTGGATCTCGACCTCGCGCGAGGGGATTTCCACAACCTCGCCGCTGCGCGCCATGTCATAGGCACGTTCGCCGGCGATCTTGACGGCGGAGAAGGCCGGCGGGACCTGCTCGATCACGCCGGTGTAATTGGGCAGCAAGGCCTCGATTGCAGCGCGGCCGGGGCGCTGATCGGAGCTCTCGGTGACCTCGCCTTCGAGATCATCGGTGGTGCGTTGTTCGCCCCAGGCGACGGTGAATTCATAGATCTTCCGCCCATCCATGACATAGGGCACCGTCTTGGTGGCCTCGCCCAATGCGATGGGCAGCATTCCGGACGCAAGCGGATCCAACGTTCCTGCATGACCGGCCTTGTCGGCCTTGAACAGCCATTTGATCTTGGAGACAGCCTCGGTGGAACCGAAATCCCAGGGCTTGCCGAGGACCAGCCAGCCCGAAATCGGACGGCCCTTCTTCTTGCCGCGGCGGCCCATCTCAGCTTTTCCCTTCGCCTTGGGAATCTGGGTTTTCCGTCGTGCCGTCCGCGTCCTCATCGTGATCGAGATCACGGGCGACTTCGGGCGAGCGCAAAAGCGCATCAATCTTTGAATAATTCTCGAAGCTGGTGTCGTCGCGGAAACGAAGCTCGGGGATGTTGCGCATCTGGCGCAGATCCGGCGAGATCCGGCCCCGGATGAAGCGGGCGTTCTTGTTCAGCGCCGCAATGGTTGCAGCGTGGTCCTCAACGCCCAGCGGCGTGACATAAGCTGTCGCGACCTGCAGATCCGGGGACATCCGCACTTCCGTCACCGAAATCAGGGTGTTGGAGAGAATCGGATCGCGGATATCACCGCGCTGAAGCACCTGGGTGATCGCAGCGCGAACCTGTTCCCCGACACGCAGCATGCGCTGGGAGGGGGCCGATGTCGTTGGCTTGCTCATGGGTTCCCAACCTGATTTGCGGACGCAAACGTCCGGACAGGAGACAACGGACAAACGCCCGGCGCTTTACACGCCAGGCTGTTTTTCCGGTCAAAGCGTGCGGGTAACGTGCTCGACGCGGAAGCACTCGATGACGTCGCCGGCGCGGATGTCTTCGTAGTTTTCGAAGGCCATGCCGCATTCCTGGCCGCCATTCACCTCAGCCACTTCATCCTTGAAGCGCTTGAGGGTCTTGAGCTTGCCTTCGTGAATGACAACGCTGTCGCGGATCAGGCGGACGCCTGCGCCACGCTCGACCTTGCCTTCGGTGACCCGGCAACCGGCAACCTTGCCGACCTTGGTGATGTTGAAGACCTCGAGGATTTCGGCGTTGCCCAGGAAGGTCTCGCGACGTTCCGGCGAGAGCATGCCCGACATCGCCGCTTTCACATCATCGACCAGATCGTAGATGATGTTGTAGTAGCGGATCTCGACACCGTCGCGCTCGGCTGCATCGCGTGCCTGCTTGTTGGCGCGGACGTTGAAGCCGATGATCGCAGCGCCAGAAGCTTCGGCGAGGCTGATATCGGATTCGGTGATCGCACCGGCGCCAGAGTGGATGATCCGGGCACGGACTTCGTCGGTCCCCAGCTTCTCGATGGCGCCAGCGATGGCTTCGATCGAACCCTGCACATCGCCCTTGACCAGCAGCGGGAATTCCTGGCTGCCGGTATCCTGCAGCTGGGTCATCATTTGCTCGAGCGAACCGCGCGAGCCGCTCTGGCGGGCGGCTGCCTTGTCACGGGCCAGACGCTGGCGGTACTCGGCAATCTCACGGGCACGGCCTTCATTCTCGACCACTGCAAAGCGGTCACCGGCCTGCGGCGTGCCCTGAAGACCAAGGATTTCCACCGGAAAGGCCGGACCTGCGGATTTGAC